>CAYJNA010000022.1:0-28226 GCA_964371225.1 uncultured Desulfovibrionaceae bacterium
TTTCTTAAAAACGAGTGGAAACACGTTTTTAGGCATCGACTAAGTATTTTCATTTCTCTTTTTCAATGAAATACACAATTTTCTTTGCTAGTATGAAACCTCTGCGCAATTCATTGCGTAAGACCTCATGGAGCGTTGATGACAGTCTCAGTATAGGCGTATACACAGCCATTGCGACGCAAAAAAAGCATACAGTGGAGGTAAATACACGCAGGCCATGCTTTATTTTTGTATGTAGCGACATGGTACTATTTGTGTAAAAAATTTTAGGCATATATTTTGCAAGATGTACCTTAAAGGAAAAAAATTCCGTGGAGGGTACAATGGATATATCTACATTAACCAGTGGTATAGGCTTGCAAGGGATTGATGCTTACGGCATACAACAAGTCACTAAAAAAACAGAAGATGTGCTTAAGACTTCTGGTGATACTTTGTCTATCTCTGATGAAGCTAAATATTTATATGCAGCCATGCAAGAAAATGGTGCTAAGAGTGAAGAACAGGCCACGCTTGAGGGAGATGTTACCCAAAAGCAAAGTGCTGACGCCATAGCAGAGCAAAGTGAAAGTGTAAGTGCCAGTGAAGGGGCAGCCGATAATGGTGGTCAAGGCGCAGCTGGTAACGGCGGTCAGGGCGGCGGCGGTGGCGGTGGCGGCGGTGACTCGTCTGAAAGTACAGTAGAGTCAGAAATTGCCACTCTTGAAGGGCTTATTGCTGCAGCAAAAGCTCAATTAAGTGATGGAGAAAGCTCTTCGGAAGTGGCAGCTTTAGAATCACAATTGGCGAGCTTACAGGCACAATTATAATATGCCACAATGAATTAATATGTACATTTTTCATGTAAAAGCATAAGCGCGCGGTGCTTATGCTTTTTTTTATGCCGCCGCGTATAAGAAGCCGTCACTTGCTTCTGGCGGCTCCGAAAGGGGTATTTGCAGTGAGCGTGTTTTTATGAAAAGTATGTGGAAATATTTTTTCAGCATCAGTTCTGTTATGCAACTATCAATAAAAATGACATGTGAAATATTTTTGTAAGGGGGCGGTATGCTCATTGTGTACACGGGTAATGGCAAAGGGAAAACGTGTGCTTGTGTGGGGCAAGCCTTACGCGCTCATGGGCAAAATATGCAAGTATGCTTTGCTCAATTCATGAAGTCTGATCAACATACCGGAGAGCAAGAGTTTTTAAAAAAATTGCTTCAAGAAAATTTTTTCATTGGCGGAAAAGGCTTTTTTACCAAGGAAGAACAAAGACCTTTGCATCGCCAAGCTGCACTGGAGGTATTGCGCTGGGCAAAGCAAAAAACGGCTGTGGCGCAGATGCTTATTTTAGATGAATGCCTCTATGCCTTAAAAAGTGATTTAATTTCTCAAGATGAAGTGACGGAAATTGTGACATTGTGTAAAGAGCAGGAAATACATGTGGTGCTTTCCGGACGAGGGCTTAGCCCTTGGCTTGTGGATATGGCGGATATAGTATCAGAAATAGCTGATATTAAACATGCTTGTAAAAGCGGTGTGCCGGCAAGTAAGGGTATAGAGTTTTAAGGCTAGCTTTTGAGCACATATAATAAGGATAATGTACATGGGACTTCGCGCTTCTTTGGCCTTTTTTACACGCTTGCCAGTGGGGCGTCTTTCACAAGAACATTCCTTGGAAGGAATAATGGCCTATTTACCCGCTGTGGGTATGGCTGTGGGCGTATGCGTGTGGCTTTTTCAAGGGCTCTTTGCTTCCCTTTTCCCGCTTCCCTTGGCAGGGCTTTTAACGGTCTTGGTATGGGTGATGGTGACGGGGGGCTTGCATTTGGACGGCGCTGCAGATTGCGCAGACGCTTTGCTCGTGGAAGCTTCTAAAGAAAAAAGATTGCGTATCATGAAAGAACCCACCGTGGGATCTTTTGCCGTGGTGGCGCTTTTTTTTCTTTTAGCATTGAAGGTCTTTGCCCTTATACATGTGACAGAGGTATTTTTTACGCATGCCACGCTCTATACTTTTATACAAAGTGGTCTCCTTCTGTGCCTTATTACGTCCATGAGTAGATCTATGGTTTTTGTGGCTTCTGCGGCGCCGTATGCGCGCCAGCAACAGCAAAATCAAGGCTTGGGCATGGCGGTAACACAAAATATTTCGCGTAGTATCCGCGTGAAAAATGCCCTTTATGTCGCATTTTTAGCTTTGTGTACTGCTTTTTCTTCTGCCTATTTTCCCATAGAGGGCATAACCTCTTACTCCATAGTCTTGGCTTGTGCAGCCGCCTTTGGGATAACTTTTTTTCTTATGCGTGTGGCTAAAAATACGCTTGGCGGCGTCACTGGTGATGTGTATGGCTGCATCATTGAAATGGGAGAAACGGCCATGCTGCTCTGCTTATGCCTTGGCTAAGGCGTAGCCCAGATGTTCGACGGCGTAAGGAAATAGCTTGCCATGACTGTAGTCATGCGGTAAGCATACCCTTGCGGTAAGAATAAATAATTTTAGGTGTTAATGGTAACATAATTGGGAAGTTCGTGAAAATCGACGCTGACTCGCAACCGTAGAAATGGCATTGTTTTAGCCATTATAGTCGGGAACCATCCTAAAATATAATAGAAAGATATACTTAGCATGTCTCAGGCTAATGACAAACCCCACTGCGTGGAGTTTGCGCCGTTATTGTCAGCAGAGCTGTCAAGCGGAAAGGCACAAAAATCAATCGCTTAACGGCACAAGTGAATTGCGCCTACTCTTGATTTTTGGGTCGCGCTGACTTTGTCAGCACTCTGAGATATACTTAGCATATCTTTTAGATCTACGATGTTTAGATCGAAGGTGATGATATGAAACGCATTCTACTCATGGTCTTTGCTTGCGCGTTCTTTGTTGCAAGCCCTGTCTTTGCCAAAGAAGGCACATTGCTTGTCATGTTTGGTACCACTGTTCCCAGTGCAAAAGTAGCTCTTGATGCTCTCGAAGCGGATTTTCAAAAAAAATACGCGCAACGCGGCCCCGTTGTCGTGGCCTATACTTCTGAAGTCATTCGCAAAAAACTCCAGAAACAAGGAAAGCCTGTTTTTTCCATCGATGCAGCCTTACATGACCTTGCACAAAAAGGGGTTAAAAACCTTACTGTGCAGTCCTTTCATGTGACGCCTGCGGCGGAATATGGCGAAACAGAACGCATGCTGGTGCGTCATATTGTACAGCACCCCACCCATTTCACCACTGCCAAATTAGGGCATCCTTTACTGGTTTCCAAAAAGGATATGGATGAAGTGGTACAAGTTGTTTTGGATACTGTGCCGAAAGAGCGCCAAAAAGAAGAGGCCGTTGTACTTATGGGGCATGGCAATGATCACGGCCCCGGTGACTTAACACTGGTGGCCACAGCTCAGGCTTTTAGCGCTGCCGATAAAAATGTACATTTGGCCTGTGTGGAGGGGGCATTGTCTTTTGATGCCGTTGTAACGCAATTAAAAAAAGATGGTATAAAAACGGTATGGCTCATGCCATTTATGATTGTGGCTGGAGATCATGCCGTCAATGATCTTGTGGGGCCGGAAGAAGATTCTTGGGCTTCTTTATTACAAAAAGAAGGATTTACAGTACGTCAGCATGTGGTAGGTTTAGGTCAAGTGCAAGGCATCAGAGACGTTTTTTTACGTCATAGTGAAGAGGCCTATCTTGATATTGCGCCCATAGTGCGCGCGGACTAAGGGTAAAAAATGAAATTAGGTACATTGTTTGGCGTAAGCATAGGGTCGGGAGATCCTAAGTATCTTACTGTACGTGCTGTGGAAGTATTAAGAGAAGCGTCTGTTATTTTTACGGTTATCTCCCAAAATGCCACCAATAGCGTGTCCTTGGAAGTGGTGAACTCTGTGCAACCGCAAGGGGACGTGCGCGTACAAGTGTTTAGCATGTCTCGTGATGCCACTGTACGTTTTGCCAAAGTGCAAGAAAATGTTGCTGAAATTGTAGCCTGTTTGCAGCAAGGTCAAGACTGTGCTTTTGCCACTTTGGGGGACGCACTTACCTATAGTACTTTTGGTTATGTGCTCAAAAGTATTAAAGAAATATTGCCTGATGTGCAGGTGGAGATTGTGCCCGGCATTACCTCTTTTGCAACCTTGGCGGCGAAATCTGGTCAGGTATTGGTGGAAAATAAAGAGATGTTGCGCGTTATTCCTTCCTTCAGCTCTGACGCGGCAGAGCAGCTTACCTTTCCGGAAAACTCCACGACCATCTTGTTAAAAACCTATCATAGTCGGGATGCCCTCATTGAAAGATTACGTCAGGAAGAGCATATAGAAGTTATCTATGGAGAATATCTTGGCATGGAAAATGAGGCAATTTTGCATGATTTAGAGCAGATTCAAAATCGTACAGATACCTATCTTTCCCTTATGATGGTGAAGAAAAAAAGCTGTAAATAGTGTTTGAGCATGTGGCATGCTTGAGGAGGGTGTATGGATATTCGCTGGCATTTAAGCGGCGCAGATATTGAAGCGGAAAGCTTTCGTGTCATAGAACAAGAATGTGCCTTGCACACAAACATGCCACTGGAACAGTGGCGCGTGGCGCGGCGCCTCATTCACACCACTGCGGATATGAGCATAGTGGAGCAATTAAGCTTTGAACACGACGCCATAGCCTCAGCACAAGAAGCCTTACTGCGCAAAGCGCCGCTTTTTTGCGATTCTAATATGATTAAAGCGGGGCTTTCTTTAGCGCGTTTGCAAGCGGCACATGCAGGCTATACCAAGGATGATATACATTGCTACATAGCCGATGAAGATATTCGCCAACAAGCGCAAGAACGTGGCACCACCAGAGCTTTGTGCAGCGCAGAAAAAGCACGACCTCTTTTAGAAGGAAGTATAGTGCTTATAGGTAATGCTCCTTTGGCATTGGCACGTATAGCGCGTTATATTTTAGAAGAAGGGGTACGGCCGGCCTTGGTAATAGGTATGCCTGTGGGTTTTGTAAATGTGGTGGAATCTAAAAACTTATTGCGTTCTTGCTCCGTGCCGCAAATTGTTTTGCATGGCAGGCGTGGTGGGTCGGCATTGGCTTTAACTACTTTACACGCCATAACCGAGCACTTTACCCAAGAGGTAAAAATCTTATAAAAAGAGCCCTTAGCACATTGTACTGTGCAAAAAAAATTAAAGGTATACGCATATGGCAAAAGACGCGCAGCATGACACAACTTCTTTACGTTGGGGCTTTTCTACAGGTGCCAGCATGTGCGCTTTGGCTCTTGGCTTATGGGAACAAAAAAAACAGCCCTTGCAACAGCCCTTACCCCATGTTTCCGTACTTTTTTTAGATGGGCACTCACGCCTTATTCCCTTATATTCCCAAGAAATACAGGGCATGCTTGCTGTGCAAAAAGATGGCGGTGATGACCCCGACTGCACGCATAAGGCACTTTTTTATGGTTTTTTGCGAGAAGCTTCTGTGCATGAAGCGCAAGCAGAGGATTATATACTGCCTGTAGGCGAAGCACAGCTTATTGTACATGCCTTGGAGGGCATTGGTCTTTGCAAACGTCGAGGCTTAGATTGCACGCAAGGAAAATGGGCCATAAATACAGGCCCCCGTGAAATGCTGGCAAAAAATTTGTTGAGGGCAGGAATGCGTCATGGCGTTTGGCTTTTTGCTTGCGGCGTGGTGGACGGTGCGGCCATGGCCAAGCATAGCCTCAATGCACACTTGGGTATTGAGGGCGGTATTTCTATCTTGGGGAGCACAGGCTTGGTGCGTCCCTTTAGTCATGATGCGTATAAAGCTACCATACGCTTAAGTGTCAGGGCGCATCACACCATAGGCGGTAGTAGTATGGTTTTTTGCACAGGAGGGCGCACCAAAAAAGGAGCCCGTAAGCACTTGGGGCATTTGGAAGAGTCCGCTTTTACGTGCATAGCAGACTTTATAGAGGTGAGCTTACAAAGCGCCTGCACCCATGCCATGCAACACATATATATAGCCTGTATGCCGGGGAAATTATGTAAGTATGCTGCCGGTTATGCGAACACTCATGCGCATAAAGCGCAGCAAGATATGCGCATTTTAGGAACAGCGGTACAAGAACATATGCCCGAGGCCATACATGTGCAAGAAGCTGTGCTGCAAAGTGCCACTGTACGCGAAGCTTTACTGTGCATTCCCGATTCTCAACGTGATGCTCTTTTGCAAAGGGTGGCTGAGCAAGCCTTGGAGCAATTGGAAAAATTTACTTTCATACGCACACAGTTGCATATATTGCTCTTTGATTTTCAAGGTACGTTTCTTTTTGAGAAAAGTCGTACTACACAAAGGGTGTTGAACATGGCAGAAAGAAAGCACCTTGTAGAGCAAGAGGCCATTACAAAAACGTGCGCAAAGGCAGTGGTAACAGCGGCGCATATTGAGGAAGACTATTTTCTTCAAAAGGGGCATGACCCATGCAAACATTAGGGCATATACATGTGATTTCTTGTGGTGTAGGCCAAGAACTATGCCCGAAAATGCTACGTCTTTTAAAGCAAGCACAGAGGGTTTTTGCCTCCAAAACCTTATGCGCTGCCTATCTTACGCATGAGCACGGGCAAAAGGTGTATAGCATAGGGGCTAAGGCTAAAGACGATGCCCAAAAAGCCTTGGCCTTGTGTAGAGAAGGAAAGCAGGTGGTGGTATTGGCTTCTGGGGATGCTCTCTATCATGGCATGGGGGCTACCTTATTGCAGGGGCGCAGTACGGAAAATATGACTTTTCACCCGCATACCACAGCTTTTCAAACACTTTTTCACCTATTAGCCCTGCCTTGGAGTGATGTGGCGCTTTTTTCCGTACATGCACCCCATGCGCCGCTGCCTTTACAACGCATGGCCGGTGAACCTTTGGCCTTGATATACGGCGGTACGCAATATCCTGCCTCGCGCATTGCCAAAGCTCTGATGACATTTCAACCCGAGGCAAAACACAGACTTGCCGTCATGGCTGAATGTCTTGGCGGAGCAGAAGAAAAAATTCAGGTGGGTACTTTAGAACATTTAGCAGATAAGCCTTGCCATGCCACATCTATGCTGTTGTGCTTGTCTCCACAGCATTATGGTTATTTGCAAAAAGCGGGTTTTTTAACTCAGTATGCCAGTGCAAGTGATGATGCGTGTGCTTCTTCTGCGCCTTTGGCTTTCGGCATTTCTGCTGCTCCTACCGTTGCCGACGCTTCGCCCATTTCCCCCGCACCCATACTCCCTTTGGGCTTGCAAGAAGACTTTTATGCCAAAGAAAACAACCTCATCACTGCCCCTGATGTACGCGCTATTATTTTAGCACGTCTGCGCTTGCCGCGCTGGGGGCTGTTGTGGGACTTAGGTGCCGGCAGTGGCTCTGTGGGCTTGGAAGCCGCCGGATTATGCCCGCATGTGGACGTAGTGGCTGTGGAGAAAAACAAGGAACGCATGGCCCATATACAGCAGAATGCTCAGCGCATGGGCGTGGATAATTATACCGTACAGCATGAAAATGCGGTGGATTTTTTGCAAAACTTTTGTCAAAGGCAAAAAACACAGCAACAAAAGGGCTTGGGCTCTTTGCAAAAGCCAGATAGAATTTTTATTGGCGGCGGCGGTGCAGATATAGCCACCATGATAGAATTAAGCTTAGCCTGTTTACAAGAACAAGGGCTTTTAGTGGTGAGTGCTGTTTCCTTGGAGAGCTTCCATGCCATAAACTCTTGCGCTTCAGAGCATAAGTACGCCTTATCCAGCATACAAATAGCCCATGAAGAAAACATAGCCGGCAAGTATCATCATTTAAAAGCACAAAATACCATTTATCTATTTACATTTTCACAAGATAAACAGCATAGAGAAAGAGCGTAATATTTATGGAAACTCAGACAGTGAACATGAAAAAAACAGCAGCGTATACGGGCGTAACCTTTGTGGGCGCCGGCCCAGGGGCAGAAGATCTTATCACCCTACGCGGATTACGATACATTCAAGAGGCCGATATGGTTCTCTATGCAGGGTCTTTGGTGCATCCTGTGCATTTACAAGCCTGTAAAGAAACATGCCAGCACTTTGATACAGCAGCCATGAACCTTGAAGAGCAAGTGAACCTCATGACACAGGCTGTCAAAGCGGGTAAGCACGTGGTGCGTTTGCATACGGGCGATCCGGCCATGTTTGGCGCCATCAATGAACAGATAAAAGGCTTAAGGGAGCAGGGCGTCATGTCGCAAGTGGTGCCTGGGGTGAGCTCGGTTTTTGCCGCCGCCGCCGCCCTTGGTTGTGAACTTACCTGCCCTGAAGTGAGCCAAACAGTGGTGCTGACGCGTACTCCGGGGCGTACACCCATGCCGGAAAAGGAAGATATTCGCGTCTTTGCAAAAACAGGGGCTACCTTAGTGTTTTTCCTAAGCGTAGGAAAAATTGATACGCTTATGCAAAAACTTATGCGTGAGGGAGATGTGTCGCCTGATACGCCGGCGGCCTTGGTCTATCGTGTGACATGGCCTGAAGAGCGCCTTATTCGGGGAACGGTATCCACCTTGGCGCAAAAATGCACGGAGGCCGGCATTGGGCGGCAAGCTCTTATTCTTGTGGGTAAGGCTTTGGCACAGCACGACACCGCATCTCTTTTATATGATGCTTCTTTTTCACACGGTTACAGAAATAATTTACCCACGGAGCATTTTGACGGCGCTTGTGCCGTGTATGCTTTTTCCGCCAAGGGGCTTGCTCGCGCGCAAGAAATAGCTTCAGGCTTGGCCTTGCCGGCAACCATTTACAGCACTTTTGAGCAGGGCACTGCGCAGGATACTTTACGAGAAAAACCCCAAAAGGCTTTGCAACAAGTACCTACGCATGTGTTAACTGTGCAAGATTTTGATAGGGCATTGCAGCAACAGTGGGGGCATTATGCGGCGCATATTTTTGTGAATGATGTGAGTCAGGCTGCGTGTATGGCTATGCCATTATTGCAAAAATACGCGGAGTCTCCGGCAGTGCTTGCATGTTCTGAAAGTGGCGCGCATTGTGTGTGCCTTTCTTCTGCAGATGCTGCGGTAAATCGTCTTTGTCGTCGTGTGGCGCGCATCACGGGCGGACAAGCGGTGCTGAATCAGCATGTCACCGAAGAAGGTGACAGCCCTTGGCAGCATAACAGCGTTGAGCAAAGTGAAAATGTGAAGGCTACAAGCCCATCAAGGGAAGAGTGCTTACCGCCAGAGCCAGCTCAAAAACGTGTTTTGGTGGTGGGCTTAGGTTCTGGGGCGGCGCAGCATATTACCCCACAAGTGGATGCGGCATTGCGCTCCTGTGATGTGGTGGCAGGGTATACAAAATATGTAGATTTTATCCGTGAGCGTATTGCGCATAAGCCCATCATTCAAAATGGTATGATGGGTGAAGTGCAGCGTTGCACCGATGCCTTGGCAGAAGCTGCCACAGGCAAAAGCGTATGTATGGTATGCTCCGGCGACCCCGGTATTTTAGCCATGGCAGGACTGTTATTTGAATTAAAGGCACGAAATGAAGCCTTTGAAGATGTGTGTATTGAGGTTCTCCCCGGCATTACAGCGGCAAATATTGCGGCGGCCTCCCTTGGGGCTCCCTTGCAAAATGGTTTTTCCTTGGTGAGTTTATCCGATTTACTCGTTCCTGCGCATGAGGTGCGTCAAAACCTTGTGGCTGTGGCTCAATCGGCCTTACCTGTGGTGTTGTACAATCCTGCTGGGAAAAAAAGACGTGAGCTTTTGCAAGAAGCCTTGGCTATTTTTAAAAAATACCGCGGTGAAACGCTTCTATGTGCCTATGTACGCCATGCAGGACGCCCGCAAGAAGAAAAATGGATTGGCACTTTACGTGATTTTCCAGAGCAAGAAGTGGATATGTCTACCTTGGTGCTCATAGGCAGCGCGCGCACTGTGTTTAAGCATAAGGCATTGTATGAAGCGCGTGGTTATGCTGAAAAATATTTGAAATAAGCATAAAGAGCGGCGTAAAAGATGCAAGGATGTAAGGCTTAAAAAGCGGATAAAAGGATTTATGATGCAAGAATTTCATGGACTGTGCTTAGCGGCGCCGCGCTCAGGCGAAGGGAAAAGTCTTATAAGTATGGGGCTTATGCGCTATTTTACCCGTTGCGGCTTACAGGTTCAGGCTTTTAAATGCGGGCCGGATTATATAGATCCTACATTTCATGCTGAAGCCACAGGGCGTGTGGCGTATAACTTAGATACGTGGATGATGGGGGAGGCCGGCGTACAAAGCTTATGGGCGCACAGCATAAGCAAAGGCGCAGACATGGCCATTTGCGAAGGCGTCATGGGGCTTTTTGACGGGCGCAGTGTGGGTAGTCTTGAAGGCAGTACAGCACATTGTGCCAAGGCCTTGGATATACCGGTAGTGTTAGTTTTTAATGCACGTGGCATGGCGGCTTCTGCGGCAGCTTTGGCCGAAGGGTTTTATACACATGCCAAAGCCGCAGGGGTGCGCATTGTGGGCTTCATAGCCAATAATGTGGGAAGCGCGCGGCATACGGATCTTTTGCGTGAGGCTTTAGCCTTGCATCACCTTCCGCCCCTTTTGGGGGCTTTGCCACGCAATGAAGCATGGCACTTGCCGGAAAGGCAGTTGGGTTTGATTCCCAGTGCGGAAGTGTCAACGCAGGGTATTACTGCACATTGGTATGATGCGCTTGCCACAGCCATGGAAACATATTGTGATGTGGAGGCCATTTTACAGTTAAGTGCATTGCCACGCCTTGCCTTACCCACGCTTGAGCAAAAGCCACATGCACCAAAGGCTTTACAGCATGGTGCCACCGCTGCTGCACCAAGAATAGCTGTGGCCAAGGACAGCGCTTTTTGTTTTTATTATGACGCTAACCAGCGACATCTTGAAACATTGGGCTTTGAACTTGTGCCCTTTTCTCCCATGCATGATACGCACTTACCGGAAAATATTACGGCCATATACTTGGGGGGTGGGTACCCTGAGGTTTTTGCCAAAGAATTGAGTGAAAATATTTCCATGCGCACAAGCATTGCCACTTTTGCGGAAAATAATGGGGAAATATATGCAGAATGTGGCGGTTATATGTACTTATGTAAACATGTGATTACCGAGCAGGGGCAAATATGGGATATGTGTGGCGTGTTCCATGCCACTGCCACCATGGGAAAGGGCATTCGCTCTTTAGGTTACAGACAGGTACAGCTTTTGTGTGAAGCGCCTTTGGGCTTGGCAAAAAATGTGTATCGTGGGCATGAATTTCATTGGTCAGATATTGTTCATCATGAGGAATACGCTCCTTTGTATACTGTGAGTCTGAAGGACAGTACGCATAATGCGGGCGCCATATATAAAAATGTCAGGGCTGGCTATATACATTTGTATTGGGGGATTGGCTGTTATGAAGGTTAAAACTCCCGCTCTTATGTTGCAAGGCACCAGTTCTCATGCAGGTAAAAGTGTATTGGCGGCGGCTTTTTGTCGCTTATTACAACAAGACGGCTATGCGGTGGCGCCTTTTAAAGCGCAGAATATGTCATTAAATTCCGGAGTTACCCTTGCCGGCGAAGAAATGGGCAGAGCGCAAATAGTGCAAGCGCAAGCAGCACGCATTGACCCTGATGCGCGCATGAATCCCGTGCTTTTAAAGCCACATTCTGACACAGGCTCGCAGGTTGTTGTACTGGGTAAGGCCATAGGGCATATGCGGGTAAAAGAATATTTTGCCAAGAAAAAAGAGCTATGGCACACGGTGACCAAGGCTTATGACGATGTAGCCAAGGACTATGATGTTATGGTCTTGGAGGGAGCGGGTAGCCCTGCGGAAATTAATCTTAAAGAGCATGATATTGTAAATATGCGCATGGCTATGCATGCCAAAGCTGATGTGTTGCTGGTGGGAGATATTGATAGAGGCGGTGTTTATGCTTCTTTTCTTGGCACATGGCATACCTTTACGCCTGAAGAGAAAAAATTACTTAAAGGCTATGTGGTGAATCGTTTTCGCGGTGATGCCAGCTATTTAGCTTCTGCCCATGACTATATGCTTGAACACACACAAGTGTCTGTGCTTGGCACCATTCCTTATATTCGTGATATTCAAATTCCTGAAGAAGATATGGCTGGTTTTACATGGGCTCGGCATGATACGTGGAAGACAAAAGATGCTCGTATTTTAGATATTGGCGTTATTATGCTGCGTCATGTTTCCAATTATACAGATTTGGCACCTCTTATGTATGAAGCAGATGTGCGTGTGCGCCCTATCCTCCATGCGGAAGATTTTGGTGAGCCTGATGTTCTTATTTTACCCGGTTCCAAGTCTGTAGTGGCGGATTTGGCAGACTTACGTAGCAGAGGCCTTGCGCCAAAAATAGCAGACCATGCCGCACGCCATGGGTGGATTTTTGGTATTTGCGGTGGCTTGCAAATGATGGGTAAGGAAATACGTGACCCTTACGGTATTGAAACGCAAAATACGGCGGTTCAGGGGCTAGGGCTTATGGATATATGCTCTACCTTTGCGGCGCAAAAAACCCTTATACATGTGGCTTCTGCCACCACTCCCTTGGGAGTGCTTGCGCATGGCTATGAGATTCATCACGGTATTACTACGCATGGCGCCAGTGCTGAGCCGCTTTTTTTGCGTAATGATACTGCGCACTCTTCACAATCTGTACAACAATCACGTATTTGTGGTTATGTGACGGGTAATCGCTATGCTACCTATTTGCATGGTATTTTTGATGCCGATGCTTTTAGACGCGCTTTTATAGATCATGTACGCGCCCAGAAAAATATGCCGCCTTCCACGGTGCCTCACAGTACGTATAATGTGGAACAAGCTTTGGATGCTTTGGCAGATGTGGTACGTAGCACTTGTGATATAAAGACTATTTATAAAGGGCTGGGTTTAACATGCAAGAGTTAAGCGTGCTTTTTTGTGCGCTGGTTCTTGATGCCATTATAGGGGATCCGCGCAGTAAATGGCATCCTGTTTGTCTCATGGGGAATTTTGCTTACAGATTGGAAACCTCTTTACGCCAAGGTTCTCAGCCTTGGGTACTCTTTGGGCGAGGGGCGCTGGCGTGGGCTATGGTGGTGAGTGTAAGTGTTGCGCTGGCCGTGGGCATGGTGGCTGTGGGGGCGTGGCTTGGCGGTAACGCCGGCGCGTATGGTATCTGTATGCTTATTCTGACTTTTTGCATGGCGCCTAAAAGCCTTAGCCAGCATGCCCAAGCTATTATTACCCCTTTGGCAAAGGGAGATGTGGCTTCGGCGCGTGAAAAGCTTTCCATGATAGTGGGGCGTGATGTGCGCAGCTTAGATACGCACGGCATAGCACGAGCCGGCATTGAAAGCATAAGTGAAAATTTGGTGGATGGGGTGCTGGCCAGTCTTTTTTGGGGCAGTGTGGGCTTGTACACATACGGCTATGGTGGCGCCGCCGCATTGGTGGTTTTGCACAGGGCTTCCAATGTGTTAGATGCGCAATGGGGTAAAAGAAATGAGAAATATGCTTATTTTGGCAAATTTTCCGCCCGCGCAGACGATGTGCTTAACTGGATACCGGCACGACTTTCTTTGTTTTGCATTTGTTGTGTGGCCATGACACAAAGACTGCTTTCACAACGCTCATGGTGTATGTGCGGCATAAGGGAACTTTTTACTGTGGCTTGGAAATATCGTTATGCGCATGCCAGCCCCAATTCTGCGTGGTCAGAGGCTGCCTTTGCCAGTGCTTTGCAAGTACAGCTTGGGGGCTCGGTGTTGTATGGTGATATGCAAGTACATCACCCCTTTATAGGGCAGGGGACAAGGTGTGCCACTGTGCAACATATGCATAAAGCCGTGCTCTTGCTGTGGCTAAGTACGGGCTTGTGGTTGCTTTGCACAGCTTGTTTATGGTGGCTGGCTAGCTAGGTTTTGTATTTTATATACACGCTTTATTTTCACTGTATTAAGGGAAGTATATGGTAAAATGTATTTTTGATCTTGATGGTACTCTTACCACTGTAGAAAGCTTACCCTTTATAGCACAGCATTTTCATATCACAAAGCCCATGGCGGAAATGACGCTTAAAACAGTGCAAGGGGATATTTCCTTTGAAGAGAGTTTACGTCATAGGGTAGGGATTTTGAAAAAACTTCCTGTGGACGCTGTCTCTCATGTGTTGGCAACCATTCCGCTACACACTAAAATACAAAGTTTTATTAATACCTATGCTCAAGATTGCCTTATAGCTACGGCCAATATGGATGTGTGGCTTGTGGAATTGGCAAAAAGCTTTGCTTGTTCCATGCAAAGTTCCAAGGCCTGTGTAAAGGATAATGGCATAGTAGGCATAGAGCATATTTTATGCAAAAAAGACGTTGTGCAAGCATGGCAAAAGAAAAATCATAAGGTCATTTTTGTGGGGGATGGAGAAAATGACGTGCAAGCCATGCATTGTGCAGATGTGGCCATAGCTGTGGGTATAGGGCATACATTGACGCCCCAAGTGCAAAATGCTGCTGACTATATGGTATATGAAGAAGAAAGTTTCCATGCATTGCTGTGTGACTTGTATATGTCATGGGCATCATAGCAGTAGATATAAGGAAAATGAATGATTGTAAAAGAAAATACCGCTGATGTGTATGTTTTCCTGGGGGGGACCCGCAGTGGAAAAAGTCTTAAGGCGGAGCAAAAAGCAGTGGAAATTGCTCAAGGGGCAGTGCTGTATGTGGCCACTGCCCAGCACTATACAGATGACATTGCCATGCAAAAGCGCATAGCCAAGCATGCGCAAAGACGCCCAGTCACATGGGAAACCATGGAGCAAAATGTTGCGGTGGCCAGCGCCGTAGAGGCGTGGCTAGAACAATGTACCATGAAAGAAAAACCCACGGTGCTCATAGATTGTGTTACGCTTTGGGTAAGTAATATTCTTTTAGGTATGCCGCCTTTTCAGGAGGCAAGCCGTGAACAAGAAGGTTTGGAGCTTTTTGAGCAGAAGGTGACAAAGGAAATACAAGAGCTTTTGTGCTTAACGCATACGTACCCAGTGCAAATGATTTTTGTGTCGGGAGAGACAGGCCTTGGAGGCGTGGGCTTAAGTGCTTTGCAACGATCCTTCCATGATGGCCTTGGCTTAGCCAATCAGCTCTTGGTAGACCATGCTAAACAGGCCTACTTTGTCATAGCCGGACGCTGTCTACCTTTGTAGTATGAAACCTCTGCATACTGTATGCAGGATGTACTGCTGTTACCGTGGCGTATTTTCATTATGAATAAGGTTTTGTAAGGCGCTGCAAAGCTTTTCATGCTCATGGGCAAAGCGCACTGCCACGCGATACCATGTGCCATCTTCTAGGCCATAATAATTGGAACAATCACGTATGGCTATGCCATATGTTTTTAATAAGAGATATGCCAGATTGTGCGGCGCCTTCTTATGACGAAATAAGATATAATTAGCCACAGAAGGGAAGAGTTCTATAGCTTCAATGCACTGTAAACGTGTATATAAATCCTCTCGGCGTGCTATATTTTCTTGACGTGTCTGCTCTGTGTAAGGGGATGTATCTGCAAAAACGGCCAAAGCTGCTTGTAAGGCAAAAACATTGACCGTCCAAGAAGGCAACAAAGCCCGTATGCTTTGAGCGCGTGAGGCTGAGGTGAGTAAAAAACCTACGCGTACCCCCGCCATGGCATGAAACTTGGTAAGGGAACGGAGAATGATGACATTATCAGCTAAAAGTGAGAGCAGGGAAACGTCTTCCTCTTTGCCGGCGTATTCAATAAAAGCTTCATCAATAATCCAGAGAAGGTCAGGGCGCATGGTCAGTAAATCCAGCATATCCTGTTTGGCATAAAAAGTACCTGAAGGGTTGGCAGGGTTAGCTAGAAAAATAAGGCCGTTGGGAGGAATTTGGTGCAGAGCTTTGTGCAAAATATCTTTACTTTGAACGCCAATACCGCCCCAAAGCGACACGACTTTTAATCCAGCCAATGTACATGCAAGGGCGTATTCGCTAAAAGCAGGCTCAATAATATGGGCGCATGTGTGGCCTTGCTGCGCACATAAGCGCGTTAGGGCATGTATGAGTTCATTACTTCCATTACCAAAAACAAAACAATCGGCAGAGTGCTTATAATGGGCTGCTGCGGCAAGGCAGGCTTCTTCAGCATGGGGAGAAGGGTAGGCGTGCGTGTTGTGCATGGCCTTCATGAGGGCTTGTTGTAAAAAAGGAGGAGTGCCTTCTGGGCGCAAGTTGACGCTGAAGTCTATAATCTCTTCAGCTGGGCAAGGGGCCCATTGTGCCAAATGAAAAAGATTTCCGCCATGCTCCGTTATTTTCATATGTATCCCTTATGTATTGGCAAAAAAAAGCATGTTTGTGTGTAACAAAAGCATGAGGGATGGTCAATGTGTGTCATGATAAAGCTCCTGCACATGGCATTGTACAGGAGCTCATATGGTGCATATATGGTTTATGCCTTTAGAAAGTCCAGCACATACTTACACGCTGTGAGAAGTAAGCACGCTGCTAAGATGTATTTAATGAGAGTTGCTGGGACAAACCTTTGGCAACGAGCCCCTAAGTACATGCCCAAAGCCCCGCCTATGCCAAAGAGTAAGCCTAAAAGTATATCGGGTGCTACAGAAAATTCAGGATAAAATGGTGCTATGGCTTGATAAAAGGCAACGCCGCCAATGGAAGTTACAAAAGTGCCCATGAGGGTGGCCCCTGCCACAATATAAATAGGCAAACCAAAATAGGTTATGAAGAAGGGGGCTATTATAGCGCCGCCGCCTATGCCATAAATGCCACCCACAATGCCAACAATAAAGCTTAAAGAAAAAATGCCCCATAAATTTACTGCATATTCCGTATCATAAAAGCGGAAATGCAGGGTACGCATAGTCAAATTTATAACTTGCGATACTTTATAACCAGCTTCTTGAGGGGCGTTTTTTTCCATATCTTGCAAACTTTTTTCTTGCACAGCTTTGTTTGTTGTTTTTTTGTGCATGTCAAAAAGCATTTTTGCACCAATATAGAGCAGTACCAGCGCCGCAAAGAGTTTAAAGCTTTTTGCATCTGGCAAGTATAAAACACGCACAATGGCACCAATAAAAACACCGGGCAAAGTGCCAAGTACCACAATCCATACTAAAGGCCATACAAGGCGGCCTTCTTTCCAATAGCGATAGACACCACTAGGAATGGCAATGATATTAAAAAATTGGTTGGTAGCACTTACTGAGGGGTGCGTATAGCCAAGTACGGACATTTGAAAGGGCAACAGTAAAAATGCTCCGGAAATTCCTCCCATAGATGCTATAAATGAAATACAAAAAGCTACAATGGGGGGAATGAAGGGATTTACCTCTATACCTGCAACGGGGAAGAACATAGTACACCTCCTTACTGTCACGATTATGTATAAAAAGGTAACAATAAAAAAAGTGCTGTGTCAAGCATACAAAATCTTTGTTTCAGCATGTGTGTATTTTTGGTAAGGTAATAGATTTGCGGTAATTTAAGAATATAAATGTGACTTGTTGGCTTTTTACAAAAAGAGTATATTCACTTGTCAGTTTTGAGTAAGGTTAGCATAGGGAATATATATGGCACAATTTTCATGGAATAATCACAAAAACAGTGGGCGCATTGTGGCTGAAAATACACAAGAACATGCCTTAAATACAGAACAGTTACATATTTTGGAGCAAAGCTTTCGTACATGGCTTGCATCTGCCAAAAGAGAAAATGTGCGTGTATCACGCCTTACGACCATATTGATTTTTCTTATTATCCGCTATACAGGGGCAAAGCTAAGCGAAGTTCTTAATTTAACACCAGAAACAGCCATTAATTTTGAGCAGCATAGTATCTTTTTTCAAAGTAAAAACGAAATGGAAGAAGGACGCAATGTTCCCATTCCTGAACAAATTTGTGTAGAAATTGCAGAAAGCGTTGCTACTTTAAAAACACAAAAAAGCCATGCTCCCACTTTTCATTTGGATGCAGGTTTTGTACGCCGTAAATTTTATGAATGCGCTGAAGCTTGTGGCTTGCCTAAAGAGCTTAGTGGCCCTGAAGCCATACGCCGAGCCAGAGCCATTGAGCTTATGCAAAGTGATATTCCTTTACCGGTAGTGCAAAGTATGCTTGGTCATGCCACGCCAAATCTCACGACGGCACATGTGGCCTTTTCTTCAGAGGAAATGCAGGCTGTGGCAAAACGCTTTGTGCAAAAAGAGTTGAGTCAAAAAACCAGTGCAAGAAATTGCTTTGTGGGGAAAATAGTATCCATTACATCAGAAGCCATACAGTCATTGGTGACATTGCAGGCGATGGATGGCATTTGCATTAAAGCGCTCATTACCAATGATAGCGTGCAAAGGCTTGCTCTTGCTATAAATACAATGGTTTGCGCCGAAGTTAAAGCCCCCATGGTCATGCTTTATGACGCAGAGCACATGCCACTTTGTAGCGCAGAGAATATTTTGTCAGGAACACTTACCGATGTTAAACAAGGGAGTTCTATGATAGAATATATTTTGCAAGTCTCTGATAATACAGAAATATGCATCCTGTCGACGACTATGCTGCCCAATATAGCCTTAGGCACTTTTCTTTGGGCTGCCTTTAATGCTTCTTCGGTGGTATTGCGCGTAGACTAGGACATAATACTTGCAAAGCAATTCTGGCTTCTGTTCCTCAGCTACAGCCCATGCACAAGATGTCTTGTATAGTCTCCATTGAAAAACATGCGCTGTATGGCTGAACTTTACCAAGTGTGGCTTTTTTGTGTGTACGGTAGGGCGTGTATGCTTGTATGGCGCCCATGACAGTGTAAGAATTGTATGCCATTGCTTTTGTGCGCGTAGTAGTCATGGCGGCAATGGGTGAATCATTCTTCAATGAGGCATGTCAAATCACCCAGATAAGGGGGGTAGCTTCTATGAGACTACCCAAATAGGGGGGCAAAAGAAAACCGCAAAACCTATACGTACAAGGTCTTGCGGTAAAATCTGTATTGTATGATTCACTTAAATGGCGGAGAGGGAGAGATTTGAACTCTCGATACAGGTTTAAGCCCGTATACTCGCTTAGCAGGCGAGCTCCTTCGGCCAGCTCGGACACCTCTCCGCACTCAAGTGCAGAAAAACTTTTAAGCGAGAGAGGCTCATCTGTCAAGCAAAAAGTAATTTTTTTGTATTTTTTTTTCTGGAGAATTTTTTTATAAAAAAGCTTGACAGAATGCTCTCATGTCTCTAAAAGAAACGTGCGAGGACGATGAGCCTTGCCCACACATCTGCCCGGATGGTGGAATTGGTAGACACAAGGGACTTAAAATCCCTCGGCCGCAAGGCTGTGCCGGTTCAAGTCCGGCTCCGGGTACCAAGTGAATTCGGCTAGTTATTCTAAATTTTGGATAACTAGCCTTTTTCTTTGTGTTCACTAAAAGTCACTGTGTGTTCACTAAGGCTCGGCAGCGTTTCCCCGGCTCTTTTTTGACTGGCCACATTTGTATGAGCGTAAAAGTTCATGGTGGTGGCAGGTGTGCTATGTCCAAGCTGGCTGGCCACTGTGGCAGGGTCAACTCCACAGCTCAGCATTTCTGTAGCGGCTACTTGGCGTATATCGTAAGGTCTGATGCCAAGACCTTCGAGACCTGCAGCCTTTAGAGCTTTTTTCCATGCTTGCATATAAGAGTATACTTTACAGCCACGACGGTGGCAGACCAGTGAAATTCCGTTTGCTCTATCTTCACAGTATCGCTGATGGGCGGCCTCCATGTATTCGTGCGGAGGGTAAACGCGTTTAAGCCGTCCGCTTTTTCCTTGCCTCACCACTACGCAGCCTTGCCCCCAGTGGAAGGCATCCCATGTGAGGTTAAAAAGTTCCACCTGGCCAAAGCGAAGGCTACACGCATATGCCGTATAAAACGCCCATTGCAACCAATCCGGAGCTTTTGCAATAATGAGCTTGAAGTGGTCAATGGTTGCTGTGTGAATACGCTGCTTAACTGGTAAGCGTTTAAAATCACGCCAAGGGTTGAGCAAGATGTATTCTTCTTGTACAGCCCATTGCAAGATTGCTCGTATATATGCTTGATATTTGTTGCAAGTGGTATTGCTTGCCTTATTTCGCATGATGTTTGCGCGCACTTGCTCAAGGTCACGACGGTTTAGAGTGTCGGCGTATTTGTTACGTAAAAACTCTCCGGCTCCTTCAACATGTTTTCCATTTTTTTCATAGCCTGAAAAAAAGTTAATAATTTTTTTCTTTGTCATATAATGGTAATCTCGATGTACTCGAAAAAACCTTATAACAAGCTCCCCCAGTGTAAGGCGTGTAGATGGGTCGTGAACTTGCACATAATCTACATGAAAGTTACGTGCCTCTTGTTCTGTCTTAAAAAGGCGACGCCTCATAATACCATTGTCATTATAATTAACTGCCCACCTTTTACGTGCAGCGTACCAAAAAACACTCATGAACAAGCAGCCAAAAAATCTCTTGATGACATGTTCTTTTTAGGCGTTTTATTTGCCGATATTCCAAGTATATGAGAAATAGTAGTGTCAATGCTTCGTACTTTTTCCATAAGTGCCTCACGCTCCCTTTGAAGCTTCGCCACTTCCTTGAATTCTTCGGGAGTTAGGCCGTCCATGAAGTCCTCCTTAGTAAAAACTTGGTAACAAAAAAGGCGACCTCCGAAGAAATCGCCTTGAAAAAGTATAAGAAAGCAAGCTTATTTGATGAAAGCAAAGACAGCTATGAGCAGTGCAGTCTGTGCTAAAGCTATGCCCATAATCCATTTAAGCAATTCATGCTTCATTTCTTGCATATCTGATTTGGTAACAAGCTGTTGCGCTGCAATCATTAGTTCACCTTGCGCTTTCTCTCATATAAGGCAAGGCCGCCGATGATGATTGCTACAGCAGAAATGACAAGCCAAATAGCCATGTTAGTCCTCCGTGGTCAGGATGAAGAAAACTCCCAAAAACAAAAAAGCCGGAAGTACTCCCCACCAATTACTTTCAAACGCAGCAACAGCAAAACTAGCAACAGAAATGTTTAATGAGTAGTCAGCTAATTTGTCTTTGCGTTTTTCTGTCAAAATAATTTTCATTTGGACACCCTATATAATCAATAAGCATTTTTCTGCAACCTGTAAAGCCTAGCACAGTGTTTAGAAAAGTTCTGAGCTATTGTTATTTACCACTGCCACAATAAGCGGCCACGCCAAAAAAGCCTTCTCCCTAGCATCCTCAAGGTTACATGCTCTGAAGTGAGGTGTTGAAAGCTCACAATCTTCACAAAAAATACGGCAAGAATAATCATCTTCATTGTTAAATACATTTACATCTAAAGATACGTCATTGCCGCAATAACACGTAGTTGATTCAGATTTACTCATAGTGTCACCTTAAATAAAACCAATGCAGGGGTTAAAGTTCAAGGCTCCAGTCCAGCGCGTACGCCGTCTTTCTTCACCCGTGCCCTCGGCGGCTCCTGTTGGGGTGAAATAAAAATTAATCCACAGCGTTAATTTTGTCAAAGAAAAATAACGATAGGCGTGAAAAAATATTAAATTTTTGTTTCATTGAAGTTTTGTAAAATAGCAGTCAATGTATGGCCTGGATCTATGCCAACAGCTTTGCATAACTCAACATATTCGCCTATATCCATTTTTCTTGGAGGCTTCTTCCCTTGTGGAACACGCAGTCGTTGCAACATCATTCTTGCAGCAGGTAATTTTTTTTCTGGATACAATACTATAGCCACATCATCTAGCGTAAGTTTCTTCTCTTTCCTTTTTATATCAAAGATACGTATAGCCTCGCGCGCAATCATATTCCGTAATTCCTCTGGCATAAGCCCTCCTTGAATTTTGGGCTCATACTATCATTTAAACTTTTTTAATTGCTATCGTTATTTTACTTGCAATATATTAACGCTGTTCGTTAAAAAACAGCACGCCAATTCTAGAAATTACAAATAAACTATTGATACTTGGTATGATATAATTAAAAATGGTTTTCATTTTCATATGTTTTGAAATTGTGACAAGTAAGGACTAGGAGGTAATAAAATGAGATTATTTGATAAAATAAAAAGCTGCCAAATTCTAAAAAAAGGCTCAAATGCAGAGAATGAAATTTTGGAATTAAAAGAAATACTAGATACTTGCCCTGAAAGCGAAAAAAACAATATAAAACAAAGTATCCGCAATTTAGAGTATGGAATAAAAGGCGAAAATAACATTTTGTTTGAGCTAAAAAATAGTAGAATTCCTATGCTTGTGTTGCAAGATTTATACTTGGAATATGATTGGATATCTGCTCAACTGGAATATGAAAAAATATCTGCTCAAATTGATTTCTTAATTTTAACTCGTAATAAACATTATATCATCGAGTCAAAAAACATGTATGGCGATGTAATAATTACTGATAATGGAGAATTTTATAGAAAAAGAAAAGGAAAATCACATAAAATATATTCTCCTATTACTCAGTGCGAGCGACATGTAGATCTTGTCAGAAAGATTCGTTATGATGCACGGGGAAATATAATTACAAAGGCACTATTTGAAAAATTTGGTGCTAAGAATTATTATCCTCTTGTGGTAATGGCAAACCCAACAGGTAAAATCAACACAAAATATGCTCCAGAGGATATAAAAAACAAAATAATAAGTGTTGACCAATTAGTAAGGCATCTTGTGAAAAACCATACCTCTAAAGCAGAAATTACTGAGAAAGATATGATCGAATTAGGAGAGTTTTTCTTAAAATTGCATAAGGAAAATCCACAAAACTATATGGAAAAGTATAGAAAATTAAAAGATTTTCCCATAGAAGAAATTGTGGAAGTGAATGAAGAGGTACAACCTATAAACACTATTGTAGCTCCTGCTACTGTAGATGATATAAATGAAATTATCACTTGTTCACGGTGCGGCAATAAGATGATACTTAGAGTTGCAAAAAAAGGGCACAAAATTGGAGATGAATTTTATGGTTGTTCAAGTTTTCCTAAATGCCGTAATACTTTGAAAACAAATGAGCTGAAGTAATTGCATATAAGAGTTTTTTGCTGTGTATCAACCGCTAAAAAACTATAAAAACCGTTCATGAAGAGCTTCACTAGAAATTATATCACAACCAAGCCTAGCACACTGTAAAGCCTCCTCTATGGCAGCATTTATGGCTTTCCCCTCCTTAACCGCTGCATCTATGATATAAAGCAACTTCCTTTGTGCGCCTTGAGCCACCACCAGTGCCCAATCATCTTCAGAAAAGGTATAGATCAGTTCTTCGGTGGCACCTTCTAATAGTTCCGCATCGGTCTTTTCTTCCATGCCACAAAAGGCGCGAAGGCCCGGCGTGAGTCTAAGAAAATTTACCCCCTTGATGCCCTTCATGTATTCACCCCAACGAGCCCAGAGCCTTGGGTCATTGGTTTCGGCTGCAATGCGCAGCAGTTCCCAAATGGATATGCGGCGGGAAAGGCGACCGTCTTTGTATATATCAGAGGTCAATTCATAAGAGATTTTCTTGGCTAAATATTGCGCTAAGGGCTTGACGTCAGCCACATCACCATTTTTTGTATGGGGAAATTCTACCACACACCCATGGCTAGGCGATGCCTGGAGAGCTACACCAAAACAACAACGCACCCAAAGGCGTGAAAGCTCTTTGCGCAAGGCTTCCTTTTCTTCTTCACTGATGGGGTTTTCAATCCACATGATAGAATGGCTATGAAAGTGAAAGCCTGTCTTTTTATCCGAGCCTTCATACATAGTCAATGTGACCAAAAAACAAGAGTAAGTGTAATTCACTTGCGCTGTTAAGCGATTGTTTTTTATTCTTTTTGTCCTGCACAGATACATTTTCACAAAGAGACAATTTATTGCAAAAGCACAAAAAATACAATTCAAAAACAATTGTGCAGGACATGTTAATAAATGCTGGCTTATTTTACGCGGTACAAGCCTTGTTTATCTTGTTGTATCTATAAAGCGTCTTTCCACATATTTTTCAAAAAGTTACACTCACTCCAAATACCCTCTTCGAGCCGTTAGAAGTTCGCTCCGCGCCGCATGCAGTATTTGCGCTGGCAAGAATGCTCCTTATGCAATGCGTGTAAAGTCGTTTTACCTTATTATACGTGGTGGCAGGTCATGTACAGGCCATGTTTTGTAGAGTCGCCATTGAAAAGCGTACCTTGTATGTCTAAACTTTACCAGAAAACATATTCCATATCTGTATTCTCAGCAAAGCTTATTATAACTTCTTAATTTTAAGTTTTCTTTGTACAGTGCATTAAAATGTTTTTCACTGTTTATTGAGATGGTATAGATTTTGTTAAAATTTAAAAATTAAAATGCGTTATGCTGATGAGATATTTTGACATAAGATTTTATTATATATTTCGATTTTGTGTTTTGCTGGCGCGTAGTGTTTTAAAGCGTGCGTGAAGTTTTCTAGTAATTTACTTCAAAAGGTTAAGTTTTTGAAATTTGTTGACGAATCTTGTGCTTAAATGCTAACGGTAAACAATATTTATCTATATAATGTGAGAATTCCGTATAATTACTTAATTTTATTTGGTCAAATTTGTCAATTAATAGTCAAAAAAGAGAATTGTATTTCAACTTTAAAATAGCTAAAACAAATAGTTAGGCGCGATGAAATAACTTCTACTCTTGGTTATACGTATATGATGTAAAGCCCTTCAGTATGATGTTAATTTCACCCACACCCCTAGGCAACATCGGAGAATAGTATGGCAGTAAATAATCACTACGGCGACGGTAAGGACAAGACCATTTTTAAAACTTCTTATACAGGTAAAGGGAACATCCTTGACTTAGAAGAACATGCTGATAACAACCTTCTTTCTGGAGATATTGCTGACGCCACTTTAGCCACCATTGTAGGTGGGCGTGATGTCATAGGTTCTGGCGGAAAAGGAACCAATGCAGATTATACTCTGGGGCCTGACCCCCTAGATACCATTGTGGGCGATGCTGAAAACCTACTGGTCACGACGTTCACCGGCGGAGCTGATAAAATCACCCTTGCGAGCATAGAGGGCGGTAGTGCCAAAGTGGTTGGGGATGCCCTGTCTGCCAATGGCGGTAGTACCCGTGGTGGTAATGATACTATAATAGTTACAGGTGACGTACAAGGTACAGCACCAACCCCTGAAGGTGGTGCCGCTAGCTATGCGCACATCGTTGGCGACGTGGAAACTATCACCAATACTACTTTTATTGCCGGTAATGATAATATACAGCTTAAAGGCAATGTGAGCTATGCCAACATTTACACTGATGCCAAAGATTATAATGGCGGAAATGTCCTAAGTGGTGGTAATGACACACTTACTCTTGGTATTGCACCTGCTAGTGCAAATCCTACCGTCAGCACTACTGTCACCCATACTGATATATACTTGGGCCATGGTAATAATGTTCTCACGGCCCATTCCACCCTTGGTGAAGGTACGAATATTGAGAGTGAAGCCGGCAATGATCGCTTTACTTTCAATACTATTACTGGTGGCACAGTGAACGGCGGTGATGGTAATGACACCTTTATCATAACTGACGTAAATGGTGCCGGCGTAGAAATCACAGGTAGGTACGGCAATGACAGCTTTAAGATTATCACCTTTACGAATGGTGAAATAGATAGTGGCGCTGAGAAGGATAGTATCACCATAGGTACCATGAAAGATGGTGCCATAGATAGTGGTCTTGATGATGACCGCATTACCATAGATACCATGAATGGTGGCAAAGTAAATGGATTCTATGGTAATGAGCGTATTACCGTAGAGATTATGAATGGTGGCACTGTAGATGGTGACGATGATAGTGATACTATCGCCATAGACACTATGAACGGTGGCACAGTAGATGGTGACCGAAGCAGTGATATCATTACCGTAAAAAATATGAAGGGTGGCACTGTAGATGGCGGCTCTTTTACTGACAAAGTGACCATAACCACCATGGAAGCCGGTGCTGTAGAAGGTGGGACTGATGATGACCGTCTTACCGTAACTACCTTAAAGGGGGGAACTGTCTATGGCGATAACGGCGATGATAGTATCACCATAACCACCATGGAAGCTGGTACTGTAAATGGCAATGAGAATGATGACGTCATTACCATAAGCACCATGAAGGGCGGGACTGTAGATGGCGGTGAGGAGGATGATAGCATCACCATAAGTACTGTAGCTAATGGCTTTGTAAATGGTGGCTTTGATGATGATAAGATACACATAAGCAAGACAGCCACAAAGAGTGTCATTTCTGGTAATGGTGGTGATGATAGCATAACCATTACCACGAGTACCGGCAGCACTATTTATGGTGATAGCTCCAGTGGAGAGTATGGTAATGATAGCATAAAAATAACTACTGCCAAGGATAGCACCATCAACGGTGGGGAAGGACAAGACAGCATTACCCTAAACTCCTTTAGTGGCTCCTCTCATAGTAGTAGGGTAGATGGCGGTGTAGATAATGACACTATTGCTATAACCACCATGACCGATGCTAGCATTACTGACGCTGGCGGTAATGACAGCGTAAAAATAGGCACCATAAAGGGTGAAGAAAATATCATTAATCTTGGTGATGGCAGTGATACCCTTACCATCAATAATTTTACAGCTAACAAAGCCGATATTGACTCTGAAAATGCCCTTGATATGGGCTCTGGCCATGACAGCCTCAATATTCTTGCCAAAAAGACCAATTATTCAGATACAGATTTTGCTGAGGCCCTTGGCGCAGGTAATGACACCTTGCAGGTGAATTGGGCTTTTAATGGCACTTTTACATCTAGTGTGACGGAAAGCACTCCCGACGGAGACACGCTCATTACCAAGGGGCTTGGAGCCAATGCCGATTTAGTTTTTGGTGCTGGCAATGATGGTCTTACCATCCTTGGCGCCTCTTCCGGCAATAAGAGCGGCCTAAGTGATACAGAATTGGCAGAAAGTCTAGGCGCAGGGCAAGATACCCTCAATGTGGGCTGGGCCTTCAATGGTACTTTTGAAACTTCTGGTGATGAAGGCGGTACCCTCATCACCAAGGGGCTTCATGCCAATAGCGAGCTCATTTTTGGGTCTGGCAATGACGGGCTTGAAGTTATAGGGACGCTTGCCAATAGACAAATTAGTACCTTTGACGGTGCTGATACTGTAAGCATTTCTTCCACCGCCACCAATGTGCAGGTAACTTTAGGCGAAGGTGCTGACGTCTTTAGTGTAGGTAGTATGGGCCAGGGCTCATCCCTAAGTTATTTTACAGATGGCCTTGATGACATTACCATTAAGGGTACGTATAATGATGGTTTTGTGCAAGCCTTTGATTTCAACACAGCTAATTCGTTTGTTGGTTTCTTTACCGGT
Organism: uncultured Desulfovibrionaceae bacterium; assembly: GCA_964371225.1. Lineage (GTDB taxonomy): Bacteria > Desulfobacterota > Desulfovibrionia > Desulfovibrionales > Desulfovibrionaceae > CAYJAD01. Next base: position 27,436 of record CAYJNA010000022.1, read on the forward strand.
CTTTCCACCGGCACTGACGGCGGTTCCATCACCCTTGATACCCTTGGCACAGGCCGATTGCAATTTGACGCAGGCGCAGACAGCCTCACCATCAACAAAAATCTTGCCGGTACAGCCACCGTTAAAAAAGAAATTTCTACCTTTGGCGGTGATGATGACATTGACCTTAAAGGCACTGTGACCAATGCCATTGTTGATGCAGGCACTGGCGCAGATGCTGTAAGTATTGGTGCGCTGAGTACAGGGAGTTTACTAACATATGATACCGACTACTTGGATAGTATAACCCTTAAGGGGACGTATAATGCAGGCTTTGTACAAACAACCGCTGCCAGTAATATATTCTATGGCCTTGCCACAGGAGATGACGGCGGTGCCATTACCCTTGATACCTTGGGTACAGGCAAGTTGCAATTTGGTGATGGCAATGACACCCTTAGCATCAATAAAGCTCTTTCTGGTAGTCTTGGGTTAAAAGATATTTTCCTGCAAGCCGGCGATGACAGCGTCATCTTAAATACTGTTAATGGTGCCGTCATTAGCGGTGGTGATAGTAAGAGTATTATTATACAGGGGGCTCCTGCTATCATCAGTAGTAATGACTATATCTCAGCCACCGGCCTTGGGGCTACTGGCGAATTGCGTGGCGATGGCGGCGAAGACACTTTACAAATTGGCCGCTCTGGCCTTGATACTGTGGTGCGTCCTGCCACAGTTACCATGAGTAATGGTATTATGGATGGCGGTGCTGATAATGATACTATTATTATTGGCAATAAATACAATGATGG
>CAYJNA010000023.1:0-24522 GCA_964371225.1 uncultured Desulfovibrionaceae bacterium
TGACCTATTTCTACGTTACACTAGGCTAAAAATAAATAAATATAGCCCTACCCCATAACCGAGCCCCATAACCCAGCAGAGCAAACAAGAAAATTATGACGTAAAACATATGCTAAGCCCATGACCTATTTCTACATCATGCTATGCTAAAAATAAATAATAAGGTATTACAAAGCCCCCTTACATGTGTTTTAAAATGACATGTAAGGGGGCTTTTTTGTATTAAATTATAAAATACTTATGATGTAATACCTTGCTTAATTAAATTTTCCAGCAAATCAGCAAATTCAAGACCAATGGCTTTAGCTTCTTGAGGTAAAAGACTGGTAGCAGTCATCCCCGGTAGGGTGTTTGTCTCTAAGGTAAATACGCGCCCGTCTGGTGTAATTCTAAAATCAGTACGGCTGTAGCCTCGTAAACCCAAGGCCTTATGTGCGCGTAAAGCTAAATCTTGCATGGTAGCATTTATAGAAGCGGGTAAAGGCGCAGGGCAAATTTCTTCAGCAGCACCTTGTGTATATTTGCTTGTATAGTCGAAGTACTCACCTGCAAGAGGGCGAATAAGTATGGGAGGTAAAGCTTGCTCTCCAAGAACGCCGCACGTGGCTTCTTGTCCCTCAATGGTGGTTTCTAAAATAGCTTCACACCCAGCTGCGAAAATCTTTTTCAGGGCTTCTCTTAATTCATTTTCATTATGCGTACAAAATAATAAAATGGATGAACCGCCGGTATTGCTTTTAGCAAAGATGGGAAAAGTCAATGATGACTTCCACTGTGCAGGGGGCATAGAAGGCAAAAATTCCCATTCAGGCGTTGGAATGTGCGCTTGGCGGTAAATTTGTTTTGTTGCAGCCTTATGCAGTGCTAAAAAAGAAGCACGTGCACCGCTGCCCTGATATGGAATTTGGATTGTATCTAACATGGCCTGAATTAAGCCATCTTCACCTGGAGCACCGTGCAAGTTTATAAAAGCAAAATCATGCTCTTTGGCAATGCTCAATAATGAGTCAAAGCCGGTTGATAAGTCAAAAAAAGTGACGCTATGTCCGCGTGCCGTGAGGGTTTGAGCTATGATATTAGCACCACTAAGTGAAACCTCACGCTCGCAAGACCAACCGCCCGCTATTAAGAGTATACGCATTTAAATCACACTCCAAAAGCGCTGATAGCGCGTTTTCAATTTTAACACCTTGCTCGTAAGAAAGCGTAATCATTTTTTTATGATGCTCTGTATCACCATAACGTTGTAACAAGTCTTTGTAGCGTTCCTCTAAGGAAACACATGTGTCGTGCATGATACGTTTGTCGGCATAGATAATAAAAAAAGGCAAATCGCAAATATTTTTGGGTAGCTTCCATGGCCATTCTACGTGCAGGGCTACTCCTTGAGCAATATGTCTGTTCCCAGTTGCCTGTACCACCAAAGAAGACCCCATCTGTGCATGGCTTCCACCGTGCGCAATGGTGTAACTTTTGGCGATATCATGCAGTAAAGCACTGGCACGTACGGAAGACACGCATACATTGTGCCCTTTTTCTACAGCCATCTGTGCTAAAGCTGTAGCAAAATCTGCCACCATTAAGGAGTGAGCACGAATATTATCAAGCATACCATGTGCATCCCATAGAGCAAAGCATGCGGCATCGTCGGGGATGCTGTCCGCTGCGTTACTTAGCTGGGCTTTTTTTTGCGCACTAAAAGGAAGTACAGGTAAAGCTTGTAAAGGATGCTTTGGGTGTTTCTTCTTTTTCTTCATAAAGGAGAGTATGCCATCATATGAAAACTTTGCCAAAGAATTTTTAGGGCATTTTTACGGCAATGCCAAAAAAAATTGAGGCATGTTCTAAAAAAGAAAATGCCTCAAAATGCGGGAGTGCCGGTGTGTACACTTTTGCACCTTATTTGGTGCAGAAGTTTTACCTTTACAGCTTTCATAATGCATACCCTGTGACGTCAAGATATGCGGCTGATACGGTATAATGGCCTTAATGTACTTATCGGCTTTGCTGTTAAAAAACTTGAGGGAAAAATATAAATACTTTTTTAGGATTTGAAGAGAAAGCTCTTGACAGTGGCTAAGCTCTTGAATTGCCAGTGCTAGTGCTAAAGTTAAAAATCAGAGAAAAAAGGAGAAAATTAAAGCTTAGTTAATAACTTAATGTGGAAAACTTGAAAAAAACTGTTTGCAAGAGAAAAATTTTGTGAGAAAAAAACCTTGAAGACAAAGGATTTTACCTACAGTGAAAAAATCATTAATGATATTTTATTTATATAAAATTGGTATGTTATGAAGTTTTAAGCCTTTTTGCTTTTGGGGGAAGTAAAGATAGGAAAAAAGCTGAAATGAGCATTGCTGAATCTTTCCTGTTTTTGTTAAAACCTCTCCATGAAGACGAAATGGGACATAATTTGCGAGAATCTAGAGAAAACGCTTAAATCCGGGGATTATAAGGTTTGGATTTCTCCTTTAGAAGGCCGAGTAGAGGGAACAGCCGTTCACATACTCACTAGTAGCGCCTATGTAAGCACATGGCTTGAGCGTCGCTTTGCCGTGGCTATTCGCGAAGCTGCAGCAAAAGCTTTGCAGGTGACAAGTGAGCAAGTGCAACTCTCCTTTGCTGTGCGCGAAGCTGTTCTAGGTCTTGTTAATCCATCTCTAAGACCCTCCGTTGTGCCACAGTCTTCAGCGGCGCAAACACGGCCTCTTCTTTCCTCAGCCTATGGTAGTGACAGGCGCACAGCCCAGCCCCTTTCCGTGGTGAATGGGCGTGACATGCAAATGTCTCTTCCCATGCCAGCGCAAAGCCCCTTAACGCGTATACGTTGGCGTTATGATTTCAATGATTTTGTTGTGGGCCCTTCCAATGCCATGGCAGCCGCTGCCGCGCAGGATATATGCCGTCATAGCTCTTCATTGGAAACACTTTTTGTAAGCGCCCATACTGGCCTTGGAAAAACACACCTTATTCACGCCATAGGACAAAATATGGTACGTGAACGTGGCAGTGCTCGTGTGGGCTATATTACAGCCGAAGACTTTACGTCGCATTTTGTACGCGCTTCGCGTCACAGCCAAATGGATGAGTTTAAATCTTCCTTGCGCAATTTAGATGTGTTGCTATTGGAAGACGTGCATCTTTTTCAAGGCAAAGAAAAGACTCAAAATGAGGCTTTAGCCACCATTAAATCTTTGCAGTCTCAAGGAAGCCGCGTGGTTTTGACTTCTTCCTTCAGCCCCAAAGAATTAAAAAATGTAGATAGTCAATTGGTATCACATTTTTGTTCCGGCGTATGGGCGCAAATAGATAAGCCCACGCGCGATATGTGCCGCACCATTTTACAGCAAAAGGCGCATGCCCAAGATATGCATTTGCCGGCTGCTGTGTCAGATCTTTTAGTGGAGCATTTACATGAAGATGTACGTCAGCTGGAAAGCTGCTTGCGTAACGTGCTCTTTAAGGCGCGACATTTAAGCTGTGCGGTAACATTAGAGCTTGCTCTTGATGTCTTGGCGCAATTTATGCCCACAGCCACTTTATTAGATATGGAACGTATTATTGGCTTGGTATGTGGGTCTTTCAATGTGACGGAGAAGCAAATTACTTCTAAGAGCCGTCGTAAGGATTATGTACTGGCGCGCGACACCATTTATTATTTGGCGCGTAAACATACCTCTGCCACGTTAGAAGAGATTGGCGGAAGGTTTAATCGCCGTCACTCCACGGTGGTAAAGGGTATTTCTACCATTGAAAAACAATTACAAAGCCAAACCTCTTCAGGGCGTCAAGTAAGTAATACAATCACTCTTGTGGAACGCAATGCCCATATGTAGTAGGCATTGAAAAAGACTACGGCTTTAATATACAGTTAAAAAACGCTTTTTTTATATTATTGTGGCGGCCAAATGGTACTTTCATAGGTATCGTTTGGCCGTCATTAATTTTTTGATACAGGACATAATGAATTATGTAGTCGACACTGAAAAATTACTTAAATGTCAGTAAAAATTTAGACATATGAAATGCTTTTTTCAGCTGTCGACTGCACAAGACATGTCTCTGGCATGGCTTGCCGTCACTTGCTTACGACGTCCTCGAAAGGGGTATGAGCGTGCCTTTCTTAAAAGCCAGTGGAAACACGTTTTTAAGCATCGCCTATGTAGAAGCCTTTATTATGGACATAAGGAACAATTCTTAGTACTTTTATGCTATTCATACAGGAAGTTATCTGTTTTTTCTTTTTTCAATGACTTGTAAAACGCAAGGAGATGGTATGTCCGTAATAAAAATGTCTGAAAATAAAAAGAAAGCCTACTTTTTTTTGCAGGGATGTAAATTTATTTGCGGATTTTTTTGCATACTCTGTATGGCAGGTGTACCGGCCTATGCTGGAGAAAAAACGGACAGTGTAGCGCAAGAGTATGTGGCGCAAGCCAAAAAACTATCTGCCAATAACCAGGATAAAGAAGCTTATGCTTTGTATCATAAAGCGGCAGAGCGTGGCTATGCACCGGCGCAAAGTGCGTTGGCATGGATATACCATCAAGGAATTGTGGTGCCGCGTGATAATGTTAAAGCCTTGAAATGGGCGCAACAAGCTGCAGAACAGCGTGATGGTTCAGCGCAATTATTTTTGGGTGTGTGTTATAGCTTAGGCGTACCTGAGGCAAAAGTTCCCGTGGATTTGGAAAAAACTCTTTTTTGGTATAAGCAGGCGGGCTTACAAGGGGAGAGCGGTGTTTCTGAAATGATAGACCATATCTACACGGCGGGAGATACGTATTTTCAAGAAGCGGAAGCTTTATATGAAGAACAGCGTTATGAAGAAGCCTTTCCTCTTTACTTAAAGGCAGCAAAGCTTGATGTGGTGCAAGCGCAAGCCATGGTGGCTTGGCTCTACAATCAAGGGCGTGGAACCCCACTTGATAAGGATGTGAGCTATGAAGATGCACAGGCTTTGTATTGGGCGCGCTTGGCTGCTGAACAAGGTAATACCTCCGGTATGCTGTATGTGGCAGGTATGCACGCCGTGAATAAGGAATACGCTAAGGCTTTTCCTTTATACTTACGGGCAGCTGAAAAAGGCGATATTTCTGCCATGGAGTATGTGATGGAATTTTATGCAGCAGGTCTTGGTATGGAAAAGGATGCTTCCAAGGCGCAGTATTGGGCAACGAAGGTGGCAGAAGCTGAACGTCTTGCCGCTAAAGAAGCATTGCAAAAAGAAACAAGCAAAAAATAGTTGTTTTTCAAAGCGCACTGCGTAAAAAAGGTAATCTTTGGTTAGGCGTATCAAAACGTTTAATGTTGCAGTGTATTTTTACCAATGGATAACGCTTTTTTAGTGTGGTCTATGTAAATGTTACGTGGACGATGCAATGGATAAAAGAACCTTTTGCGCTGCTTCTTCTTCTGCGTTGAGGGCTAAAGCTTCTTGGGCTATTTCTTTAGCTTCATCGGCTTTATCCCATAAAAGATACAGTTCTGCCAATTTGGCTAAACTGCGTGGATGTCTTCCAAATTGTTGAAAAGCTTTTAAGAAAATTAGCTCTGCCGCAGTGTAGTTTCCTGCTTGCACATAGGCTTCAATGGCGCTGGAATAAAAATCTTTATGTTTTGGATGATGCGCAAGGCTGGCCATGTAGACCTTACCTGCGGCGGCATACTGTTTATAATGACACAAAATGTGTCCTATGTCGCTAATATGCTGAGCGTCTTTGGGATATTCGCTGACGGCACGTTGTAAAAATGCCGCGCCCGTGCCCAATTGCCCGTTTTCCAGCAAGCTGTTTCCTTTTTCAATAAGGTCTTGCAAGCGATGTTCTGTGCGTTGTGTTTCTTGATATTTTTGGCTTTGTTCGCGTAATATTTTGGCAAATTCACGTAATACCGTAACTAAAGCACCTTCTTTGCCGTATTGATAGCGTAAAACATGCGCTGTGCCACTGTTCAAAGGGTCTAAAAGGGGGAGCATGTGCGGCGTAGTGGAAAGGCTTTGTAAAATGACGTTGATTTCTCTTTCCACCACCGTGGCAGAACGTAAGTGATGAAAGCGCATATCGCGCAAAGCTTCGGCTATGCTTTCAAGGGCTTGAGGGGCATCATTTTTTTGTAAATAGCCTTTGGCTTTGGCAAGGTGATGACGTATATCTTTGGGCATGCTCATGATGAACCTCTACTTCCAAAAAAGTCGTGCTTGTTGTTGGGATTTTAATAAAATTTTTAAAGCCGCATCAGGTATAAGGGCGTTAAGCTGCCCTCCCGCATGCCATCGTTCACGTATATACGAAGCGCTAATATCCATACGTGGTAAGGGCATATAAAAAATATATCTTTCTTGTTCTTCTATACATACGCTGGCGTATAATTGCTCAGACTGGTGAATGGTGGCATGGGGCCAATGACGTAAAACTTGCTGTATAAAAAGCTCTTTTTCGCCGCCAGCACGGGGAACAATGCCTAAGTCTGCCCAAAGGGGTAATTCTAACCCACGGTACCAGTTGGACAAATCGTGGAGATTTTCCATACCTGCCATAAATAGCAGGCGATGTTGTTCATGGCTTTGAGCGTAATTTTCCAAGGTATGCCATGTATAGGATAAACCTTGGCGTAAGCTTTCTATGCCATTTACTTCCATGCCTTCTATGGATGCACAGCATGCTTTAAGCATGGCATAACGTAAGGAAAAGGGCAACAAGCCACTGGCTTCTTTATGCGGGGGATGGGCGCAAGGTATAAGGTCTACGCGCTCCATGGGAAAGGGAAGCCCTTTGTACTCCAAAACCTCTATGGCAAGGCGTATGTGCCCCACATGCACAGGGTTAAAAGAACCACCCAATAAGCCTATATATTTCATAGGATACGCACCATATTTACCACTTTACACTGTGTGGTGGCAATGTATGGGCAAAATCTCCGCCACTTTGTTCCATGAGACCGGCTAATTTTTCTTCTGCATGGGCTAGTTTTTTTTCTAGCATAGCAATGTGTTTTTGTTGCTCTTGTAAAACTTCATCGAGATCTTTGAGAAGCTTTTCCTGAAAGTACAGACCTTCTTCCAGAAGGGTGATGCGTTGGTCGTGGTCAGCCATGTTTTTTCCTTGCCGAAGAGTTAGAGGTATGAGGACGATTTTTGCTTTGTCCTTGTTTACTACCATGTCCTTTGTCATGCGTCTTGTCATGCCCTTTGCCATGCGCGCCAGTGGGCTTTTTTTCACTCCCATGCACGGCAGTGTTTTTCTTTTTCCCTTTATGCATGGGGGGGCGTCCCAATTCCGGCATAAGTATGCGGTGTTGCCGTAAGCGTTCAGCATCGGTACGTGCCACATAGATGGGCTCTTTTTTTGTATTAAGCCCCGTGTAAAACATGGCGGTGGCCACGGTACCGGGGGTAGGTATAAAGCATTGCACTTGCTGCGGCTTCCAATTTCTTTGTGCCAGCCAATGGGCCAAATCATGCATATGAGCATCGGTACAGCCGGGGTAGGCACTCATAAGATAGGGCACCACATATTGTTCACGGCCTACTTTTTGGCAATGCTTTTGGAAGGCGTTTAAAAAGGTCTCAAACACTTGTAAGGGAGGCTTGCGCATAAGATGCAAGACATCACTTTCACTATGTTCCGGAGCAATTTTGAGCTGGCCGCCGGTAAATTCTTCTGTATAGGCGTGTACAGCGTGAGGTTCGTCCATGGCAATATCAGCGCGTATTCCAGAGGCCACACGGACATGCTTAATGCCGGGAAGTTCTTTGATTTGCCGTAAAATTTTCACATGCTGCATTTGCGGCGTGCGAAAAAATGTGCATACCTTGGGGTGGCAGCAAGAATGGCGCGTACAGGGTTTCGTATTGGTGCAGGAGCCTTGCCACATATTGGCTGTGGGTCCTCCCACATCTGAGATACTGCCATGAAAGCCTTTTTTCTTAGCCATGGTGCGCGCTTCTTGTAAAAGAGACTGCGCTGAGCGTGAGCTTAAGCGCCGCCCTTGATGCAAGGCTAAAGAGCAAAAAGCACAGCCGCCGCCACAACCGCGATGCGAAGTAATGCTTGTGCGTAGCATTTCTTCGGCAGGAATGGCTTCAGTATAGCTTGGGTGTGCGGCTCTTTGGAAAGGTAAGGCATAGAGCGTATCCATTTCTTCCTGAGAGAGGGGCGCTGCAGGGGGCGCTATGAGTAATTCGCGCTGGCCATGATTTTGTCGTATATACTCTGTGCCTTTATGGACGTGTTGCTCCAAGGCCATGGTGGCGTCTAGCAGCAGGGAAGCTTTTTCCAACATTTCTTCATGGCTTGGAAGGTCGGTGTAGGTATAGCTATAGTCCACATCTTGACTTTTGTGCATCCATGCCGTGCCGTGTATATATTCCAAAGGCATACCTTGGGCACAGCGTTGCGCTATGTCTAGCACGGCGCGTTCACCCATACCATAGATAAGCATATGCGCTTTGGCATCCAATAAAATGGAACGCCGTAGGGAGTCAGACCAAAAATCGTAATGGGTAAAACGGCGTAAAGAGGCCTCAATGCCACCCAAAACCAAAGGCACTCCGGGGAAGGCGCGTCGCGCTAAATTAGCATAGATAAGACTGGCTCTATTGGGGCGCGCGCCAGCTTTGCCTCCGGGAGTATACGCATCTTCGGAACGCTTTTTACGAAAGGCTGTATAGTGCGCCAATTGCGAATCAAGCGAACCGGCGGTAATGCCCACAAATAAACGAGGCGTGCCCATACAGTTTATATCATCTATATCTTGCCATTGGGGTTGCGCGCAAATACCTACCTTATAGCCGTGTGCCACCAGCCAGCGTCCTAATAGGGCCACACCAAAGGCAGGGTGATCCACATAGGCATCACCGGTGATGAAAAGAATATCAAGGCTATCCCATCCCAAAGCATGCATTTCTTCCCTATTCATGGGCAAGAATGTGGGTTGTGTGAGGGGGGCTTTGGTCATGTGAGTACCTTATGAAATGTCTATAAAGCCTCATGATTGGAACATGAGGCTTTGTTCTATGGTGAGAAGTTATTGTTTAGGTGGGGTAATAAGCATATTGCCAGAACTTTGCTTCTTGGCAGCCTCTTCCTCTTTCATGCCTTGCATATGGGAAGTTTGAAATGTCATCCATTCTTCCATGGTAATGCCGCCTTTGCTGTCTTTATCAATAATACCAAAAACAGCATCGGTCATTTGTGGGTAGGCAGCCTTAAATTCTGCTGCATCCACGCTTTCATCCTTGTTGCTATCCATATTATGGTATTTTTCTGTAGCACTGCCCATGGCTTCGGAAGTTTTACCCGGAGCGGAACCTTCCATGCCAGGCATGGCATAGGCAAAGGAAGTTGTAGACATAATTATACAGAGAAAAAGAAGTTTTTTCATGAAGTTCTCCTAAAAAGGTATATAGTCTGGATATAAAGAACAGTATTTGTGCTCCAAAGAAGTGAGCACAAGACAAAATCCATATCTTTTTTTATTCTACGATAGGTAAGCCCTATTTGTAAAGTTCTCATATGGCAGAAGTTTTTTTAAGCTAGAGCATACACCATAAACAAAGAATTTTTACATTTGTTCAAGTAAAAAATACAGAATATATTTACTTGAAAACTTTTTAAAGAAAAACGTGACCATGTCTTGACCGAATGCCTTGTGTGGCTTATTTTCTTTCATTATGAATTGGGACTGGGATAAACTACAAGAAAAAAGGCAGAGGCAGTCGCGTCAAAACCCCTTCGGCGGTGATGATAATAATCGTAATGATAACAATCGTAACGATGGTGGCGACAATGGCGGCGGTAATGATCGCAAGCCCCCTATGAACTACAGAAAAATGCCGGAGAATCCTCTTCGTGGCCGGGTACAACTTCCCTCAGGGAAAGGTATATGGTTTATGGGTGGAGCTCTTGTGGTATTATGGCTTTTGTCAGGCATATTTATTGTGGAGCCTGATGAAGAAGGCGTTGTTTTGCGCTTTGGTAAATACGTGCGCACCGTGGGCCCAGGCCCGCATTATCACTTACCTTCACCCATTGAAACTGTGTACAAGCCTAAGGTGACGCAGGTTTTGCGCGGTGAAGTGGGCTTTCGTTCTGTGGGGCAAGGCTTAACCTTTCAGCAAGGGCAATCACGCACTGTGCCTGAAGAAGCCTCCATGCTTACCGGAGATGAAAATATTGTAAACGTACAATTTAGTGTACAATATAAAATTAAAGATCCGGTGGAATATCTCTTTAACGTAACAAATCAAGCCGCGGTGGTGCGTAATGCCGCTGAAGCTGCCATGCGTGAAGTTATAGGGAAAAGCATGATTGACTCTGCTTTAACCGATGGCAAAATTCGTATTCAAAGTGACGCCACGGAACTTTTGCAAAACATTTTGAATCGTTATGAAGTGGGCGTGCAAATTATTGCTGTGCAATTACAAGATGTGCATCCACCGCAAGAAGTTATTGATGCCTTTAAAGATGTGGCTTCTGCCCGTGAGGATAAGAGCCGTATTATTAACGAAGCCGAAGCCTATCGTAATGAAATATTACCTAAGGCGCGCGGTGAAGGCGCTCAGCTGGAAAACCAAGCACAAGCTTATAAGGAAACGCGAGTGCAAAATGCCACCGGTAGAGCCAGTCGCTTTTTAGCCGTTCTTGAAGAATATAATAAGGCGCAAGATATTACCAAAAAACGTCTTTATTTTGAGGCCATGGAAGATATTTTAACGCATGCAAATGATAAAATTATTGTGCCTTCAGGCACAGCAGATCGCACCTTACCCTTCTTGCCGCTCACACCGGCAGCACCGCAAGGTCGTACAGGAGGAGCGCAGTAATGAAAAATAATCCTTTAGTACTGGGTATTGTGCTTTTCATCATTGTTTTTATGGCAGGACAAAGCTTTTTTATTGTACATGAAACTGAAAAGGCCATTGTATTACAATTAGGTGTGCCTCAGGATAAAATTTTGGGGCCAGGTTTACATTTTAAGTTGCCTTTTATACAAAATGTATTGTACTTTGATGCACGTATATTAGATTACGATGCGCGTCCCACAGAGGCTTTTACTGTGGATAAAAAAGCTATTGTATTGGATAATTACGCTCGTTGGCGTATAGAAAATCCCTTACAATTTTACCAAACCATGCGCACCATACCCGGCGCACAAGCTCGCCTTGACGACGTGGTATATTCGCAATTACGCGCTCTTGTGGGTGGTTACACTTTAACAGAGGTTGTTTCATCACAACGTGCTAAAATTATGGAAGAAGTGACACAGCGTGTTGCCGAGCTTATGAAGCCTTTTGGGGTGGAAGTGGTGGATGTGCGTATTAAACGTACAGACTTACCAGCAGAAAACCAAAGAGCTATTTTTGAGCGCATGCGCGCTGAACGTGAGCGCCAAGCTAAACAGTATCGTTCGGAAGGTGTGGAAGAGTCTACGCGTATTCGTTCTGATGCAGATAGGCAAAAAGCGGTTATCATAGCGGAAGCTAATAAAAAATCAGAAATTATACGCGGTGAAGGTGATGCCGAAGCTGCGCAAATTTTTGCAGATGCCTTTGGAAAATCCCCTGAGTTTTATAATTTCCAAAAAGGCTTAGAAGTATTGCGTAGCTCTTTAAAAGAGAATAGCCGCATTGTGCTTTCCAGCGAAGACCCTGTATTGGCGCCCATTCGAGAAAAAATTAACTAGTACTTTATGTATTACAGAAACTGGAGGGGGGCATATGTCCTCATTTCAAGAAGCTTATGAACGCATTAAATTTGCTACTACCACAAAAACACAGGTGGAAATAGCAGAGATATTAGAAATACGTCAATCAAGCATCTCTGATGCCAAAAGGCGTAATTCTGTGCCTGCAGAATGGGTTATGAAATTGTTTGATAAGTTTGGTTTAAATCCTGACTGGATCAAGCAAGGCATAGGACCCATGTATTTGCGTACTGAAGCTGGATATCATCCGCAAGAAGGGCCGTCCATGGGCTTAGCAGATAATGCCGTTTTGTATGGCGAACCCTCTGCAAAAAGTGTTATGATTACCGTGTACGGCATGGCTTGTCCGGATGCTTTGGAAAAAGGGGCGTCTGTATTGCCATCGGTGGGGAAAATCTCCTTACCTTTGTCCTTTGCAGAAACTGACATTCAGGTTTTGCGCATGGATGCTCCTAATATGGAACCTTTTATTGTGCGTAATGCCTATTTAGGTGTGGACTGTTCCGTTAAAGTTCCTGTTTCAGGCATGGTATACGCTTTGTATTGGCCTCACGAAGGTGTGGTTATTAGACGTGTCTATCTTGATAGTGATGAAATGCATTATATTTTACGTTCAGATGCATCGCAACACCCTGAAGTACGTTTGCCAGTTGCGACTTTGCACCAACGCCTTATGGGCAAGGTGACATGGGTCTTGCAAAATATCTAAGCTTATATATGATACGATGCACGGGAGGAGGGGAGTAGTCTTCTTCTCCCGTATTTTTTTTGTGAGGAGAAAACCATGCCTGCTGTAACTTCAACGGTTCAATTATTAACACATACACCACAGCCTTTGTCCGTAATTTACGCGGCCTGTAGGCAATGTTACTACGAAGGTTTTGTGGGGGATATGTGGCCTGAGCTGTTGGCAGGGGATATTAGCCAAGAAAAGCAAGGGCAGCTCATTGAAAAAATTGTGGATTCAGGGCATGAAAGCCCCATTGAACATGTGAGTTTTACCTTTGCCATAGATGGTATTTCACGTGCTTTATCTCATCAATTGGTGCGCCATCGTATTGCTTCTTATTCACAACAAAGTCAGCGCTATGTAAATGGCGCCCAATGTAATTATATTCTTCCTCCTGCCATAGCCAAAAATCCTGCGGCATTGGCGCGCTTTGAAGCCTTTATGGCAGAAGTGGGCAGTGCGTATAAAGATATTCACGCCCTTTTAGAAGCAGGCGGCAGCACTAAAGCCAATGAGGATGCGCGTTTTGTTTTGCCACAAGCTGCGGAAACGCGGGTGGTGGTCAGTATGAATTGTCGTGCTTTATTAAACTTTTTTGCGCATCGCTGTTGTACACGAGCGCAGTGGGAGATTCGCCAAGTGGCACAGGAAATGTTGCGCATGTGCCGAGATATTTTACCACAAGTTTTTGCCACAGCCGGCGCGCCTTGCGAAAAAACTAAGCTCTGCCCTGAAGGTAAATTTTGCTGCGGGCGTTATCCCACAGCGTAGAGTTTGATTCTTTGCATATATATGCAAAATACTTTTACTACAAAGTAATATCTATGATATTTTCGAAAGAGCTTTAATTTGAGGATTGTATGACAGAACGTGCTCATATACAGCAATGCTACGCTTTCTTTTTTGTGTTACTTATGTTGAGTAGTACAAGTATTCAAGCTGTGTATATGATTTTTTTTCAAGGAAATTTCCCCTTGGCCTTGCCTTTGGCTTTTTCACTTTCTGTGGTTTGTATGGGGTATACCATACAATATACACCACAATTATTGATTTTTTTTCGAAATATTTCTCTATTATTGGCAAGCATTTTTATCATAGCCTTGCCTTTTCCAGATTTTTCTTATGATGGTGTGTGGTATCACCAACCCATAGCCAATGCTTTGGCAGAAGGAAGCAATGTTTTTAAGCACTCAGTGCATTCTTATTGGGGCGATGCCTATCCTAAAGCTGTAGAAATTTTTGCAGGGGAGCTGCTGCGCTATTTTCCCTCCATCAATGCCTATATGGTCATAAATGCGATGCTTGCTGTGGGATTATGGTCATATATACATTATTTTGCAGATTCATTTGCCATAAAGCAAAATCTTAGACGCATATTTTCCTTCTTTGCTGTGGGAAGTTTCGTTTTTGTTCAACTGGCCTATATGCATTTGGTAGATTATGTCCTGTATAGCATGATGCTGTATATACTGCTTTCACTAGTGCTTATTTTTCAAAACAAAGCCACTAAATTGGATTATGCGCTGTTTATTTTCGCCAGTGCCATTGTGTTTAGCAGTAAGATGTCCGGCGGGCTTTTTTCCTTTGTGGCCTTTTGTATGCTTTTTGTGCGTACAGTATATAGGCAAAAATCCCTCATGGCTGCCATTAAAAAATGCTTACTTTTGGGTGTGCCTGTGGCGCTTTTAGGTGTGGTTATTCTAGGTTTTAATCCTTACATGACCAATCTTATGGCGGGAAAACATATACTTTCCCCCTTGGCCGGAGAAAATACCGATCATATTGCTGTAAAAGAGCATCCTACGAATTTCACAGGGAAAAATAGATTTGAAAAATTATTTATCTCCTTAACCAGTGAAACGGCCAATATGCGCAATGGAGAAGGAGACTCTAGCTATAAGTATATACCTTTTTCTGTGAAAGCTTCCGAGCTTATCGCTCTTATGGGTGCCAGCGCACGCGTAGCGGGTTGGGGGCCTTACTTTTTGGCGGCTTTGTTATTGAGCTGTGCTTTGCCCATTTTTTACACAGTACGTAAGGCTATTTTTATGCCATTCATGGCTTTCATAGCTTTATGTGTGTGTTTGCACCCTGAAAGCTGGTGGGCGCGTTATGGTTTTTACGTGTATTTACTCCCCTTAGTGGTGATTTTTTGTCTGCAAGATTTGCGGCATGGCAGGAATGCGCGTGCAGGTAAGGGGCTTTTGTGTGCTACGGTAATTGTTCTTGCGCTGAATCTTATGGGATTTATTTATGCAAAATATGAAAGCATCAGTCGCTCTCATGCTTTATATAGTCAGATTTTTGCAGATTATAAGGCCGGCAAAATAGATATTTGTCGCGAACCTTTTGATTATAAAATGAGCTTTCACCCAGAGCAGCTTTTTACTTTTTATGAAGCTCCTCTGGATAAAATTAATGGGGTGCGTTGCTTTGATGGCAGTAAGCAATGGCAAAATTGGTACTTTACCTATACCGAAGCTCAATAAAGCTTTGCTGTAGGGACGGCTATTTTTCTTTTTGCAGGGTGGACTCTTTGATAATGTACACAGGTCTTTTTTTCACTTCGGAATAAATTTTAGATACGTATTCACTTAAAATACCAACGCAAAAGAGCTGTATGCCCCCCAAGAACGTAATAATACAAATAAGAGTAGGATAGCCGGCCACAGCTTCACCCCAGAAAATGGTTTTAGTAATTACGTACATGATAAAAAGGAAGGAAAAAAAGCATATGGCTAAGCCTAAAAAAGAAGCCAAGTGCAAAGGAGCTGTGGAAAAGGCAAAAATACCTTCAAAGGAGTATTTAAGCAAACTTGCAAAAGACCACGATGTATCCCCCGCCACTCTTTCCACATTTTTATATGCTAACCAGCGTGTATCGTAACCCACAAAGCTGAAAAGCCCCTTGGAAAATCGATTATACTCTTTAAACTCTAAAATGGAATTTACCATCTGTCGTGTCATAAGCCTAAAGTCGCGCGCGCCGTTGACAATATTGGTTTTGGAAAAGGTATTAATAACCTTGTAAAACTGATTGGCAAAGAAGGAGCGTAAAGGTGGTTCTCCATCGCGTGTAAATCTACGGGCAGCCACACAATCACAATGTTCTTTTTTAATGATGGCATACATTTCTTCCACCATTTCTAAAGGGTCTTGCAAGTCTGCATCTACAATGGCCGCATAATGACCTTGTGCGTGTTCTAGGCCGGCTAAAATGGCTGCTTCTTTACCAAAGTTACGTGAAAAAGAAATATATTGTACGGTACTATCCTTTTTTACCAGCTCTTGTAAGGTTTGCAATGTGTTGTCTTTGGAGCCATCATTGACACAAATGAGCTCAAAAGTGACTTGCTCTTGCATACTTTGTTGTAAACGTAAAAAAGCTTCGTAAAATAAGGGAAGAGATTTTTCTTCATTGTAGCAGGGAACCACAAGGGTTATTTTTTCAAGCATATAAAGTTTCCTGAAATGTAATTAAGCTAAATGTCATTAAGCGAGGCGACATTTGAAAATTATTTCATTGTCTACACTTTGCCAAATAAAGACTTCACATAATTCATTATGTGGAGTCTTTTGTGCTTTTTGTCCTGCACAGATATATTTTCACAAAAAGACAATGTATTGCAAAAGCACAAAAATACAACTCAAAAACAATTGTGCAGAACCCTTAAATAAGATGTTTTTTATCTTTATTGCTGACAAATTTAATTATGATTTCTTGGTCTTAGGGTAGTTTTTTACCTCATGTGTACATACTTTTCCGTGTCGACTAACTTAGCAACATCTTCATATGCGCATAGGCCTTACTGGTGGCCATGCGTCCGCGCGAAGTACGTTTCAAAAAGCCGCATTGAATAAGGTACGGCTCATAAATATCTTCTATGGTACGTACTTCTTCGGAACACGCCACAGCAAGGGTTTTAATGCCCACGGGGCCGCCGTCATAAATTTTAATAAGAACTTCCAAAAGCTTTCTATCCATTTGATCAAGCCCGTGTTTATCCACGTCCATGCGCTCCATGGCGGCAGCGGCTTGAGGCTCCGTAATGCCTTGTTCACCTTGCATGAGGGCAAAGTCGCGTACACGGCGTAATAATCTGTTGGCTATGCGCGGTGTGCCGCGCGAGCGACGTCCAATTTCCACAGCACCGCCATTATCTATGGCAATACCCAGAATTTTGGCCGTTCTGGTGACAATGCGCGCCAACTCTTCGGGGGTATAAAATTCTAAGCGTGTAACAATGCCAAAACGGTCGCGCAGGGGAGATGACAACATGCCCATACGTGTGGTGGCACCCACCAAGGTGAAAGGCTCCAAATCAATTTTCACAGTGCGGGCAGCCGGCCCTTGGCCTATGATAAGGTCTAATTTAAAATCTTCCATGGCAGGGTACAGCACTTCTTCCACGGTGATGGGCATACGGTGAATTTCATCCACAAAAAGAATGTCATGGCGCGAAAGATTGGTAAGAATGGCTGCAAGGTCACCGCTACGCTCTAGCACAGGGCCGGAGGTGCAAACGATATTGACGCCCATTTCCGACGCAATAATTTGAGCTAAGGTGGTTTTACCAAGGCCGGGGTTTCCGCAAAAAAGGGTATGGTCTAAGGCCTTATGGCGTTCTTTGGCGGCGCCAATGTATACACGCATATTGGCGCGTAACTCTTCTTGCCCAATGAAGTCGTCCAAAGATTTTGGGCGTACGGATTCTTCAGCGCCGGAATCTGTAACGGGAGGTTGTGCAAGTTTTCGTGAAGAAGAAGGAGGCTGACTCATGATTATCTAGCCTTGGCTAAAGCTTTCAGTGCCGCACGTAAGGCGCCGGACACGTCAAGGTCTGGTTCATCGGTGAGAATTTTTTTAACCAAGGGGCCTGTTTCTTCTTCGCCGTAACCAAGGTTGCTAAGACCGTCCAGTACATCGCGCAGCAAAGAACCGGCTGAAGGTAGGGCGCCGCCCAAAGAAGGCACATCGTCCATTTTTAATTTATATTTTAACTCAAGAAAGATATGCTGACCGGTTTTTTTGCCGATGCCGCTAACGCGGGTCAAGGCTATCATATCATCCTCTAAAACAATACGGCGCAAATCATCGGGGCGGTATAAAGAAAGGATAGCAAGCGCTGTACGCGCGCCCACTTTGGAAATGCTCACCAAGATTTCAAAAGTTTGCCTCTCATCCCATGTTTCAAAGCCAAAAAGTTCTTGCGAGTCCTCACGCACTTGAAAGCTGGTATAAAAGGTGACAAATTCCCCTTTTGCCGGCATACGGCTCAATGTATGGCTAGGTAAAGCCACAGCATAGCCAAGGCCGCTATCGGTGATGATAAGGCAATAACTGCCCCACATTTCATCAATTCTTCCTTCAATACGGGCTATCATTTATCCTCCGATGGAAACCATTTTCTTTTTGGCCACGGCAAGGGCATTGCGTGCTTTGAGTAAAGCTTCCCCTAAAGGCTTATTCATAATGGCTTGTTCAAACACGGTACAAATCTTTTCTTCTAAACAGCGTTGTCTGGTGGCTTCGTCTTCATGAGCACAAAGACTAGGGTCACGTATGAGCTCGCGCAAATTATATTCTGTATCGGCAAAAAGACAACTGCGCAATTGCCCATCAGAGGTGACGCGTAAACGATTACATGAGTGGCAAAAGTGGTTGCTCATGGCTGAAATAATACCAAGGCGCCCCTTGCCTCCTTCCAATGCGTACAAACGTGCAGGCCCTTGATGTTTATACTCTCCATGTTCCTTAGGAATGGGGGAGTTATCAGCACGGTTTTTTTGCTTCATTTTAGAAAAATCCAATGGTGTAAGCGTGGTAAAAGTAGCTGCTTTTTCTAAAATGTGTGCGGCGGGAAGAAAAGTATCTTCACTCCAGACCGTATCAGCTCCCATGGGCATAAATTCAATAAAACGCACGTCAACACGGTTTTCCATGGCAAAGCGCACAAAGTGCTCCATTTCCACATCACTTATACCGCGCATGGCCACAGCATTAATTTTAACGCGTATACCGGCCTCTAATAAAGCGGCAATGGTGAGTAAAACTTCATCAAGCATATCTCTACCAGTAATTTTGGCAAAGGTTTCTCTATGGAAGGAATCCAAGGAAATATTAATGGCACGTATACCAAGACTACGCAAGGTTTCTACATGGGGGCGCACCAATGTTCCATTGGTAGTGATACGTAAATCCACCTGTGGGTGTTTTTCGTGTAGGGTGCGTAAAAAGTCCACAAAGCCTCTGCGCACAAAGGGTTCTCCACCGGTGAGGCGAATTTTTTGAATACCCATACGAAGAGATGCCGCCACAATGGTCAACATCTCTTCATAACGTAATATGGAAGCATGGGGAATGAAATTATCTTCTATATCACTACGACAGTACGAACACTTAAAATTACAGTGGTCTGTAACTGAGAGGCGCAAATAACGCGCCACACGTCCGTGTTCATCAGCAAGTAAGGCTTTAGTCACGCTCATATCCGGGAAGTAAAAGGGAAGAAGCGCCGGACTGGCCTTGCCCTTTGGGGCAGTTTTTTTGTAAATAGCAAATTTCACATGCACCCTTGAAAGGATAATGTGTCACCACAGCAAAGCGACGTGAAAGGGTGGGGCCATCATCTTTATAAGGCATACCCAATTCTTCAAGAGCGGCGCGTAAGGTGTCTGTGGGGCGCGGTGCGGGAGCACAGCCGGCGCTTTCAACGTCGGGCAATAAGTCATGCACTGCAGTCATACACAAGGTTTGAGCTAAAGCATTGTCAGAATACGCTTGAGAAGGAGAGTCTGCCCAGGCACTGTCAATGCTTTCTTCTACAGACTCAGGAAGCCATGTGACAAGATATTTAACTTTGCCTGTATCTACAGTATATACTTGTAATTGCTCTTTCCATGTTTCCCAAAGGGACATGAAACGCTCAAACATTTGTCCACCAATACGCGTTTCTTGGCTATTACGCATGATGAGCTCTAAATCAAAGTAAGGGGTAGTTGCTAATTTTTCAAAGGTATAGTTGTTCATCTTTTTTCCTAAAATATTCTCAAAATGTTGTCACTTCTCACAAAGGAGATTATATATAGTTCAACGAGCAAGCAAAGCAATGTACATGATGCCATGGAGCTGTGTGTATAAGGCATTGCAGGCATGGTAAGGCTTTGGGAGTGTTGTTGTCTTCCGCGGCCTGATTCTTTTTGGCGTATATACTGCCCCGCGTCAAGAAAAGATGAAAAATTATACGCATAAAATACGCTAAAGCAAGAATAACACTTGATTAAAAGCCTACTCTTTCGTATTTCCCTTGTGGAGGTGATGCATGATAACTCGTGAAGATGTTTACTCCATAGGAGCCAGAATACAGCCCCTCATTCAAATGTTTTATGTAAAGCCCCCATATACTTCTCATTTAGAGGATGCTGCTTTGCTTTCGGCTGACTCTGCTGTGGCTTCACAAAAAACCAAGGCGGAGGAAGCCGCGTTGCTACAAAGCAGTGTGAAGCAAAATTCTCCTTTTACTTTAGATGCTCCTCAGCCGGAACAGTTTACAGGGCGCATTGTGACTAAGCAAAGCTAACTAGAAAGGAATATGTATGAGTCATGGTACACTTTTTCCCTCGCGTATACGGTATGCATATGTAGAAGATCCCCAAGCCAAAGTGCAAATAGCGCATGGTGTGTGGGGGGGTATAAATCCCCATGGGGAAGTAGAGCTGAATTTTTATACAGAAAGTGACAAAATCCCCGCCTTTTCAGAGCGCGAAGTAGCCGCAGACGGTAGCTTGGGTGAAGAATTGGTGCCAGATGATGAAAATGTGCGACATATTACACGTACCGTTCACACAAAGCTTTTGCTTAACTACCGCACAGCACACGCTGTTATGGAATGGTTAGAAGATAAAATTGATAGTCTTGAAATGGATGAAACAAGCCTTTTCATGGATGATGACACAGGAACAGAGCAATAAATGCAACAGACTTTTCATATTATGACCTTTGGCTGCCAGATGAATTTTAATGATTCTGCTTGGCTAGAACGTGCCCTTGTGGAACGTGGCTTTGTAAAAACACCCTTGGATGAAGCTACGGTGGTTATTGTTAATACGTGTTCGGTGCGTGAAAAGCCGGAGCAAAAGGTATATAATACTTTACGTAAAATTAAGCATGAGACAAGGCATACCGAAGGCGCTTTTGCCGTGGTGGCCGGCTGTGTGGCACAGCAAATTGGCTCGGGTTTTTTTGAAAAATTTCCTCAAGTGCGTTTGGTAAGCGGTGGCGATGGTATAAAGGATATTCCGTCGAGCGTCGTGAAACTGTTTGCTGAGCCCAAGGTGAAAATTTCCTTGGTGGATTTTTCCGAAAGTTATCCCGAACGTCATGCAGCGCTTGGCGAAGAAGTTTCGCCGCTGGCCTATGTTAATATTATGCAAGGGTGTGATAATTACTGTGCTTATTGCATTGTACCTTTCACACGCGGGCCGCAAAAATCGCGCGCTACTCAGGCTGTGGTGGAAGAATGTCAAACATTGTTGGCACATGGTACACGCGAAATTTGTCTTTTGGGGCAAAATGTAAATTCCTTTGGGCAGGATAGTAGTGGCGATGGCGCAAGCTTTGCGCAGCTTTTATACAAACTTGCAGCCTTGCCCGGTTTGGAACGATTGCGTTTTATGACACCGCACCCCAAGGATTTTTCACCAGATGTCATACGCGCCTTTGCAGATTTAGAAAATCTTTGTCCGCATGTGCATTTGCCTTTACAAGCCGGCTCCGATGCTGTGCTGGCTGCCATGGGGCGTAAATACACCAGTGAGCGTTTTTTGTACCTGGTGGACGAATTGCGTAAAGTACGCCCCGAGATAAGCTTTTCTTCTGATATTATTGTGGGCTTTCCCGGTGAGAGCGAAGAAGACTTTTTACAAACTTTAGGCATGATGGAAAAAGTGGACTTTCGCGCTTCTTTTTCCTTTTGCTATTCCGATCGCCCCGGTACAAAGGCTTCAGAAATGCCCATAAAAGTGGCACAAGAAGTTATGCTGGAGCGTTTGCACCGTTTACAAGAAAAACAAGATGCCCTCACGGCGGCGTGGTTAAAAAAACGTGAAGGGGAAAATACGGTACTTTTACTGGAAGATATGAGTAAAAAATCTGAAGGTGAACAAGGACAGGTGTTTTGGCAAGGGCGTGATCCGCACGGTGTTACAGTAAATGTATCTTTGCCGCAGGGGCTTGGTCAGCGTGGCCTTTTACTTCCTGTAAGCATTATAACTGCCAAAAGGCATACTCTTGTGGGTGAACAGGGAGGTGAAGTATGGTAATTATGCGTATTCTTGGGCTCAGTGTTGATAGCACAGCTAAAACGCCTATTTTGTTATTGCAAGAAGAGGGCGAAAAGAGAGTTTTGCCCATTTGGATAGGCTCCATGGAGGCCATGAGTATTTCTTTGGCATTGAGTGGACAAGAAGTACCGCGCCCTTTAACGCACGATTTGCTTTTGTCCACGGTGGCTAGTTTACATGCAGTGGTGGAATCCATAGAAATTATTAATTTCGATAAGGGCATTTTTTATGCTGATCTTGTTGTAAGGCAACAAGAAGCTGTGTATAGAATAGATTGTCGCCCTTCAGATGGTATTACTTTGGCTATAAAATTAGGCTTGCCCATTTATGTGCATGCTGAAGTTTTAGAAAATGCTTTACATGCAGAGCAACGCCAAGATGCAGCTTCTTTTCAAAATCAAAAGCCGGAAGAAGATATTAATACCATGTTGCGTCAGCAAATGGATATAAAGCAAGAAACAACAAAAGAACAAATTTTAAGCACTACTTCGCGCCTTATTTTAGATGAAAAAACAGGAATGTTGGTGAAGGATACGTCGTGGAAACCTCCCCAAGAGGCTAAGGATGCGCCGCAGGAAGAGGTAAGCTCCAAGGCGCAAGATAAAGAAGCCACGACCATGAAGAGCAAAATTGAAAAATTTCCCCAAGAAGTGCAAGGGAAAGTATCTGTACAACAAAAGCCTCGTGTACAGCATATCACCATTACACCACAGCCCAAAGCAAATGTTAAAACCTTGACTCATGCCTCTTCTTTGCAAGAAGGAGATAAAGATGTGGAAAAACTTTTGCGAAGTATGGAGCCTCCTTCCTCTAAGCCCATGTAGCAATCATGTGTAAATGACTGCTAGGACGTATGCTAAAAATATGTCATTGTGCATATTTTACATGATGCTGTTTTCGTGAATTAAGAGGAATTTCTTTTTAAAATGCAAGCTAGAGGGTTCTATTTTGCGCGTGTTCTCTTGCCTAAAGGCAAAAAAGACTTATAGTAATCAAGTGGTGTGACTGTGCAAAAATATAGGCTAAAAAGCCCCCAAAGCGTATGCAGCATGTATGACATGTGCGCAGCGCATACTAATTTTTATAGGAAGGAGAGTTACTTTGTCACAGGGACCTAATGTGCCAAAAGCACCCCCTTCTTCTGCAGAAGCTGCAGAAAAGCCCTCCCATGTCAAACCCTTGGGAGGCGTATTTTCGCCTCATGCACAATACCCCGGAGCCAATTATGCCGAGGTATTGTCTTCAAGTAGGTCTTCTCAAGAGCTTCCTGCCCCTTCTCTCCCGCCTGAAAAAAGGATAGAAAAAAAGTTTATTCGCAGTAAAAGCACGCCAAATAAACCCATAACGCATCCCTATACCTCAGCTTTCTTATTGGTGGATAATGAGGGCAATGCCCGCATGGATAAAAGCGCCTTACGCGAGGCAGGTGTAAAGCATGTACAGGTGCTCACTTCTGGTATGCTGGCAGCGCGCTATCTTGCTTTACAAACCCAGTCAGAACAGGCTGATGGGCATATAGATATTATTTTCTGTCATCCGCGTTTGGAAGATATGTCCGCATTACAATGGATGGAACTTATTCGTTTACATCCACTGCTGGCACGTTTACCGGTATTATGTATCACGGGAAGTGCTGATGAAGCTAAGCTTTTAGGGCATATGATTGGGGGTTTTGATGATATTATCATGCGCCCGTACTCTCGTGATGACTTACACCGTGCCTTGCATATGGTAGAAGATGTGTATGACCCTGAAAATCGAGGGCAAGTACAAGAGTCTGCAGAGGCTTTTAACGCTTTGCTCAAACAATTGGAAGGGTATCAAGGGGAAGGCGCCAAAGCGGAAATGAATTTCCGTGAAGGTTTGCGTCATATTAAAGAAAAATCTTGGGATATGGCCATCCAAGTGCTGACACGCGCCCTTTATTTTAAAGATTTAAAAGGTGAAGCAGAATATGCCTTAGCTGCTGCATGGCAAGGAAATAAAAACCGTGACAAGCAAATTTATTATCTCAATGAGGCTTGCTTAAGCTTTGTACGTACGCAAAAATGGGCTAGAGCTCGTTTAGCGTATACACAGCTTTTACAAGTGATGCCCCATGCCGAAAACCCCTTTATACGCATGGCGGAAAATCATATACGATCGCAAAATTATCGCGATGCAGCAGGTTCCTTGGTGTTGGGTTTGGAGCTTGGCAATGCCGAAGATGTGGTTACGCGTATAGCACGTGCTTGTATGTATACGGAAAATCCGCCCTTTACCCTGACGCAAATTGAAAAAGCTTTTACGGCTGAAGAGCTGATGCCTCTTGTG
The DNA here is from genome assembly GCA_964371225.1 of uncultured Desulfovibrionaceae bacterium. Lineage (GTDB taxonomy): Bacteria > Desulfobacterota > Desulfovibrionia > Desulfovibrionales > Desulfovibrionaceae > CAYJAD01. Next base: position 24,089 of record CAYJNA010000023.1, read on the forward strand.
CAAGCATTGCCTACAGAGCTACAAAAACTTATTGAAGCCCATGAAGTGCAGATGCAGCGGCGCCGTGAAGAGCGTGCCATTTTAAAACAGCAAGCCCATGCCATGCCTGTGCAAGACCCTGTACGTGCCCTACAGCGTAAGGAAGAGGAAGAAAAAGCTGCGTATGATGCGGCTTCTTATAGAGGGAAGCAAGGGGATGTTACGGGCGTCATACCCGGTATGCCCACACTTATTGACGAAAAAAGAAGTACAGAAGCCGTGCAGGCTAAAAATACTTATGGGGTGTTGCAGCCACTGGGCGAAGAAGAAATGAGCACGGACTTATTTTCACGATTCCCGCGCCTTAATGAAATGGCCGCAGTGGTTAAAGTGACTTGGAAACTCATGAAGGGAAAATAAATATAAAAAAACAGTGAGAAAGCATAACTTCCTCA
>CAYJNA010000023.1:24622-26526 GCA_964371225.1 uncultured Desulfovibrionaceae bacterium
AACTCATGAAGGGAAAATAAATATAAAAAAACAGTGAGAAAGCATAACTTCCTCAGTGCCAGACTGCTAACAAAGTTCACTGGGGGGAAATTTAGTTTTGATTTTTACGACATAAATATCAATTTTAAAATGAAATGCTTTAAAAGAAGTGCAAAAGGGGCATCATTATAAAATTTACATGGCGTCAAAAATTTTCTTTCAAAGATAAGTTTCTGTCGCAATTAAAGTTTTTTGGAAAGGCCGACCCAATGGGCGCCGAAGGTGTTTGCGTTAGCGAGCCTGTGAGCTTTACGCAAATCGAGAGTAAAACGGGTCTGGGGGAAGAACCTTTTTTCCAAAAAAGGTTTTCCCCCAGTGGATTTTGTCATTAGTCTAGCAGTGAGAAAGCATAACTTCCTCACTGTTTTTTTATTAAAGTTTATAGGGCACTTTTTCGCTTATTCAAAGCGGCTGGCACCGGTAATCATAATCATATCTACAGGCACATCATCATGTATGCCAACGCTTTTGGTTTTAGCTTTGGCAATTTTGTCTACAGTTTCCATGCCTTCTATTACTTTACCAAAAACACAATAGCCCCAACCTTGCATGGAAGGCTCACTGTGATTTAAGAAATCATTATCCACAAGGTTAATGAAGAACTGTGCTGTGGCACTGTGTGGGTCCATGGTGCGTGCCATGGCAAGGGTGCCGCGGTCGTTTTTTACACCATTGTCAGCTTCGTTGCTTACTGGAGCCTTGGTTTCTTTTTCATCCATACGTGCGCCCATGCCGCCGCCTTGAATCATAAAGCCGGGCATAACGCGGTGAAAAATAGTGTTGGCGTAAAACTCATCATCCACATAGGAAAGAAAGTTTTCTACGGTTTTTGGGGCTTTATCAGCAAAAAGTTCTACTAAAATATCGCCAGATGTGGTTTCGATTAATACAGTTGGGTTAGCCATGGGTATACTCCTTCTTTAAGTAACTATGTACTTTACGTGTTATGTACTTATATTTTTATGCCTTAGGCATATATAAAAGACGTTAACGGTCTTGTTTGTTTATGCGTCATCTTCTTTGGTGTAATTGCAGCCTTTTTCGGGACAGCAAATTTTTACAGCACCGCCGCGCATAACCTTGCGTGTAAGTATAGGAAAATCGCATTGAGGGCAAGGCTCAGCCAAGGGCAAATCCCATAAAGCGTAATCGCATTGGGGATATTTGCCGCAAGAGTAGAAAATCTTACCGCGTTTAGAGCTTTTTTCCACCAGCGTTCCTTCACTACAGCGCGGACAAGGTACCTTGGTGGAGAAGGGTTCAGCATGTTTACACTTGGGGTAGCCTGTGCAAGCAATAAAACGGCTTCCTGTACGAGCTTTTTTAATCACAAGGTCGCTGCTGCATTCAGGGCATTTTCCCACCACTTCCAATTCTACCTTTTCGCGAGCCACTGGTATCACTTTGCCACTTTCATCGCGTTCAAAGTTGGAAGTATAGGAGCAATCAGGGTAACCGCTACATGCTAAAAAGCTTCCGGCTTTGCCAAATTTAATCACCAGCGGTTTCCCGCAGGTGGGGCAATCTATGCCGGCATCAAGACCGCCTTTTACCGCTTGCATATTTTTAGCAGCGGCATCTAAGGTGGGCACAAAGTCATTATTAAAGGCATGCATAAGGTCAATCCAATTGCTTTCGCCTTCAGCTACTTTGTCAAGGTTGCCCTCCATTTGTGCCGTGAAGCCCACATCCATGAGCGTAGCAAAGTGATTACGCAATTGGTCGCACACAATGGAGCCCAAATCCGTGGGGGTAAAATGCTTTTCCACAAGGCTCACATAGTCTCTATCTTGTAAGGTAGAAATAATGCTGGCATAGGTGGAAGGGCGCCCAATGCCTTGTTCTTCCAATTCACGCACCAAGGA
>CAYJNA010000024.1:0-26321 GCA_964371225.1 uncultured Desulfovibrionaceae bacterium
GCTAGAAATTCTATTTTTACTGACAGTTAAGTACTTTTTCAGTGTCGACTATTTAGCAGACCATAAAGCGCGCCCTTTTTTCAAGGTAATGCGTCCTAAAGCCAAGGCTTTTCCGTGCAGGTCTATATACAGTCCTGTGTCACGGCCGCTTATGCCAGTTTGTAAGCTTTGTCCTTGTAATAAAGCACGCACCGCCGCCACGCTATCTAAGACTAAAGCATCATGGGGGGCTTGCTTGGGCATAAGCGTTCTGCACCGTGGGGCTAAACGAATACCATCGCCCATGAGTTTACCTAAAGGCGCCGCTTGCCATTGTATATTTTCAGGAAGAAGCTGTAATGCCGCTTGGGGGATAAAGCGTACTGTATCCCCAAAAAGCGCCAACTCGCCTTGAGGCAAAAGGCTAATGTCGGTACATGGGGCTTCTAAAAGATGTCGCTCAAGGGTATGTTCCACAGTAAAGGGGGCAAAAGCAGGGGCATCTGCAGTTATACTGTGCGCAGGCTTGCGAAACTTAGCAATATAGAAACCTTGTGCTGCGGAGCGTTCTCCGTCCACGCGTAATGTGCCCGCACCATAAGGGCCATAGGAGGCCGCATCTTCCCATATGAAACCGTCAAAAAAAGGTAGGGGAATGACTTCAAAGCCCAATTCTTCCACAGCAAAACGTACTTGCTCTTCATTTTCTTGCACATTGGTGGTGCAGGTAGAATACACCACATGCCCCCCAGGACGAAGCAAGTCATAGGCCTTTTGCAAAAGTAATTGTTGTAAACCTATGAGCGGTTTAACCTTATCTCCTTGCCAAAGCTTGAGCACGTTAGGATTTTTTTCCACTGTTCCCCAGCCGGAGCAAGGGGGGTCTAATTGAATAAAATCAAGGCAACTGGACGGTAGCGGTATGGCTTCTCCACCATAAGAACAGGTACTCACATGCAGGAAGGACAGTGTTTGCATATTGGCGCGTAAAGTGGCTAAACGTGGCTTAGCCGGTTCATTGCCCAGTACAAAGGCGTGCTTTCCCGCCAATTGTCCTAAAAATCCTGTCTTGCTGCCGGGGCTGGCGCACATATCTAAAATGGCAGGAGCATGTGGGCATGTATCGGGAAGCAAAGCCAATGGCGGCAACATGGAAGAGCGGTCTTGAATGTAAATAAGGCCAAATAAGGCTGCAAGACTACTACCTAAAGCTTTGGGTTCTGCAGTGAGAATGCGGCACCAAGGGGAAAAGGGCTCAGGCTCAAAGGCATAGCCTTCAGCATGCAAGAGCGCTTCTACCAGCGCCACGTCTGCGCTATCACAAACAATACGGAATGAACGTAACATATATACTCAATTTTAGGGGTTTAGGTTTTAGCTTCTCTATGTAGGCGTATGCTTTTACACAGGGGCGTGCGTATGGTGTTACAGCAACATAAAAAATACTGGCTCGAAAGGCAACAAGCTCTTGTGCAGTATAAAAAATTTCCTGTAAATTAGCCTAGTCAGAGTAAAAAACAAGATTTTTGTACTTTTCAGAGCTTTTTTGAAAAAAGCATAATAAAACAATGCGTTGATTATGATTTTAGAGCAAAAAACTTCTTTTTCTAAAGCTTGCTATAAGGGGCAAGTATAATGTATAAGACTCGAACTAGAGATTCAATTCTCGTACCGTAAGGAGATTTTTCATGAAAATTACAATGCGAATTGCTCTTGTAGCAATGATAACACTTCTTTGGGCAAGCATTGCTTTAGCCGCTAAATCAGTTATGGTTATGCCTTTTAAGGTTAATGCACCTCAAGGATATGCCTATTTAGGACAGGCTGTGCCTTCTACGCTTTCTTCACGTATGGAGTGGCCTGGACATGTGAGTATTTTTAAAGGTTCAAGCACTACAGCTCCTGCTTCAGCGGCCGCTGTGGCACAAGTGCAAAAATCCACCGGCGCTGATTATGTGGCTTGGGGGAGCATCAGTATTGTAAATAATAATGCTACACTTGATGTTACATTGCGTGATGCCAGCGGTAAAGAGTGGAAACGCTCTGCGCAAAGTACCATGGGTAACCTCATTGGTGCCGTACAAAATGTGGCTGATGGATTAAGCACAGAAGTGTTTAATCGTCCTGCGCGTGCTAAAAGCACCCCTGCATATCAAGGTGGCAATGGTCCAGTAAACCAAATGAACGCCGGTATTGTTATTAATGAAACCACACAGCAAGGTGTTTATTTAAATCCACAATTCCGCTATCAAGGTTCCGGTACGGAAGATGGCTCTCGCTTGCGTAGTACGGCTTTACCCTACACCATGGTTGACTTTGTAGTGGGTGACTTCAGCGGTAGTGGCAGAACAGAAGTGGCCGTTCTTGGTGATCATAAGCTGTATATTTATGATTGGAATGGCGGTAAAATGCAAGAAAAGGCTTCTGTGTCTTTTGGTTTATCCAACCAAGCCTTTATTTTACGTAAAATTCCCCTACAAGGCCGCGGTGAAAAGCTTGTAGTAACCACCTTTGGTGAAGATAATAACAGACCTCTTTCCTTCATATACGCTTTTGACGGCAGTGCCTTACGTGAATATGTAAAGCCTTCATACTATTTCTTAAATGTAGTTCCTATGGCGCCTTCCTTTACGCCTACTCTTGTGGCGCAAAGCTGGGATAGCTTAAAGCTTTTCCGTCCGGGTGTACACTTGGCTAATACCAGTGGCGGCGCTGTAACTTTAGGTGGTAAAATCAAATTACCAGCCAATACCAATGTATTTAACTTCACATGGCTTCCAGCCGGTGCTCAAGGCGATGGCGACAAATTAGTTGCTTTTAGCCCTGAAGAGCGCATGAATGTGTACAGTGCTCGTGGCGAAAGAATGCACCAAACCATGGACAGATTCTCCGGTTCTTCTGTGGGTATGGAACACTATAAAGGTGTTGACGGCTTAGGCGTAGATAAAAAATATCAAATTCCTAGCCAGTACTATGCACCCATGCGCATGAATGTGGTGGATCTTGAAGGCCGTGGTGAGTATGTTATTCTTATCAATAAGCCTGTATCCACCGCCGCAGAAATTTTTGACAATTACCGTATGTTCCCCCAAGGCGAAATTCATGCCTTGTTCTGGGACGGCGTAGGTCTTGGTCTTAAGTGGAAAACCCGCCGCATCCGTGGCTCTGTGGTAAACTCTGACATTGGTGACTTAAATAATGATGGTATTTTAGACTTGGTGGTAGGTTTAAATACACACCCCGGCGCCATGGGTGTGGGTAATCGTAAAGGTGTGATTATGGCCTATCCTCTTGATGTAAATCAGGCGAATCCTTACATCGCACCAGACGTGAGCGATTTCAATAATACCGGTAAGTATTAATAGTCGACACTGAAAACAATTTAAGTGTCAGTCACTAGAGAATGCTAGTAGTAAGCCCTTTCATCTTCTCAGATGAAAGGGCTTTTTTTGCGAGGCTTTTTAAGCTTTTTCCGCCAGCGGGGCTAGCGTATGGCACAAGAGTGTTTATGTTTACAGGGGGTCTTACTCACTTTGTGCGAGTAGAGAATCATGAGCGTCTAAGTCGTAAAAGCCATGCACCACAAAGGGTAAGGCATAGTCTGCCACGGCTTCAAAGCGTATGAAGCCCATGGTTTTGCCTTCAGGTATGGCAGAAAAAGGCACCATGCCCAAAGGCACAGGAATTTCCATGGGGCTTACTACCACCTCAGAAATTTGCTCCTCATAGCGTTCTTTAAGGTATTCTAAAACTTGATTCCCTTCTTCGGCAGTGAAGGCTTCCAGTACGCTACGTAAGGCATCGTCTGCTTGAGCACCTTCAGGGGTGTCACTGTTGGCTTTGTCTACAAGGTCCAGAGGGCGTAATTTGGCTAATTCGTCATCGGGGGTGTCGGTGCGAAAAAGATATACGATGACATCGCGACGCCCCTTGAAGCTTTTGAGCGTGGCTTGTATAACGTACACGCGTTCCAGATCCAGAAAAGGGTCTGAAGCAATAATTTTGAAATCCATGAAAAACTCCTCAAAGGTAAAAGTGAAATATGTCACAACAAATTTTTTCTTTACAAAGCGACTATACGCCAAGAGGCCATCAGCCTCAAGCCATATCACAACTTGTAGACAATATATTTGATGGGGTGAAGGATCAAATCTTATTGGGCGTTACTGGCTCAGGTAAAACCTTTACCATGGCCAACACCATAGCCCAGTGTAATAGGCCTGCCCTTATTTTGGCACCCAACAAAACATTGGCGGCGCAATTATATAATGAGTTTAAAGGTTTTTTTCCGCATAATGCTGTGGAATATTTTGTTTCTTATTATGATTATTATCAGCCGGAAGCCTATGTACCCACGTCTGATACCTATATTGAGAAAGACTCTTCCATCAATGATAATATTGATAAATTGCGCCACGGCGCCACCCATGCTTTACTTACACGGCGTGATGTCATCATTGTAGCATCAGTGTCTTGTATTTATGGTTTGGGCTCTCCAGAATATTATGCACAAATGGTTATTCCCATAGAAATAAACCAGCATATTTCCATGGATGCACTTATAGGGCGTTTGGTAGAAGTGCAATACGAGCGTAATGACTATGATTTCCACCGTGGTACTTTTCGAGTGCGCGGTGATGTGCTGGAAATTATTCCGGCATATAGGCATGAAGTGGCCTTGCGTATAGAATTTTTTGGTGATGATATAGAGGGCATACACGAAATTGATTCTCTTACGGGTGAGGTTTTGGGTAAGGTAGAAAAAACCGTCATTTACCCAGCTTCGCACTATGTGTCAGCCCAAGATAATTTGAAACGTGCCATGTTTGATATTCGCGAAGAATTACTAGAACGTTTACAGCATTTTCAAAAGGAAAATAAATTGGTGGAAGCGCAGCGTTTAGAACAACGCACGCAACTGGATTTGGAAATGTTGGAAGAGCTTGGCTATTGCAATGGTGTAGAAAATTACACACGCCATTTGGACGGACGCCAAGAAGGGGAGCCGCCCCATTGCTTGATTAATTATTTCCCCAAAGATTTTTTACTTTTTGTGGATGAATCGCATATTTCCATGCCACAAGTGGGCGCCATGTATAAGGGAGACCGTTCACGTAAGCAGACGCTGGTGGATTTTGGCTTTCGTTTGCCCTCAGCCTTGGATAATAGACCATTACAATTTAACGAATTTCAGCATCTTGTGGGGCAAACTATTTATGTTTCTGCCACACCGGGTAAATGGGAAATAGAGCAGTCCCAAGGCATTGTGACGGAGCAAATCATTCGCCCCACAGGTTTGTTAGATCCACTTATGGATGTGCGTCCCACCAAGGGGCAAATGGAAGACCTTTTGGGCGAGTGCAAAGCACGTGTGGCGCGTGATGAGCGCGTGCTAGTAACCACATTGACCAAACGCATGGCTGAAGACCTTACGGAATATTGCTTACAAATGGGAGTAAAAACACGCTATTTACACTCAGATATTGATACCCTTGAGCGTATGCAAATTTTAAAGGCTTTGCGCTTGGGAGAATTTGATGTTTTGGTGGGCATTAACCTTTTGCGCGAAGGTTTGGATTTACCGGAAGTTTCCCTAGTAGCCATATTAGATGCAGATAAAGAAGGCTTTTTACGTTCTGAAGGCTCACTTATTCAAACTTTTGGGCGTGCGGCGCGTAATGCTGAGGGGCAAGTTATTCTCTATGCCGATAAAATAACGCGTTCCATGAAGGCCGCCATGGATGAAACAACGCGTCGTCGTACCTTACAAGAAGAATGGAATACGGCGCAGGGTATAGTGCCGTGTACCATTCGTAAAAGTGTGGATACACATTTGGATGGTATTTTTGGAGATGCTGAGGCCAGCACTGGTCGTGGACGCGGTAAGGGGAAAAAACAAGCTCCTGCGGCCACCGATGTTCCCATGCATCTTTCCGTGCAGGAAATGGCGCGTCAAGTGCAAGAATGGGAAAAAGAAATGCGCGATGCCGCAAGGAATTTGGAATTTGAACAAGCCGCCGTCTTGCGTGATAAAATTAAGAAGATGCAGGAAATGATTTTGCTAGCGTCGTAGGGGAGGGGCATGTATTTGACGCCAAAGCTTTCTTGGGCTATGCCAAGGGCATGTCCCTAAAGCAAATACCTCTTCTTCAGGCAGAAAAGCCTTTTTATAACTCTATTGGCATAGACGAGGCCGGTCGTGGTTGCTTGGCTGGCCCTGTGGTGGCCGCCGCAGTGCTTTTACCCCAAGAGTGCTTTATTGAAGGCTTGGATGATTCTAAAAAACTCAGCGCTGCTCGACGTGAAGCCTTGGCAAAAGAAATTCTTTTGCATGCGCATGTGGGTATAGGCTTGGTATGGCAAAGGGAAATTGACAGTATAAATATTTTACAAGCCACTTTTCATGCCATGAGTAAGGCTGTACGCTCTTTATTGGGACGCCACAGCCATATACAAAATGTATTTTTGCGCATAGATGGGAATAAGTGCATTCCGGCGCCCGTGCTTGCCAGCCATATGGCTTCACGCGGCTATGCCCTGCCAAAGCAAGAATGCATCATAGGCGGTGATGGTCTTGTAGCTTCCATAGGGGCGGCTTCCATAGTCGCTAAGACCCATCGTGACCATATTATGACACGCTTGCATGCGCGTTACCCACAATATGCCTTTGCGCAGCATAAAGGCTATGGTACAAAGGTACATGTGGCTGCCATTGCAGAACACGGCCCTTGCCCATTACATCGCATGACCTTTGCCCCTTTGTCGCAGATGGGGGAGACTTCATCTACTGCAACACAGAAAAAAATAAAAGAAGTGGTGCCTTCTGTGCAGCAAGGCTCCTTAGTATGAAGATTGTACAAACATGGCGAAGGTGGTGTCGGCATGGGTTAGATTTTTTACGTCTACATAAAGGAGCATGCGGCATGGTCAAGGCTAAGATGACAAAGCAAAGTGTGGGGCAAGGCGGAGAAAATGCCGCTGCACGTCATGTCCAAGGCCTAGGTATGCGCATTTTGCATCGTAATTGGCGCCACGCTTCACTGGAATTGGACTTGGTGTGCCAAGATGCTGAGGGCATAGTTTTTGTGGAAGTAAAAACCCGTAAAGCACAAAGTATGACCTCTCCTTTAGAAGGTATAACACCAAAAAAATGCGCCACCGTGAGTAGAGCTGCGCGCGCGTGGCTAGCTGCCCATGAAAAAGAGGGCGTATATGAAAAACCGTGCCGCTTTGCTGTGGCAGCGGTAACCTATGAAGACTATCCTGAACTGAGCTATAAGGTGGAATTTTATGACAATGCCTTCGACTTCACATCATATCACGGAACAAAAGGTACAGCTATGGGTGGTGGCAACACCCCTTGGCAACCTTGGTGATCTTTCCCCACGCGCCAAAGAAATACTAGAAAGCGTAGATATGGTGCTGGCTGAAGACACACGTCGCGCCGGACTGCTTTTTCAACGCTGTTTACTCAAAGCCAAGGGTTTCATGAGCTTGCATGATCATAATGAAGAAGAACGCTGCAAAGATTTACTTTTTCATTTTAGCCAAGGCAAAACCTTTGCACTTATTTCCGATGCCGGTACGCCACTTATGGCAGATCCCGGCTTTAGGCTTGTGCGCTTATGCCGTCAAGAGGGTATTAAAGTGTCCATGGCGCCTGGGCCATCGGCGCCTGTGGCGGCGCTTATGGGAGCAGGTATAGCGCCGCAACCTTTCACTTTTTTTGGGTTTTTACCCCGTGATGCCGCAGCCAAAGAAAGCATTTTAGCCCCATTTATGCACGTGCCCAGCACCTTGGTATTTTTTGAGCGTAAAGACAGATTGCATAGTACTTTGGCCTTGGCTTTACGTTTGCTTGGCCCTCGTGAATTATGCATTGCTCGTGAATTAACAAAAACCCACGAAGAATTTATCATTACGCGTTTAGAAGACTATGCGGCCATTGCGGAAGATTTAAAAGGGGAAATCACCGTGGTGGTGGGGCCGCCTGAGCTGGGACAACGTACGCCGGAATCAGAAGTGATAGCTCTTGTGGCAGAGGAAATGACCAAGGGAGGTAAGCCGCGCGAAGTGAGTAGGCGCGTGCAAAATCGTGTTCAAGGCTGGACAAGCAAGGAAATTTATCTCTTACCGCGCGAGTAATCTAGCTAGAGCACGTGACTCTTATTGTAAGTAGCTGTCAGCCTCATCAAAAAGCTGTTGCAAAGTGGTTTTACGCATTTGTTCATTCATGGCGTTTTGAATTTCCATAAGATGTGAAGCCAAAATGCCTTGAATGTTTTCCCCTAATTTACAGGGGCAACCGTCCGTTTTATGCACATGGAAATATTCTTCTTCCATGGCATCCACCGCTAAAAAAATGTCAAATAGGCTTATATCGCAAAGTTTTTGCGGTATATAAGCACCGCCCACGCCGGCACGTACTTCTACCAATCCCACGCGTTTTAATTGCCCCAAGATACGACGTATATTAACGGGGTTAGAGCTGGTGCTTTTGGCTAAAAAGTCCGATGTGATTTTATATTTTTGATGAAAGTGCGCAATGCACAGCATCACATGTATAGCCAATGTAAATCGTGAAGGTATACGCATAAATTCCTCTTGCTAGTGTGTAAATCCTCTGTGTTGCTCTGTCAATGTATCTTTTAGGTAAAGCGTACTTGGATGTTGACAAGGCTTTTTCAGCGTGCTATTTCTTCGTTGTAACAAAGTTTGTTACAACTCTAAGGAGAGCATATGTCAAATGAAATACATGTCATAGCTGTGGTAAAGGCTAAAGAAGGTCAGAGGGATTTGGTACGTAAGGCCTTGGGAGAAATTTTGGCTCCCACACGTGCTGAAGCCGGTTGTAAGCTGTATCTTTTGCACGAAGATGTGGAAGACGCCAACACCTTTCTTTTTTATGAAACGTGGGAAAGTGCTGCTGCTTTACAGGAGCATATGCAAAGTGCCCATTTTCAACAATTATCTGCATGTATAAAAGATGCGGCAGATGTGACAGTTCATAAAGCTAAACAGTGCCAATAGGCATATAAATTACGTAAAGTAGGAGAAAATCATGGAAAATGTACAAGGTATTGCATTGTTAAAAGAGCGTAGAAGCGTACGCACCTATAAAGATGAAGTGGTAAGTAAGGAAGTGATGGAAAAAATTATGGACGCCACACGCTTTGCTCCTTCTTGGGCTAACTATCAAATTGCCCGTTATACGCTGATCAGTAATCCTGAAAAGATAGCGCAATGCATTACCGATGGTGTAAATGATTTTGCTTATAATATAAGCACATTGAAGAATGCTAAAAATGTGGCCATTTTAAGCTTTGTAAAAGGAAAAAGTGGCAAGCTTGACCCTGAGAAAAATGAATTTGCCACCACAAAGGCTGGCGTATGGGAAGTTTTTGATGCCGGTATTGCTTGCCAAACCTTTTGCCTTGCCGCCCATGCTCATGGCGTAGGTACATGCATCATGGGTGTTATTGATGATGTGCAGTTGGCAAAAATTGCAGAACTTCCTGAAGAGGAAACTGTGGCTGCCCTTATTGTATATGGCTACCCTGAGGGTGAAACTGCTGCTACTCCCAGAAAGAGTGTAGAAGATATTTGCCGTTTCATAGGCTAATAATATAAAGCTTTATTCACAGAGTTATAAGCCCCCTTACATGTATTATGTAAGGGGGCTTTATGCGTTCAAAGGAGGCTACGCTATGGTGGTGCGTCTTGTTTACGCTGTTCTTTTTTCCCAAGATTGCACAGTATTTTTCAACAACATGGCAATGGTCATGGGGCCGACACCACCGGGGACGGGTGTAATGGCGGCGGCAATGGGTGCCACCGAGGCATAATCGGCATCGCCCACAAGGCCGGCATCGGTTCTGTTGATACCCACGTCAATGATAACAGCGCCGGGTTTCACCATATCTGCTGTGAGGAAGTTGGCTTTTCCAAGGGCTAAGAAGATGAAGTCAGCTTGACGGCATTCTTCGGCAAGGTCTGCGGTACGACTGTGGCACATGGTCACAGTGGCATTGGCAAAGGGGCCATTTTGCGAAAGAAGTAAAGCCAGAGGGCGCCCTACAATGTTGGAACGACCCACAATAACAGCTTTTTTTCCGGCAGGAGAGAGGTTGTAGCGCTCTAAAAGTTCCATGATTCCTGCGGGTGTGCAGGATACAAAGCCGGGAAGCCCAAGGGATAAACGCCCCACATTTTCAGGGTGAAAACCGTCCACATCTTTAGCAGGGTCAATGGCCAGAAGGCAAGCGTCGGCATCAAGCCCCTTAGGTAAGGGCAATTGTAATAAAATTCCGTCCACATCTTGGCGAGCATTGAGCTCAGCAATGAGGGAAAGCAAGGCTTGTTGTGTGGTATCGGCAGGAAGGCGATGGGGAATGGAAATGATACCCACATCGGCACAGGCTTTTTCTTTGTTGCGTACATACACTTGTGAGGCTGGGTCTTCGCCCACTAAGATAACAGCAAGGCCGGGAGCGCGTTTGCCGCTTTGCATGGCTGTGTGTACAAGTTCTTGAAGTTCGCCGCGCAAGGCGGCAGCTGTGGCTTTTCCGTCAATGATGGACATTGTTTTCTCCGTCCAGAAAATGTTAGAAAGGGATAAAAGAAATGGAGGAAGACCAAGAGGCTAGGCCTCCCTCCGTATATGTTTTTTTATTGAGATTACTCTTCGTTAAGGGCAAAATATTCTGCCATCATGGGGCCAAAATAGGTGGCGCTTTCGTCCAGCTCTTCTTCAATGCGTAATAATTGATTGTACTTGGCAGTACGGTCAGAGCGGCAAAGAGAACCGGTTTTGATTTGACCAGCATTTACGCCCACAGCAAGGTCAGCAATGAAGGAATCTTCTGTTTCGCCGGAACGATGTGAGATAACGGTGGTATACGCGGCTTCTTTAGCCATTTCAATGGTGTCCATGGTTTCGGTAAGTGTACCTATTTGGTTGAGCTTTACTAAGATGGAGTTGCCCACACCTTCAGAGATACCTTCAGCCAAAATGTCAGAATTGGTAACAAAAATATCATCGCCCACCAATTGAATATTTTCGCCAATGTTGGAGCTTAAGATACGCCAGCCGTCCCAATCGGATTCGGCAAGGCCGTCTTCGATGGAAATGAGGGGGTATTTTTCGGTAAATTCAGCTAACCAATGCACCATTTCTTCATTGCCAAAGGTTTTATTTTCACCGGCTAAAATGTATTTACCGTCTTTGTAAAATTCGGAAGCGGCGGCATCGATGGCTAAAGCTATTTCGCTACCAGGAATATAGCCGGACTCTTCAATGGCGCGCATGATATATTCAAAAGCTTGATCATGATTTTTAAGATTAGGGGCAAAGCCGCCTTCATCACCTACGCTGGTTACGTGACCGTCGGCGGCAAGGATAGTGCGTAGGGTGTGGAACACTTCAGCGCCCATGCGTAAAGCATCGCGGAAAGTGTAGGCGCCCACAGGCATAATCATAAATTCTTGAATATCAAGGTTGTTGGGGGCATGAGCACCACCATTGATGATGTTCATCATGGGTACTGGAAGTACTTTGGCATTGATACCACCAAGGTATTGGTACAAAGGAAGCCCCAAAAAGCTGGAAGCTGCGCGCGCTGTGGCCATGGAAACGCCTAGCATGGCATTGGCACCAAGGCGGGATTTATTGTCGGTACCGTCAAGGTCAATGAGGGCATTGTCTAATTGTACCTGGCGCAAGGCGTCAAGGCCGATAATATTTTCGGCAATTTCGCCGTTGACATTATCAATGGCTTTTAACACGCCTTTGCCTTTATAACGAGCTTTATCGCCGTCGCGCATTTCAAGGGCTTCGCGTGAACCGGTGGATGCGCCGGAAGGCACTGCCGCACGGCCAATATGTCCTGATTCTAAATTTACTTCCACTTCCACGGTGGGGTTGCCGCGAGAGTCAATAATTTCGCGGGCAAGAACAGATACGATGGTGCTCATGGCGTCTCCTAATGTTGTGGGTATTCTTTGTGTTTAAAAGGTCTCACTGGCGTGTAAAATACAGCTGGCGCAGACCATCTAAAATTAAATGAGGCAGCACAGAGTCAAAACATGTGCTCACCCTAGCAATATCTTTTGCAAAACCACCGGTTCCCATTACGTGTACAGGACCCGTCATTTGCTTGGCCAGCCTTGTGGTAAGTCCTTCTACCATGGAGGCAAAGCCAAATAAAATACCGTGTTGCATACTGGAGGCCGTGTCACGCCCCGGTACGGGTTCGGTATCTGTGGTGCTTAAGTTGATACGAGGTAATTTGGCAGCGCGCAGGCTTAAAGCCGCAGCAGCTGTATGTACCCCAGGGAAAATGATACCACCAAGATAATCATTATCTGTGATGCAGTCAAAGGTGGTGGCAGTGCCAAAGTCTACCACTATAAGCGAAGGGGTTTGGGGCATAAGGCGGCGCGCGGCATAGGCGCAAATAAGTCTGTCCGCCCCCACTTCCGCGGGCTTGTCATAGCAATTTTTCAATGGCACGGGGATATGCTGTGGTACTTGCAAGAAGGGAGCACCCACAAAACGAGCGCAAGCTTCTTCTGCTAGGGGAGTCATGCTGGGCACCACAGAAGAACACACACAAGCTTCAATTTGTTCTTTAGCAACTTGAGCATGTTGTAGCAAAGAATGCAAGGTAAGACCAAGGCTGTCAGCAGTTTGTTCTGCATCTGTCCTTAAAGTGTAGGTGGTGGTAAGACTGTCTTTATGTGCCAGCCCCACCTTAATGGAAGTGTTGCCAATATCAAAAAGAAGAATTTGGCTTTGCATAACCATCCTAAAAGGCTAAAAATGTACGTATCGTGTCCAAGAGACTATGCCAGAAAAAAGCTTGACGTTCAAGCATAAAATTTGTAATTGAGAATTTCTATTAATAAGCATCCTTTGGAGGACATTATGCAAGATCAAGTATTAAAAGCCATGCAAGATGCCGGTAAGCCTGTGCGCCCCGGTGATATAGCCAAAGCCTTAAATCTCGATAGTAAGGACGTTTCTAAACATATTGCAGAATTAAAAAAAGAAAATAAAGTGCATTCACCCAAGCGTTGCTACTATGCAGCAGGGCCAGCACCTGAATAAGCTTTATTGCTTACAGTATATCTGTGCAGAATATTAAAAGGGAGCTTTTGGGGCTCCCTCAGTATGTTTTAACAATGCCTACTTATTACTAAAATTGGTTAAATCCACTTCTTGTATGGGGGGACCCTCAATGCTCATATGCGCAAGGAAAGCTTCACGTTTTTCCACGGTGGAAAACTCAAAGCCCATAAGAGCACGACCCACCATTTCGCCGCTATTGCTATAGTTAAAATAGCAAATATTACTGAGCTTAGAGACATCTTCCATAAATTCTAACAAGGCGCCTGGGCGCTCTGGGAATTGAATAATGGCTGTGAGAGGGTTTGACCAAAGCTCTGTATTATAGTTAATAATACGATACGCCACATCCTCACGACTGGTCACATTGCTATAGCCATAGCCTTTCTCTGCAAGGAGTTGTTCTAAATCATCAAGGCCTTGAGGGCTGCCTTTAAAGCCAAAAACGGGGCTGGCACCTTGTTCATGATTTTTTCCATAAAGAAAATCTTCAATATTAAGTTGCAACGAGCTTACATCATTTAATAATTGTAGCATGGCTCCGGGTTTTTCGGGTATGGCAATTTCATAACAGCGCTTAAGGGTAGCACCTATGCTGGCACGACTGGCTATCCAAGAAAGGCGGGTAAAGTCCATATTGGCACCGGAAACAATACAAGCCACATTTTTTCCACGTAGTTCTTCTTGCATTTTAAGATAGGCAGCAACGCCCAAGGCTCCGGAAGGCTCAGCAATGGTTCTGGCCATTTCCCATATTTTTTGAATGCCGGCACATACGTCATCATTGCTCACAGTGACATATTCATCAATGTATTGGCGGCAAATTTCATAGGTGTACCCGCCCACGCGTTTTACGGCTGTACCATCACAAAAAACATCCACTTGCGGTAAAGTGATCAAGTGACCGGCCTCCACAGAGGCTTTCATGCTGGCTTGGCCTTCGCCTTCCACGCCAATGACGCGTATGCCGGGCACATGGGCTTTTAAAAAGGCTGCCACACCGGCTGCAAAGCCGCCACCGCCAATTTGTAAAAAAACCACATCGGGCCAGACAGAACCCATGAGTAATTCATCGCCAATGGTGCCTTGCCCTGCCACCACAAGAGGGTGATCATAAGGGGGCACATAGAGCATGCCCATTTCCAATGCGGCTGTGCCGGCGGCACGACGTGCATCATCAAAGGTATCACCGGTGATAATAATTTCCACATTATCACCACCAAGGCGGCGTACTTCATGGGCTTTCATGCGTGCCACCGTGGTGGGCATGGTAATGCGTGCTTTGATATTAAGACGCGCAGCAGATAAAGCCACCCCTTGAGCATGATTGCCGGCTGAGGCGGTAACAACGCCTTTGGCTAAAGTTTCAGGCTTTTGAGAGGCTATAAAGTTGTAGGCGCCGCGCCATTTATAGGAGTGTACGGGGGAAAGGTCTTCACGCTTAAGCAAGAGAGTTCCGCCGCCCTCTTGGGGGTAGTTTTCCAAGGGAGTTGGTGGGTTAAACTGATAAACATTGCTACGGGCGCGTGTGATGAGATTGAGAAGTTTTGTATCGTTCATGGTGCTCTTCATTTGGTTAATTGTTGCGCGTCATACTAGGGCAAAGTTGTGTAATGGTAAAGTCTTTGTAGATACTTTTTTCTACACTTTCCATGGTTGTAGCCTGTTGCATACTGTCTTTACTCTTGACTTTTACGCCTAAAACGGTGACTTATGAGGAATCAGTTTTCCCTCTACAAGGAGAGACCTTATGAGTCATGCTTTTAATGATGCCATTGGCATTTGCAAAACCATATTACGCAATGGCTATGATGCGCATGTGATAAACACTCCGCTTCAAGCCAAGCTTATGAGCCCCGATGGCCCCATAGGCATTGATATTGCTTGCGAACCAGATCTTGCTACTTTACAGAAGCTTTTCCCGAATATGCAAGCCCATGAAAATCCCGCCTATGTAGCTTGTATGCATGAAGGTGATGTTTCCTACCATTTTTATCCTTTACCTGTGGAAGATGCGTCGCATCCTGAACGCGCTATTTTACGTATTGCGCCACGTATGGTGGAAAAAGTAGATTTCTCCAAGCGTATTGATAATTATCTTTCGCGTTTTCGCTCCAATGAAGAAGAAGATGCTTTTGCCGGTTTTGAAGATATAAACAGTGGATCCATTGCTTTGGTGGGTTTACCCGATGAAATGCTCACCAGCAATTATCTTTTGGCCATTCGTGCATTACGTTTTGCAGCCAATTATCAATTGCCCATTATGCCTAATACTTGGGTGGCCATAGTGCGCGCTGGTTCGCGTATTTTAGATTATGTGCCCACGCAAGAAATCATGGATGAATGGCGTAAAGTAAAGCCTACAGCCATGTGGAAATTTGTGAAGCTCATGCATGAGGCGCACATTTTACAGGGGCTTGTGCCAGAAGTGGCGGCTTTGTCCTGTATTAAGCAAACTCGTGATGACGGAGAAGAAGAAGCCGTATTAGATCACACCATTGCTTGTATGCGTCACTATGCGGAAGGCGAATTCCATCAAGATTGGTTAGGCACTTTAGCCACATTTTTCCATGATGTGGGTAAGCTTTATGCCGCACAATACCATAATGGAAAATGGACTTTTTATCAGCACCACCGTGTGGGTGCCAAGGTAACACGTAAAATTTTGCGTCGTTTGCATTTCTTGGCAGAAGATATAGATCTTATTTGTCATTTGGTGCGCTACCATATGCGTTTCCACTTTATGCTTACCGACCGCGGTATTCGCCGTTTTAAGGCTTTGGATGAATACCCACGCCTTATAGAAATGACCCGCGCTGATATTATGTCACGTGATGGCAGTTACACATACTTTAACCACAATATGAAGTATTTAGAACGTGCTGAGACTCCAGAGCAAATGCTGGAACCATTACTCAATGGCAACGAAATAATGCAACATACGGCTTTAGCTCCCGGCCCCATGATTGGCGTGTTGCGTGAAGCTTTATTGCAAGCACAAATTGCTGGAGAAGTGGAAGATACCGAAGGCGCCATTGCTTTTGTACGCGCCTATGCACAAAAAACTGTGGGTTAATTTTAGCATCTGCATGTTTATTTTTTTCCTTTAATACTATTTTACCTCAAAGGCGCATCGGTTTTCGCTGGTGCGCCTTTATCTACACTATATGATTGATATTTTAAATTTGACCTTGCCGGAATTACAAGCCTTTATGGTTGAGATGGGCGAACCTAAGTTTCGTGCTTTGCAAGTGTGGCAATGGTTGTGGCAAAAGCTGGCGCGCGATTTTGACAGTATGAGTAATGTTTCCAAAGCTACTCGTGCCAAATTGGCCACATGTGCGCATATTACTTGGCCCACTGTGACTACAGTGGAAAAGAGCAAAGACGGAACCATTAAATTTTTGTTGGCCTTGGCCGACGGTGCCCAAGTGGAAACGGTGCTTATTCCTTCAGCTTCTCGCGAAGGCGTACAACGTTTAACGCAATGTCTTTCCACGCAAGTGGGCTGTGCCATGGGCTGTACTTTTTGTAGCACGGGCACCATGGGCTTTGAGCGCAATATGACCCATGCGGAAATTTTGGGGCAAGTGTTGGTGGCGCGCGAATATTTAGGTGATGTGCGTCCTGAACATCCCAAATTGCGCAATCTTGTCTTCATGGGCATGGGTGAGCCTTTACTTAATCTAAAAGAAATGATGCGCTCCCTTGAAAGTTTAAATGATGATCATGGCTTAAACTTTTCACCGCGTCGCATAACCGTATCCACATGCGGTATAGAAAAGGGGCTTAAGGAACTTGGCGAAAGCGGTTTAGCGTACTTGGCCATTTCTCTGCATGCACCAGACCAAGCCTTGCGTGAACAAATTATGCCCAAAGCCGCTCGTTGGCCTTTAGATAAGCTTATTAATGCCTTAGCTTCGTACCCCTTAAAAACACGGGAACGTATTACTTTTGAATACTTGCTTCTTGGTGGCGTCAATGATGGCGCAGAGCAGGCGCATGCTTTGGTGAAACTGGTTTCTAAGGTTAAGGGCAAATTAAATTTAATTGTATATAATCCTGCAGAGGGATCACCCTATAAAGCCCCTTCGCCCTCACAAGTGCTAGCTTTTGAGAAAATTTTATGGAATAAGAATGTCACTGCCACCATTCGCAAGAGTAAGGGGCAAGATATTAATGCTGCCTGTGGGCAGTTAAAGGCTGAACACTTAAAAAACACTTAACCTTGGGGAGATGCAAATGCATTACGATCTTCTTGTTCATGTGGATTTACCAGACGCAGGGCGTATGTCCATGGCGCTTACTAATATTAAAAATTATATGAATGCCTTACAAGGCCATGAATATACTGTAATAGTGCTAGCCAATGCCGGTGCCGTGCCTTTTTATCTTGAAAAAAGTGAAGCACATGCGCCTGTGATTAAAGAATTATCTGAAGCCGGTGTAAAATTTAGAGCTTGCATTAATGCTTTAAATAAAAACGGCATTAAGCCTGAAGAGCTTCCTTCCTTTGTGGAAGTGGTACCAGCGGGTATTGTGGAAATTGTAGACCGTCAGCGTGATGGTTTTGCGTATTTAAAGCCGTAATGAGGCTTTAAAATGTTTTTTTGGCGGGGGAGCTTAGGGCTGCTCCGCTTTTTTTATAGGCATAAGTGTGCCATGTGAGGCTTTTGCACAAGTCATCTGGAGTAAAAAACACGTCTGACGACGCAATTTGCACTTTTTCAACGGCCTGTTAGCCCCCATACCATGCAGGGCGCGCATGAGGCACATCGGCCTGACTGCCTTGCCAAGCATTATTGGCGCGAAGCTTATGAATAAGCGCTGTGAAAACAGGTCTTTTTTCTAATGTCCAAGCGGGGGCAAGGCATTCACCGGGGGCAGGGTCGCCGGTGAGGCGATGCATGACCATGGTGGAAGGAATCAGAGGCAGGGCTTGTGCCACCATATCCACATAGGCTTCCATGGTAAGAGGGATATAACGCCCCTCTTGATACCATTGCTCTAAGGGGCTGTCATAGCAAACAAAAAGGCTATGTAATTTGAGCCCCGCTAGGGGAAGTGTTAAGGCCCAGCGCACCGTAGTCAAGAAATCCTCTGCACTTTCGCCCGGCAGACCAGCCATGAGATGCCCGCATACTTTAAGGCCACGTTGGGCGGCAAGAAGAATGGCTTTTTCTGCATCTTGCACGCTGTGTCTACGCTGAATGCGTTGTAAGGTGCTTTCGTGGCAGGATTGTAATCCGTATTCTATCCACACATGTGGAAGGTCACAGGCTGCTAAAATATCGAGCTTTTCGGCATCAACGCAATCGGGGCGTGTGCCCACTGCAAGCCCCACATTGCCCTCAAGGTCTTGCACGGAATCCACAAGAGCTTGTAATTGACTTGCAGTGCCATAGGTATTGGAAAAAGATTGAAAATAGGCTAAAAAGTCTCGGTTGGCGTCGGTTTTTTGATACTTGCTTTTCCACACGTCCCATTGTGCAGCAATGGGAAGGCCATTTTGTAAAAGGCCGGAACCAGCACCTTGGGCATTGCAGAACAGACAGCCTCCGGTGGCTAGTGTACCATCTCTGTTGGGGCAAGAGGCGCCTGCGTCCAGTGGAATTTTTTGGACGCGTTTTCCGTGATTCCGGCGAAAATACGTTCCTAAAGTATGCCAAAGCATCATAATAAAACTCTTTTTGCTTGGTGTTGTTTGCTAAGTATTGCATGTAACTATAAGGAAAAATTTTTGAACTTTCAAGATAGTAATTGACTTTATGCCCATTTTGTAAAAGAGTATGGAGCTTCTAAAAAAGAAGGACATGGCGCATCTGTGGACGCCATGAGAATAAATATAAGGTGAGTTGATTACATGGCAAAAATTTTAGATTTTGTTCTAGGTGCATTTTCCAGCGATTTGGCCATTGACCTTGGCACCGCAAATACCTGTGTTTACGTAAAAGGGCAAGGCATTGTTTTACGCGAACCTTCTGTAGTTGCAGTAAAAAAAGATGGTCGTGGTAATAATGTGGTATTAGCCGTGGGGCATGATGCTAAAAGAATGCTTGGGCGTACTCCAGGCAATATTTCTGCCATCCGTCCTATGAAAGACGGTGTTATTGCAGATTTTGAAGTGACAGAAGCCATGCTGCGACACTTTATTAGTAAAGTTCACAATTCCCGTCATTTGGTGCGTCCGCGTATTATTGTTTGTGTGCCCACGGGTATTACGCAAGTGGAAAAGCGCGCGGTAAAAGAGTCTGCTCAATCCGCCGGTGCACGTGAAGTCTATCTCATTGAAGAGCCCATGGCCGCAGCCATTGGTGCTAATCTGCCCATTCAAGAACCCACTTCCAATATGGTTGTGGATATTGGCGGCGGCACCACAGAAGTAGCCATCATCTCTCTTTCTGGCATTGTATATTCTCGTTCTGTGCGTGTGGGTGGCGATAAGATGGACGAATCCATCATGACCCATGTACGTCGTAAGTATAGTATGCTCATTGGTGAATCTTCTGCCGAAGAAATTAAGGTGAAGATTGCTTCGGCCTATCCTATGGACCCTGAGCAGCAGATAGAAGTAAAAGGGCGTGACCTTGTGACAGGCATTCCGCAAAATATTATCATCACATCAGAAGAAGTACGTAAAGCCATTGCCGAACAAGTGGAAGGCATTGTGCAAGCTGTGCGTATGGCTTTAGAGCAAACACCGCCTGAATTGGCCGCGGATATTGTGGACAGGGGCATTGTACTTACCGGTGGCGGCGCTCTTTTGCGTGGTCTTGACCAGCTTTTACGTGAAGAAACTTCCTTGCCCATCACCGTGGTGGAAGACCCCCTTTCCACAGTGGTTATGGGAACAGGCAAGGCTCTTGATAGTTTGAATATATTAAAAGACGTCTGTATTGACTAAAGTTCAATACCTTTCATGGGCTGTGCCTCGGCACGTATATTTTAGTAGAGAAACAAGAGAATGCCGTTACAGGCATTTTCTTGTTTCATGACCTCTTTTAAGGGTAAAAAGGTACACTTATTGTGACGCCAAGACGCTATATAGTTCTCTCCATTATTTTGCTCTTCTTATTTCTGGGCATGCATACCTGGAATCAGCGTACCGGTATTTTAGATACTGTGGCTACCCATGTGGGTTTAGAGCTGGTGGGTGCTGTACTTAAGCCCATGGTAGCGCTAAATACCAATGTGACTGACGTTTGGGAAAACTATGTGGAGCTCATGGATGTACGTGAAGAGAATAAACGTCTTAAATCTGACTTGCTGTCCATTCAATCGCAATTGGTGGCAGCCGATGAGGATAGAGCTGAAGTGCGTCGCTTACGTGCTTTACTTTCCTTGCCTGTGGATAGAAGCTGGCGCCCTGTGGGAGCACGTATTTTAGCGGGGCGTATGGGACCCAATGCTGCCTTAGAAACCGTTATCTTGAGCCGTGGTTATATTACTGGTGGTAGCCCCGGCACACCCATTATGACTCATATAGGTTTGGTGGGGCGCGTGCTTCGAGCCTCTGCACATACTTCTACAGCCCTTTTACTCACGGATCCTGGCTCACGCATTGCTGTGCTTAGTCAAAAAACACGCACCGCCGGCATACTGACAGGGCGCGGCGGACGCGAGGCCATGGAAGTGCGCTTTGTGGGGCATAATGCCACCATTGAAGAGGGCGAGCTCCTCGTAACGTCAGGGCTTGACGGGGTTTACCCTAAAGGGCTTTCGGTGGCGCGTATTACTTCTGTAAAAATGTATTCGTATTCCCCATTTAAAACAGTTTTAGCAGAGCCTTTAGTGGATGTGGGGCACTTGGAAGAAGTGCTTTTATTGGAACCCACAGGGCTTGAACCTTTGCCTGAAATTCCCGCTTCTGATTTTATGGGGGCGCCCACCTTTGAGCAAATGCAAATAATGGAAGAACAAGCTCCGGCCTTTGAATTGGTAGGGCCGGTATTGCCACCGGAAAAGCTTCTTTTGCAAGAACAAGCGCCTGTGACTAAGGTGCCATAACATGAATATACGTATGTGTATTTGGTGGATGCTGTTCATTTCTGCGTCAATTCTTTTGCAAGCTGCCATACCTGCTTTAGATGTTTTAGTTATTGGCTTAGTTTTGGTATTGCAAGAGCGTAGATATAAAGATTTATTGTGGCTATTGCCTGTACTGATTTTAGTGCAAGAGGGCATGGGCTCACGTGCTTTTGGCGGCATGATATTATGGTATTTTCTAGTGATAGTGCTTTTTGCCGTGGGGCGTTGGCTTTTTGAAGTGCAAAACATTCTTTT
The DNA here is from genome assembly GCA_964371225.1 of uncultured Desulfovibrionaceae bacterium. Taxonomy (GTDB): domain Bacteria; phylum Desulfobacterota; class Desulfovibrionia; order Desulfovibrionales; family Desulfovibrionaceae; genus CAYJAD01. The sequence goes on from CAYJNA010000024.1 coordinate 21,389, forward strand.
TGTGCTTCTTATGAGCATATTTATGGGGGGAATGCATTTTGTTTTGGTGTATTTACTTGCTCCCTTGCAAGATATGTATGTAAATGTGGAAGCTTTGGCATATGAGAGTGCTATTCAGGCTGTATTTGTACCTCTAGCATGGCTCATAACTGCTTGGACGCGTAAATGGACGTATACTCATGGCGATACAATCTAATTTAACACAGAAAAAGCAAAGCAAACTACAGAGTTTGGTGCAAATTCCTGTGGAAGCAGAGGAATATCAGCCTCCACGTTTGGGAATAGCGCTTTTGCAAGGTTTGGTGGGGCTTTTTTTTCTCATATTTGTGGTGCGCTTTTGGTATTTGCAGGTGCATAAGGGCGAAGCCTATGCAGAGCGGGCACAGTTAAACCGTATGCGCCAAGAGCGAATATTGGCGCCGCGCGGCCTCATTGTGGACAGCCAAGATGAAGTGCTTGCCGATAATATTTTAGCCTATGGGCTGAGTATTGTGCGTGAAGATGTGGTGGATTTGCCCGCCACCTTAGCACAAATAAGCGAATGGACTGGGGTTGATCATGAGGAACTTGTGGCAAAATATCGTAAAGATAGCCGCAAAGCACAATCTTTCGAACCCATGCCCTTGGTTTCCGGTTTGGATTTAAGTCTGGTTGCACAAATTGAAGCGCAGCTTATTCACTGGCCGGGGCTAGAAGTCATTTCGCAAGCCAAACGTACTTATCCCTTTGGTGAGATTTATGCGCATATTTTGGGTTATGTGTCTGAAGCCAATGAAAAAGAGATGGCTAAAAACGCAGAACTGAATATGGGCGACTTGGTGGGTAAGCAAGGGCTGGAGCTGGTGCTGGAAAACGAATTGCGCGGCAGTAAAGGCTTATATCAAAGAGAAGTGGACGTGGCAGGACGTTCTTTAAGTAAGCTTCTTATTAAAGAACCTCGTGGCGGCAATAAAATTCGTTTGGCCATTAATTCTGATATACAGCAAGCGGCTTGGAATGCCTTGGAAGGACATACCGGTAGTATAGTGGTTATGGATCCTGACAGTGGCAAGTTGGTAGCTTTAGTTACGGCACCTGCTTATGATAATAATCTGTTCACTGCGGGCATTTCGCACAAAGATTGGAATTTACTGCGCGAAAATCCACGTTTCCCTTTGCAAAATCGTGTTATTCAATCCGTATATCCTCCGGCTTCGGTATGGAAATTGGTCATGACGGGGCTTTTTTTGCAACAAGGCATTCATCCCAGTGAATCCGTAACCTGCTCAGGCTCGGTAAAATTGGGTAATCGTGTTTTCCGTTGCTGGCACCCCGGACACGGCACAGTAGATATGACAAGAGCCTTAACGCAATCCTGTGATATTTATTATTATCTCATGGGCGAACGCATGGGCATTGATAAAATTGAAAGCTATGCCAAGGCCAGCGGTTTTGGGCATCCTACAGGAATTATTTTGCCCCATGAAAAAGGTGGTCTTGTACCTTCTCGCCAGTGGAAAAGGGGACGCTTTGGACAGCCTTGGGTGGGCGGTGATACATATAATATTTCCATAGGGCAAGGTTTTGGCTTGGTGACACCATTACAAGTGGCTACCTATCTTTCTGCTTTGCTTAATGGGGGCAAGCTCTTACAGCCGCAAGTGGTAGATGTGGATATGCCTGTGATTATGAGTGAAATTCCTGCCACGGCAAAGCATCGTGATTTTATTTTAAATTCCATGCGTAAAACTGCCGCCACAGGCACTGCCAAAGTGGTTGGTCGCAAGGATGCAGATATGGGCGGAAAAACCGGAACTGCGCAAGTGGTAAAGCTGAAGCTAGACGGCAACAGACGTATCAAAAACGATGAATTAGAATATTTACAACGTGACCATGCATGGATAGCTACCTTTGGCGCAAAAGATACCACGCGCTACGTGGTGGTGGTTATGCTAGAGCATGGCGGCGGCGGTTCTTCAGCGGCAGGGCCTGTGGCAAAAAAAATGTATGATGTTCTCTTTGGGCCAGAAGTCAAAGATGTGCCCAAGGTGGAAATCGAACAAGAAATATCGCAGAATTTTTTACACAAGGACGTGTTGCCTGCTAAGCTTGGCATAGCCAAGGGAAATGCTTATGCCTCTCTTTGATAGACGCCTTGTTACCTACATTAACTGGGAGCTGCTAGCCTGTTTTTTAACCCTTTTTGTGGTGGGTGTGGGCAATTTATATTCCGCTTCTGGCATGCGCCTTGAAGAGGGTGTGGCTTTTTCCTCCTTTTATCAGCGGCAAATGATATGGGGCAGCATGGGCTTTATGGTTATGATTTGTGCTGTGACTTTTGATTATCGTAAGTTGCACAATTTAGCGTGGCCTTTGTTTGTCTTGGTTCTCATATTGTTAAGTCTTGTTCCCCTCATAGGGGTAAAGGTCTATGGCGCCCAGCGTTGGCTTTCCTTAGGTTTTATGAACTTACAACCTAGTGAATTAGCAAAGCTTGCAGTGCTTATTTTAGGCGCGCATGTTTTAAGTCGTAATACAGAAAGCTTAGGGTGGATAAAATTTATTCAAGCTTTATTGGTGGGGCTTGTGCCCTGTGCTCTTATTATCACCCAACCAGATTTAGGGACAAGTATCAACGTCTTACTTGTACTTGGGGGCATGATAATCTTTCATGGACTTAAAGGGCGCGTTTTTAAAACATGTATGTCTCTTTTCCCTTTTTTGGTAGCTTTTATGTGGTTTGTGGGCATGAAAGACTATCAAAGACAGCGTGTACTGACCTTTTTAAATCCCGGCGATGACCCGCGCGGTGCCGGATATCATATTATGCAATCGCAAATTGCCATAGGGTCGGGGCAAATTTGGGGTAAGGGCTTTTTTGAAGGCACGCAAAGTCAATTACGCTTTGTGCCAGAACGGCATTCAGATTTTGTAATTGCTGTTTTTGGCGAAGAGTGGGGTTTTGTGGGCTGTGTGGCGCTTATTTTCTTGTACTGTCTCTTTTTATTGTCTATATATGCCACAGTAGTTAAAGCAAAAGATCGCTTTGGAAGCCTTTTATGTGTAGGGGTATTTTTTTATTTCTTTTGGCAAATAGTTATTAATATGGGCATGGTTATAGGTCTTATGCCTGTGGTGGGCATACCGCTTCCCTTCATGTCATATGGGGGCTCGTCCATGATAGTAAACTGTTTATTGCTGGGCATAGTGCTGAATGTATCCATGCGCAGATTTATGTTTAAGAGCTAAAATTATTAAAAACTGTTAAGAAGGAAGGATGTTGTGAGTAAAGACGAAATTAATGCTTTTTTGGGCGCTGGCACTGTGTACGAAGGCAAGCTTTCCTTTAAAGGCTCTGTACGCATTGATGGAACTTTCTCCGGTCAAATCTCTAGTGAAGGCTCTCTTATAGTGGGTAAAGACGCTGTTATTACAGGGGAAGTACGCGTGGGCGAGCTTATGCTTACGGGTAAGTTGGTTGGTGATGTGTTTGCTGCACGCGGTGTGACCATTTACAAAGGGGGCTATGTGGAAGGCACCTTACATACCCCAAGCCTCACCACAGAGGAAGGTGGCCGCATACAGGGGCAGGTGGACATGCAAGGCAGTAAAGAGACGGCAAAAAAGTAAGCGAATTTAAAAAAAAGAGAGTCTAGCGCTAGACTCTCTTTTTTTTTGTAAACATTTTGTTATGTGAAATTATTCACTAAAATGGAAAAACAATGTCTATGAAAGGGCAAAATATGCAAGAGTCACGTAAGAATTCGTGATAGTCTTTGACAGGGAAGGCTTTTTATTATACAAAAAAAGAGCAATTGTAGGATTATTCACATTCATTCATTCAGGAGGGTGTAATGCTTGATCTTAACATCACCATGCTCATTCAAATGGTGAATTTCTTCATTGCTCTCTATGTGCTGAACGTACTTCTTATCAGGCCCATCCGCGCCATCTTACAGGAACGCCGTGCAAAAATAGACGGTCTTGTGGGAGATGCTGAAGGCTTTGAACGTGAAGCTCAGGAGCGACTTGAGGCGTATCAGGCCGATCTTTCCCGTGCAAGGCAAGAAGGTTCTGCTTTGCGCGATGCTGCTCGCCAAGAAGGCGTGAAAACGCAGCAGGAAATTGTGAGCGAAGCAGGGCGCACAGCGCAAGCTGAGCTTGCTAAAGCGCAGGAAGCCTTCCGCGCTGAAGCTGATGCTACGCTGGCAGAATTAAAACAGCAAGTTAGTGGCTTAGCCAACAAGCTTGCCACACGCGTCATGGGCTAACACGCCATAGGCGTGGGGCGAGTTTTTTTACTGTCTTACAGCTGTAAGATGTTAAAAGCACGCTTGTTTGTTTAGACGTCACATCCGAATATAAAGGGGGTTGACTTTGAGCAAAAGTAGATTTGTGGGTATGGCCTTGGCCTTGGTATTGCTTAGTGCAAGCTCTGCCATGGCTGCAGAAGGGCCACTACCTTGGGACAACTTTGCTTGGCGTATACTGAATCTCGTCATCTTTGTGGCTGTTCTTTGGATAGCCATAGGGAAGAAGGCGTGCGCTTTCTTTACAGGACGGCGCGAAGGGATTCGCCAAGAGCTTGATGATCTTGATGTTCGTCGAGAAGAAGCTAAAATGAACCTAGTCAAGCTTGAAGCGTCCATCGCTAACTTGGCTGCGGAACGTGCAGCAATTCTTGAAGAAAGCAAGGTTCAAGCCGAAGCAGGTAAAAAAGCCATCATCGAAGAGGCAGAGCGTCAAGCTGAGCAAATTATTGTTGCGGCCAGACGTACAGCAGAAAACGAAGGTCGTACCATTTTGGCCGACGTTCGTGCTGCCATTGCCGATGAAATCGTTGACGCGGCTGAAAAAGTTTTGGAGACCAAGCTTGACGCTGCCAAGCACACCAAGCTCATTAATAACTCCTTAACAAAGGTGGTGCTCAATTGACCGACACCGTCATAGCTCG
>CAYJNA010000025.1:0-26237 GCA_964371225.1 uncultured Desulfovibrionaceae bacterium
TCGCACAATACAGTTCATTAAACAGTATACAAATTTAGGGTATATTACAGCGAAGGCTATGCGCCTTCGCTTTTTTTATGGGAAATTTTTGGAACGCTTTGTGCAATCACCCTTATGGGAACCACCCTCAAGGAGATTGCGTCATGATTTTGACCACTACATTTATCCCAAAGAAAATACGTTTTTTTTGTGTACACACTTTTTTAGGAGCGGCCTTGGTAATGTTTTTTGCTTTGCCAGCACAAGCCGTACGTATTAAGGATATAGCCACTTTTTCAGGTCAGCGTGATAACCAACTCATAGGCTATGGCCTTGTGGTGGGGCTTTCCGGTACAGGCGATAAAACAAAGGTGACTTTTACCGCAGCTTCCATTGCCAATATGATGGATAAAATGGGTATTGGGGTAAATGCCAATGACATTAACGTCAAAAACGTGGCGTCGGTTATGGTAACGGCAAGCATGCCAGTTTCTTCAAAACCAGGCTCTCGTCTTGATGTAACGCTTTCTTCTGTGGGGGATGCCACATCGCTCTTGGGCGGTGTATTATTACAAACTACATTAAAAGGTGTGGATGGCAAAACCTATGCCTTGGCACAAGGTTCCTTAACCATAGGTGGATTTACAGCAGAAGGTGCTGCAGCGCGCACACAAAAAAACGTAACCACTGTGGGTATTATTCCCGGTGGTGCCATAGTGGAACGCGGTATTCCCTTCCAATTCAATGATCAAAGTAAACTTACCTTAAACTTACGTAGCCCAGACTTTAGCACCAGCCAAGATATTTCAGAGCGTGTTAACGAAGCCATGGGCGGACCTTTTTCTAAAGCCACAGATGCTGCCACTGTGCAGGTGCAAGTACCTCCTCAGTATACCAATAATTTAGTGCCGCTCATGGCATCCATTGAAAATATTGAAGTGTCGCCCGATGCTCCTGCCAAAGTGGTGGTGGACGAAAAAACCGGTACCGTGGTTTTGGGACGTAATGTGCGTATTTCGCAAACAGCCGTAGCCCACGGGAGCTTGCAAATAACAGTGCAAGAGGCCGAACAAGTTTCGCAGCCTGGCCCCTTCTCTCAAGGGCAGACGGTGGTAAGTCCGGAAACAGCGCTGGACGTGCGTGAAGAAAACCGCCGTTTGATGATGGTAGAAGGCGCCACCTTACAGGAATTAGTGGATGGACTTAATGCCATTGGTGCCACGCCGCGCGACCTTATTTCCATTTTACGTACTTTACAAGTTTCAGGTGCCCTACACGCACAATTGGAGGTAATCTAATATGTCAACTCCTCTTAATCTTATGCAAAACCCTGCTCACGCTCCCAGTCAATTACAAACACAGCAAATGGAGCTGAAGCAGCATGAAATAAAATCCTTGGGGCAAAGTAAGCTTTCTGAAGCGGAAAAAGCCGCTAAATTACGTGAAACATGCGAAAGTTTTGAATCCATATTTATTCAGAAAATATGGCAACAAATGCGCGCTACTCTACCCCAAGAAAATCCTTTGGTGGGTAAGGAAGAAAAATTTTGGCAAAGTATGTATGACCAAGAATTTTCAAAGCATATGTCTAAAAGTGGCGGTATTGGTTTAGCAGATATGATGTATGAGCAATTATCTGAAAATCTTTTTAATGTGACTAAAACCACCGCAGACGCCACGCAACAGAATAAGGGTTTTGAAATTAATGTGGCGCCCATGTTACCTGTAAAATCTGCTTTGGCACAAGCAAATGATGTACAAAGTGCCACAGGACAAAACGTTGCGGATTCCAGCAATGGCGCAAAACAAAATAATCCTTCTAATGATAAGTTTTCGACATTATATGAAAATATAAACGCAATACCTGCAATGAGCCCAACGCATAGCACAAGTACTGCCATGCAAAATACGGAATCTGTACAGCAATTTTTGCAAGGCTTGCAAGCTAAGCAAGGTATAGGAGCGCAAACCACAGGCCCGCAAAGAGCGCAACAGGCAGCCATGGTGGCTGGAAATGAACCGCCTTTGCATGGCGTTTTACCAGCACCTACGGTGCCCCAAGTGGTGCGCTACACCACCAATGTGCCTGCCAATGCCCGTAAGAATAATGCTGAAGATCATTTAAAAGAGCTTTTAGCCAAAACATCTGCACAGCAAGGTCAGGCCGCTTATATGCAAGGGCAAAGCTGGGGGCAAGCATCCCCCCAACAACAAGCCAATCTAGCTGTGCAACAGGCTTTGCGCCAAGCCCATGATGGTTCCACAGCCACGGGACAGGTTGCATCACCCTTTGTGCCGCCGGTGGCAAATCCTCTGCCTACCAACGCACCGATACAAGCTATACAACCTTTTGTAGCCGGAACAGTTTCTGCCAATCCTCTAAATGAACAAACTAATGCACAAGCTTTACCCTATACAGTACCTCCCGTTACATCTAAGAAACAGCAAAGTTAAGTTTTTTGTGCGGGCGTAGTTAAAGGGATACATGAAGCCTAGGCATTAATTTTGCAAAGAAAGGCTGGAAAGTCCTTCGAAGTGGTAAATATTTCCCTTCGCTCTAAAGGACATTGGTAAATATTTAGTCAAAGGAAGCACTTATGTACTATCGCATACACGAAGCATTACAAAGACAAAAACAAGCCATGCGTCTTTTGGTGGACTTGTTAGAAGAAGAATATGCCCTTTTGCGTAAGCGCGAAACACAAGATGTGGTTTCTTTGGAAATGTCTATACATGAGCTTATTCGTCAATTGGCAGTGGAAAAAATTTGCGTGAAGAATATGCTCGATGGCGGTAAATTAAAAGTATACGTGACTTTGCTTCCTGAGGAACAAGGCACTAATTTGTTGGCTTTGTTTAAAGATATTGACGCCCATGAGCAAAAAGCCGCGCGTATGGCTTCACGCAATGCGCAGCTTTCTTTAGCTCTATTGGATCAAAGTCAACGTGTTATGCATGAACTACATTCGCAGCTTACACCCAAGCACGGCCTTACCTATGGTAGACGCGGTCATATGGGCAAACAAAGACCACAAGCTGCTCTCATTTCTGGGAGGTTGTAATGGGTATTAATTCCTTATTTAATATTGGTCAGTCAGCACTTAATGCACAACAAGCTACCATAGCCACCACCGGTAATAATATTGCCAATGTGGATACACCAGGCTATTCCCGTCAGTATGTGCAATTACAAGATGCCTATGCTTTAAACAAAGCCCCCGGCGCTCAAGGTATGGGCGTGGATGCTGTGCAGGTATTGCGCCGCTTTGACCAATTTGTGGAAGTTTCTTTTCTGGATAAATCCTCTGAAGCTTCACGCTGGACGGAACAAGAGGCCACATTAAGTTCTGTGGAAAGCATTTTTAATGAATCCAATCGTACCGGTATTAGCGATGCTCTTTCGGCATTTTTTGGTGCGTGGGAAGATTTGGCTTTGCGTCCGGATGATGATGCCACCCGTCAGAATTTGGTAACATTATCCCAAAACGTGGGCTTGCTTATGAATGATACCATGGACGATTTGGAGCAAATTCGTCGTCAGATGGAATTAAATATTCAAGTGGACGTAGACCGCGTTAATGAATTAGTACAAAGCATTGCAGATCTTAATCAGCAAATTACAGCCAATACCATTCCCGGCGTAAGTACTCCCAATGATCTTTTGGATAAGCGCGATACAGCCGTACGTGAGCTTGCCACCTATGTTGATATTACTACCGAGTACACCCATGATGATGAATTTGTGGTGCGTACTGCCACCGGTATGCCCTTGGTGCAAGGTAATGTTACTTCTGAGTTTGAATTTATGGGGCCACGTGCAGAAAATGATTTGATGCCCAACTCTGAGTATGAGGGTGAAGTGATTTTTGATGGTTCTGATGCGCATGAATATACCATAGAAATGCTTAGCGGCGGCACCGCCGGTGCTGTGGGGGCTTCTACCAACCCTACCTATCGTGTTTCTTTGGATGGCGGGCAGACCTGGTTGAAAAATGCAGATGGTTCTGAGCAAGTTTTTGAAGTGACGGACGATGATGGTGATGGCTTGGTAGATCCTGTACAAGCGCACGATTTGAAAATTTCCTTCTCTAAAACTGATAATTTTAATGAAGGTGACCGTTTTACCATAGTTCCTAAAAATGGTTTGTATTGGATTGAGCCCACACGTGGCCCCATTAATATGACACCGCAAACGTACTTTGACGGTACCACCAATGAACAACGTTTGGGTGCTGGTTCCATTACAGCACACTTTGCTGTGCGCGATGATCATATTGGTCGTTATGAAGATGAACTTGATGCCGTGGCAGAAGCTCTTATTTGGGAAGTAAATAGATTACATAGCCAAGGTGAAGGATTAGATTTTACCAATGTCTATCACGGCTCTGAAAGAGTGGATTATACTGATGTTCCTCTTGGTACAGCGCAAAGCGGCACACATTTTCATGATCGTATGGAAGCAGGTACGGTGACTATTCATTTATATAATTCTGAAAATGAAGCCCATATGGAAGCGCTGACTTTTAATTTTGACCCTGCCACCGATAGCTTGGAAGATGTGCGGGATATGATTAATACCAGTTTTGAGGGTCAGCTACATGCGGAAATTAACGATGGTCGCTTAACCATAGAGACAACAGCGCGTAATATGGACTTGGCCATTGGGCAAGACACCACAGGCGTTATGGCTGCTCTTGGTATTAATACCTTTTTTAAAGGGAATGATGCAGAAGATATTGCTGTCAATGAAGCCATCGCCACCAACTTAACCCGTATTAATGCCGGTTATGTGAATGGTGCTAACCAAGCTCTTCCTGGGGATAATATCTTGGCCAACGAAGTGGGTAATCTTTTGACCAAAAAAGTGGATGTGAATACCCCATGGCGTACCACAGGACAGCAGACCATTACAGAATCTTACAGTACTTTGGTTTCTCGTGTGGGTGCTGATACTCGTACAGCGCAAACCAATGCAGAGTATAATGAAGCTTTGGCCATTGATTTAAGTAATCAACAGCAAGCTGTTTCTGGTGTGAACCTTGATGAAGAAATGGCTAACTTGATTAAATATCAGCATGCTTACACAGCGGCGGCCAAACTCATTACTACAGCAGATCAAATGCTAGAAACCTTGCTCGGTTTAAAGCAATAAGGGGGCAGTATGCGCGTTAGCAATACCATGATTTATGATACAAACTTGCGCCATATGCAGACAAGTTTGGCCAACTATATGGAAACCAATATTCAAGGTGGCACACAAAAGAAGATTAATAAACCTTCTGATGACCCTGCTGGTACTGCTTTGGTTTTAAATTCCCGCGTTGAAATTCAGTCCACTGAGCAATATCAGAAGAATTTAGATACAGCACGCGGTTGGTTAGAACTTACCGACGCGACTTTGCAAGAAGTAAGTAGTACATTAAGCGCCATTAAGGTATTGGCAGAACAGGCCGCTACTGGCACCATGTCTGATGAAAATAGAGATCAAATTTCCACACAGCTCACACAGCTTTTTGGGCAATTACTTAATTTGTCTAATACAGAGTTTGAAGGAAATTCCATTTTTGGTGGGCATAATTATACTGAAACTGCCTATGAACAAGGGCTCGGCATTCATACCCACGATGAAAATTTTGACGTGCGCGGTGCCAGTGTCACTGGCATGGCCGATGCGTCCATGTCTGTTCGTTTCCTAAGTGATGGTGTAGTAGGCACTGATGCCCTAGACTATCAATGGACGGAAGATGGCGGTAGAACATGGACTGACGCTACCCTAGCTGCCGGTGAATCTCGTATTGCCATGAATGGGGTGGAACTCAATATGCGCCCCGGAACAGTGGTGACAGCCCCTGCAGTGCCAGATCCTGTGGATACCACTGACGGTACTTTTTTAACTCTGTACCCCACAGCCATTTATAACGGCGATGATAGTGATGGCAATGCTTACGGCGTTGTGAGTGGTGGCCCTGCTGGTTTAGAGACAGATATTCACGCCAATGTTGAAGATAATATTCTTATGGAATTAACAAATACGGCAAATTTACGTGATCCTGGTTCCACTGTGGATTACCGTTATAGCACCAATGGCGGTGTCACTTGGATGACAGGATCAGCACAAGTGCCAAACCCTGCTGATAGCACTGTACAGCTTCCTTTTGTGAATGCTGACGGGGAAAGCGGCTTCATAGAGCTTGATGGGAAAAATACCCTTACCGGCGTGCTTACCACTGGCATGAGCATTGATATGCAACCACGCCGTGTGGATATGCAAAATGGATCTGACAATCTACAATTAAATGCAGAAGGTCTTTTTTCACAAAATGTTGTGGTACGTATAGATCCTAGTCCTAATCCCATAGATCCTTCAGGGCCACTGGGCGAAGCAAATTTATTCATGGCAGGCAGTGTTGTGAATTACTCTTACAGTAATGATGGTGGGAAAACATGGATTGCTAGTTCCAGTCAAGTGCCAAATCCCTCGGTGGGTTCTGTTACCTTGACCATTCCTGGTGGTTTTTTAGAAGTTTCTACCACTTTGGGCGGCGATACAATTTTAGAGCCGAACACACAAATGACTGTACACCCAGACAGAGCTGAGCTAGGGTATGAAGTCATGGAAAATACCTACCTCCCTGTTAACCAAGTGGGTAAGGATATTTTTGGCGGTGTGTACAATGGGCAAGTGGTGAATGGTCCCAATATTTTTGAAGCTGTAGGTCAACTTATTGCTTTTACAGAGAACAATGAATCTGCTGGTATTGGTGAATCTTTGGTGACCATTACTGCAGCTTTGGAAGGTATGCTCACCCATGAAGCTCGTGTAGGTGGATTGGAAGATCGTCTTGACTTGGCAGAAAGTATGCTTGATACAGAAATGTTAGACCAACAAGCGCGGTTAAGTTTCACAGAAGATATTGACTTAACAGAGCTTTTGAATCAACTCGCTAAGGATGAATTGGCCTATTCCACGGTATTAAAATCAGCATCCATGATTTTACAAACCAATTTAACAAAATATATTTAATATAGAAAACTTGGGAATATAAAAGCGGTCTCATATGCTTATACTTACACGTCGCCCCAATGAAAGCATCTATATAGGGGAAAATATACGCATTAAAGTGCTAAGCTTGCAAGGAAAGCAAGTGAAGCTTGGTATTGATGTACCCGATGATGTGACTGTTTATAGGGAAGAAGTGTATCTGCGAGTGAAAGAAGAAAATCGTCTCGCTTTAGAAACCCGTACTGAAGATCTTTTATTGGTGACAAGCTTATGGCAAGAAAAAACGAAGTAGAAATACAGACCCGCCTCGGTTTGCGCACCGTGGATACAGATAAAGTTATTTATTTTCCACGCGGTCTTGCTGGTTTTGAAGGTTTGCACGAATTTATTTTACTGCAAATTAACACTGACACGCCTTTTCTTGTGTTGCAAAGCATGGATAAAGCGCAGGTGGGACTTTTAGTGGCAGACCCTTATACCTTTATGGAAGACTATAACGTTAAAGTGGGTGATGCTGAGCAAAAGCTTTTGCGCCTTAAAGACAATGAACGCGACAATGTGGCTGTATTGGTTACCGTGTCCATACCTCAAGGAAAGCCTGAAGAAACCAGCCTTAACTTGGTGGGGCCCATATTAGTGAACCGTGAAAAACGTGTGGGTTTACAAATTCCGCAAGCTGATAGCTGTGCTGTGGCACAATACCTTATACATCAAGGGAAACAAGTGCATAAAGACGGTACAGAAATAGAGGTAAAAAGCCCTGCTCCCGAACAAAGCACGGAAGAAAAGGCACAAGCCACCCCTGCTACAACGGGCGAATAACTTTAGTCACGTTTTATATGTAAAAAAACCTCTGCACCATATGGGCAGAGGTTTTTTTGTGATTATTTTTTAAAAAAGTAAGGGTTACTTTAACAAAGATTCCCACTCGCGCGTTTGGAACCAATAGTGGCGTCTTTCTTTAAGCCAGCCTTCGGCTTCACAGGTGCGTATCCATGCATTTAAAGCATTAATGGTATCGTAATCGCCTTTACGAACCGCAATGCTGATGGGTTGTGGATAGACAGATTCCGCAACATGGCGTAATTCTTCCGGTTTGGCTAATACCTCAAAGGAACCTAATGGGCTTGAAGTGAAAAACATGTGCGCACGACCTGAAAGCATTTCTTGTACTGCAGGGGCTTCTTCGTCAAAATAGCGCATGGTAGCCTTGGGTAAGGTTTGCTTGGCTGCAGTGGCGGCGGTGGTGCCGGTGCGTACGGCTACAATGGTTTGCGCATTATTAAAATCAGCAAAATTTGTACTTTCGCCAAGTACATCTTTTCGCCCTACTGCTTCAATGACGGTATGGTCATAGGGTATGGTAAAATTCACCCGTAAAGAACGTGCAGCTGAGCTTCCAAGGCCGCAAATAATCATATCAAATTTACCTGTGAGCAAAGCAGGAATAATGCCAGACCACTTGGTGGGCAGTATTTCCAATTCCAAGTCAAAATCTTTGGCTAAGCGACGAGCCACATCAATTTCAAAGCCTATATAATTGCCTGTCTTGTCTTGCATGGCCCAAGGCACAAAGGAAGAGATACCCACGCGCAATGTACCGCGCTCCACCGCTTCTTGTAAAACGCCTGTGGGAGTTTTTGCATGAGCCAGCATGGGTAAGGAAAGTAAAAAAACACAAAGTAAGGCACTGAACACAAAAGAACTTTTTTTCATAACGTATACCTTTTACGTAAAAATCTACACACTTATTGTGTATTTGTTTTCTCTCGACCACAAGAAGAACATGTCTGTTCATCGGTGGTCATATCACTGCCACAAAAAGCGCATTCATCTTTATGGGGTATGAATACGCGCTGCCCACAATAGCCACAGAGCTTTGCTTGCCAAGCAATAATGCGCAAGCAATGCGGACATAGGCGCGTTACGCCATACTGCGGTAAAGTGGGTAAAGCTAAAAGAATGAGCACACAAAGGGGCATAATGCCGCAAAGCAAAGTCCATAAAAAAAGATTACGTCCTTTATTTTGCGCAACTATACCACCAAGTATACCACTTAAAAGCATAATAATTGGTAGAATCATATGCATTCCCTATGCTTTTATTTATCGAAAAGTGCTGTAGAAAGATACCTTTCGCCCGTGTCACAGATGAAAGTGACAATGCGCTTTCCTTGCATATCTTTCTGGGCTGCCAATTGCAAAGCTGCACATACATTGGCGCCGGATGAAATGCCGCCGCTGATGCCTTCGAACTTTTGTAGTTTTTGCGCTGTGCTGATGGCATCCTTTGTGGATACAGTGAGCACAGTATCTACGACTTCACGGCGCAATGCTTGCGGAATAAAATTGGCGCCAATGCCTTGTATACCGTGGGGGCCGCTTTGTCCTTGGCTTAATAAAGGAGATTCCGCAGGCTCCACAGCGCAAACCCGCAATGAGGGATATACTTCCCGCAAGTATAAAGCACAGCCTGATAAGGTGGTACCCGTACCTACCCCTGCCACTAATACATCTGGCATGAGCTCTTTTTGCGCAAAAGCTTTGTGAATTTCAGGGCCTGTGGTGGTATAATGTGCTTCTACGGCATGTGCGTTGGCAAATTGATTGGGCATAAAGGCATGAGGTGTTTTTTCTAACAGCTCTTGCGCTGCTTGGGCGGCACCTGCCATACCTTTGGACGCTGGGGTTAAAATAAGCTCTGCGCCATAACTGCGTATGAGTTTTTGCCGTTCAATACTCATGCTTTCCGGCATGGCAATGAAACAACGAAAACCGTATACTGCGGCTATCATGGCTAAAGCTATGCCTGTATTGCCGCTGGTAGGTTCTATGATGGTACCGCCTTGAGCAAGGCTGCCCTGCTCCATGGCTTTACGTATCATATGCAAAGCAATACGATCTTTAATGGAAGCGCCGGGGTTTTTATTTTCCAGTTTTACATATATTTCACAAGGGTAATTATGCATTTTTTGTAAAGGAATAAGAGGTGTGTTCCCTATGGTATCGAGAATATGTTCCTGCATGCCATGACCTTTGGTAAAAAACCGTATTATAGGGTTGTTGTACTCAACTGTGTTACAACAATATACCAGAAACGTTTTGAGGGAAAGCATATTTATGACTGTGCGCGTTGCTACTTTTATTTTATGTATGCTTTTATGTGTGCTGTGTTTTACATAACTAACTTTGTTATTTTTAGTTTTTTTCTTTACAGATGTTTGGGAAATGACTACACTTTAAGAAGTGTGATGCGGCGTATAAAGTTTCCGCGTTTTTCTCCGATACCTCTTAACACGACCCATCTTTAAACGTATTTTAGCCTACGGAAACATGTATGTACATTATTATTGGTTTACTTATTGTTATTGCCAGTGTTGTATCTGGTTATGCCATGGCCAAGGGCGATTTTCTCATTCTCTTTCAGCCGGCAGAATATGTAATTATTCTTGGTGCTTGCTGGGGGGCTTTCTTTGCGGCGCAAACAAAATATACATGGAAGCTCATTGTGGGCAGTTTCAAGCATATTTTTGGCGACCCAGGCTCAAGTAAGGATAAGTATGCAGACACATTGGCTTTGTTGTATGCACTTTTTTCTAAGATGCACCGTGAAGGTGTCATTAGCATTGAAAGTGATGTGGAAAATCCTGAATCCAGCGCCATTTTTAATAAATATCCCGAAATTTCTCGCTCAAAAAGAACAGTGAGTTTTATTGGCGATACTTTGCGTGTGTATCTCACCACAGGCGATCCAGCTGATATTGACAGTCTTATGAACATTGATATGCATACCATGCATGAAGAGGAATTGCTTCCTGCGCATGCGGTGACGCATATGGCTGAATCCATGCCCGGTATGGGTATTGTGGCCTGTGTACTTGGTGTTGTGCTTTCCATGAGTAAGATTAATGAGCCACCCGAAGTACTGGGACACTATATTGCAGCGGCCTTGGTGGGTACTTTTATTGGTATTTTGTTTTGTTATGGTTTCTTTGGTCCCATGGGTGCCAAGCTTGAAAACCATGCACACGAAGAGCATTTTTATTATAATTCCATTAAAGAAGCCGTGGCTGCAGCCATTCGCGGCTCTACACCGCTTATTGCGGTGGAATACGGACGTCGTGCCATTCCTCAAGCTTTTCGCCCCACTTTCTCAGAAATGGAAGAAAAGCTCAAAAATGGCTAATATGAACATAAATATATTTTAGGAGTTCACTATGGGTGGTGCATGGAAAGTAGCCTACGCAGACTTTGTGACGGCCATGATGGCCTTCTTCCTCCTTTTGTGGATATTAAATATGGCGCCACCAGAAACCAAAGCTGGTCTTGCCGCCTATTTTGCTGGGGAAAGCAGCATGGATACATCATCCACCTCTCCCATATCAAATAACCCCTTTATCCAAAATACGGATAAAATTGATATGCGTGACAGCAAGCAAGAAGAAATAGACAAAACACATTATGCCTTGGCAGAAAAAATTAAAAAAATGCTCATGGCTGACGCTGTGCCACAAAATAGTGCCGGTGTGAATCAAGATGATGTGGGTGTACAACTGCGTGTACATTCAGGGCTCATGTTTGATGAAGGCTCTGCCACTTTGAGTGCTCAAGGGGAAGAAGTGTTGCAAGATGTTATCTTCTTGCTCAGTGAGTACAATATGTACCTTGTGGTACGTGGGCATTCAGATTCTCAGGAAATCACAGGCCCCTATCCTTCTGCTTGGGAGCTCTCTGCGGCACGTTCTGCCGCTGTGGTGCGGTATCTTATAAATAATGGTGTTAAGCCCTCACGCTTACGTAGCGTGGCTTATGGAGATACTCGCCCTTATCAGGTGGGGACAGACGAAGCTAGCCGTATGCTTAATAGACGTGTGGAGCTCTTTTTCCATCGTCCTGAAGTGATGTCGTACAGCGTTGTATATTAGCTATAATATTAGAGTGTTACAAAAAACATATAAAAAAGATAAAAAAAATTAAAAAAAACACTTGCCAAAAGGTGCAGGTTTGCGTAGAACCTCTCTTGTCGCCGCGGTAGCTCAGTTGGTAGAGCAGAGGACTGAAAATCCTCGTGTCGGCAGTTCAATTCTGTCCCGCGGCACCATTAAAGAATGGTCAAGGCTTGGATTTACATCCAAGCCTTTTTTTTATATTTGTATTAGGCCTTGGGTCTTAGATGAAAGACGCGGCCATGCTGCGCACATGAGAAAAAAAGAGGGTTCTTCACCAAAGATAGGGGCAAAAGATGTCTAAATTTTGCCAGAAAACGTATCCCATACCTTTATTTCTGGTAAAATTTATTAAAATTTTTAAGTTGTAAATTCTATCTTTACTGACAGTTAAGTTGTTTTTCAGTGTCGACTACAGATAATTTTTTAGCCAGATTTAGTGCCATTTGTAAAATGCCTCATAAAATAAAATAAATTTGAAGCAGACCTCAAAGGTATAAAATTCATAAAATAGTAAAAAATCACCCTAAATATCTTGACAGGGTATGGGCTCAACATGTAAAAGGCACATTTCACGAGGTAGTTATGGAGAAAGTATACGTAGCAATTAACGATATCTCCCCTAGCGGTCGCCAGATAACGGTGGACGATGCTCAGGTGTGGGAAGCGCCTATGAAAGAATTTCATGTGGATTGCCGTGTTCTCACGCCACTTCGTGCGGTATTTACCCTTATGCCCATGCAAGGCGGTTGTCTTGTGCGTGGCAAATTGACAGGTCAGGTGGTGCAAGATTGTGACCTTTGCGCCGAAGATGCGCCTACCACCATTGACCATGAGATAGATACTTTTGAAGCTGTACCAGGCGAAGCCATTCCCTTTGATAACGAAGAGGATGATAATAATGATGACTTTGCCGATGCCCTTATGGACGGTGACACGCGTATTATTCTACAAAACAATACGCCTGTTCTGGATGTGGCTTTGTTGTGCTGGGAAGAGTTCATGCTCTCCTTGCCCATGCGCCCCGTGTGCCAAGAGGGTTGTAAGGGGCTTTGCCCCACGTGTGGCATCAATTTAAATGAAAATTCCTGTGCGTGTACCCAAGATGAGGGCGACCCCAGACTTGCGGCATTACGTGCATTGAAAATTACCCCATCGAAATAAGTATTTCGATTGCTAAGGAGAATACAATGGCAGTTCAACAAAACAAAAAGTCCCGTTCCAGAAAAGGTATGCGTCGTTCCCATGACCGCGTGGCTGTGCCAACAGTTATTTACTGCAACTGTGGCGAACCCACTTTGCCTCACTCTGTGTGTGCAAGCTGCGGCACTTACAAAGGACGCAAGGTAATTTCCACTTCTGACGACCAGAATTAATGGACATATGCCCCATCATTGCTGTGGACGCCATGGGGGGGGACTTTGGACCCTCCGTTGTGGTGCCTGGCGCCATTAGTGCTGCAAAGCTCCATGATCTGACTGTTCTCTTGGTGGGTGATACTGCCAAGATAAAGGCAGAGTTGGAGCTTTTGGACACTACTGGTGTGAACTATGAAATAGTTCATGCAGATGATGTGGTTCATATGAACGAAAAGCCCTCGGATGTGTTGCGTCGTAAAAAGAACGCTTCCATCCAAGTGGCCTGTCGTCTTGTGCGCGAAGGCGCCGCTCACGCTGCGGTCAGCGCCGGTCATTCCGGTGCTACGGTGGCGTGTGGTATGTTTATTGTGGGTCGTATCCAAGGAGTGGAACGCCCTGCTTTAACTGCGCTCTTGCCCACAGAAAAAAAACCTCTTGTCCTTTTAGATTGCGGTGCCAATGTGGATTGTCGCCCCTATCACCTTTTCCAATTTGGGCTCATGGGTGATGCTTTTGCACGTGATATTTTAGAATATCCCGCGCCAAGTATCAGCCTGCTTAGCATTGGCGAAGAAGAAGGCAAGGGTAATACACAAGTGAAAGAAGCTTACGACCTCTTGAAAATGGCGCAAAAGCTAAATTTTGCCGGAAACTGTGAGGGACGTGATCTGCTCACCGGTGAAATTAATGTGGTGGTGTGCGACGGCTTTTTAGGAAATGTGGTTCTTAAAATGAGTGAAGGGCTTTCCATGTCACTCATACGCATTTTGAAAAAGCATTTATATTCCGGAATATTACCACGCTTGGGAGCCATGCTCTCCCGCAGTGCCTATCAGAAATTTAAAGAAACCATAGACTATGCAGAATACGGCGGTGCCCCTGTGCTTGGTTTGCAGGGCCTTATCTTGGTTTGCCACGGTAAATCCAATGCCAAGGCCATTTGTAATGCCATAAAAATGGGGGGCATTTTTGTGCGCAAGGGAACAAATACCCACCTTGCTCAGACCATCATGGCCAATGATGAGCTAACAAGGTTTAGCCGCGCGCTTTAAGCCATCTATGCAGTGCCTTTTATTATCCACCTGCATGCCTCGTTTGACGCAGGCACATATATAAAGAGACCTTACTATGAAGACGACTTGCCATGTACACGGCCTAGGAATACATGTACCAGAACGTATTTTGACCAATGAAGACGTAAGTCGCATAGTAGATACCAATGATGAGTGGATTACCACGCGCACAGGCATTAAACAAAGACATATGCTGGCTGAAGGGGAAAATGCCTCTGATATTGGTATGCTGGCCGCACAAAAAGCTTTATTGGAGGCTGGACTGGAAGCAAAAGACGTGACCCATGTTTTTGTGGCCACATGCTCTCCTGAATACTTATGCCCTTCCACCGCCAGCCTTGTGGCCAATAAATTAGGCTGCGGTACAGTGATGGCTTTGGATTTCAACGCGGCATGTTCTGGTTTCTTATACGGTTTATCTTTAAGTCAAGCCATGCTACAAATGCATCCTGACGCCACCGTTTTACTTGTTTGTGTAGAAGCACTTACGCGCCGTGTTAATTGGCAAGACCGCACCACTTGCGTACTTTTTGGTGATGGTGCCAGTGCCTTAATTTTACGCAACAGCGCCACCAAGGCTCATGGTGAGAAAGCATTAGCTGCTGTAAGTAATGTTATTTGTCACACCGATGGTAAATTGTGGGATCTTATCACCATAGGCGGCGGTACGGCCAATATCTATAAGACCGGTGATACCATTACCGAAGAATTTTTCTTACAAATGCAAGGGCGCGAGGTGTTTAAACACGCTGTACGCAGCCTTGTAAGTGTAGCCCATGAAGTGCTTGAACAAAGCGGTCTTACCATGGATGATATAGACCTTTACGTGCCGCACCAAGCTAATTTACGTATTATCGAAGCTGTTGGCTCCCGTTTAAAGCTGAGCGAAGAAAAAGTTTTTGCCAATGTACATAAGTATGGTAATACCTCTTCTGCTTCGGTGCCCTTGGCTTTGCAAGATGCACGCGAGCAAGGGTGCATTGGCGCGGGTAAAAAAGTCATGGTAGCTTCGGTGGGCGCTGGCTTTACTTGGGGTTGTGGTATTCTTGATTTTGGCTTTTAAGCAGTAAATTTTTAAAGCACATTGTGCCTTGAAAATTAGACTTATTTGATATATGTAACACATGGCTCACACAGAGCATACCTTGTGCTTGATGCATAAGGAATAAAGGATTGTATCATGAGCGATAAAATACCTACCGCCCTTGTTACCGGCGGCTCACGCGGCATAGGTAAAGCCATTGCTGAAACCTTGGCTGCAGACGGCTTTCAAGTATTCTTGACCTATGTGAGCAAGCCTGAGGAAGCACAAAAAGTGGCTGAGGGCATTGTGGCTAAAGGCGGCAAGGCTCAGGCTTTTTGCTTAAATGTGAGCGATGGCGATGCCATAAGTGCTTTTTTTGCGGAAAATATTAAAGATAAAGTGGATCTTGCTGTACTTGTCAATAATGCAGGTATTACCAAAGACGGCTTTCTTATTCGTATGAAAGATGCAGATTTTGATAACGTTTTAGGTACCAATTTACGTGGTTCCTTTATCTGCTTACGCGAAGCTGCAAAAATTATGAGTAAACAACGCCACGGAAGTATAGTGAATATTTCCTCTGTGGTGGGGCAACAAGGCAATGCTGGGCAAACCAACTATGCCGCTTCTAAGGCTGGTATGCATGGTTTGACCATGGCTGCTGCAAAAGAACTTGCTGGTCGTAATATCACCGTGAACACTGTGGCTCCTGGCTTCATTGAAACGGATATGACGGCAAGCTTGCCCGAAAATGTGCGTGCAGAATATGAAAATGCCATTCCCCTAAAGCGTATGGGCTCTGTAGAAGATGTGGCTCATGCTGTGGCTTTTTTAGCATCTGCTAAAGCACAATACATTACTGGACAAATTCTTGCCGTTAATGGCGGCATGTATTGTTAATAAAAAACGACAAATTGCGTATGGAGGCTATTATGTCTGATGTAGCACAAAAAGTTACAAACATTATCGTAGAACAACTGGGCGTTTCCGCCGAAGAAGTAAAGCCAGGCGCTTCCTTTGTGGAAGACCTTGGTGCTGATTCCTTAGACCTTACTGAGCTTATCATGGCTATGGAAGAAGAATTCGACATCGAAATTGCCGATGACGACGCTCAAAAGATTTTAAAAGTACAGGACGCCATCTCCTATATTGAAGGCAAGTAATAGTTGAAAAAGGAGGTGCGCTTGTGCCTCCTTTTTTGTACTATGAAGGATTGACTAAGAGCCAGTCCTTGTAAATGAAAGGAACGGCAGGCTGTACAGTCATGCCGTATTGTATTTTATAGGCACTTATTTTTTTAAGGAGTTCACATGAGCCGCAGGCGTATTGTGGTTACCGGTGTATCGGCTATAACCCCTCTTGGTAACGATGTGCAAAGCACGTGGAAAGCACTTATTGCTGGTCAGTCAGGCATTGGCCCTATCACACATTTTGATGCCAGCGCTTATGATTCGCGTATCGCTGGGGAAGTAAAAGATTTTAAGCCTGAGGATCATATTCCCTTTAAACAAGTAAAACGCATGGATCGCTTCACGCAATTTGCTGTGGTGGCGGGAAAGGCTCTTGTGGAAAATGCCAAGTTTGTCATTGATGAAAACAATGCCGAAAGCACTGACGTTATTCTTGGTGTGGGGCTTGGTGGTTTAAAAACCATCGAAATTTATCATGAAAAGCTTTTGAAATCTGGCCCAGGTAAAGTTTCTCCTTTCATGATTCCTATGCTTATTTCCAATATGGGGCCAGGCCAAGTGGCTATTTTTGAAGGTGCTAAAGGAAACAATGTTACCGTGACCACCGCGTGTGCTTCAGCCATTCACGCCATAGGTACTTCTTTTAGTGAAATGCTTCTTGGTCGTTGTGACGCCGTTATCACCGGCGGTGTGGAAGCCACTGTAACACCTCTTGGTGTGGCTGGCTTTACGGCTCTTAAGGCTCTTTCTTCTCAAAATAATGACAATCCCACCAAGGCCTCCCGTCCTTTCGATAAAAATAGAGATGGTTTTGTCATTGGCGAAGGCGCAGGTTTCCTTTTGTTAGAAGATATGGAAGATGCCCAAGCGCGCGGTGCCACCATTTATGCAGAACTTGTAGGCTACGGCACTTCTTGCGATGCTTACCACATGACTGCGCCGCATGAATCTGGCGAAGGTATGGCTAGAGCCATGAAAAATGCTCTGAAAGATGCTGGTCTTAAGGCCGAAGATATTGATCATATCAATGCTCACGGTACATCTACCTATTTGAATGACTCTTGCGAAACCAAAGCCATTAAATTGGTTTTTGGTGACCACGCCAAGAACATTCGTATTTCTGCCACTAAGTCCATGACAGGACACCTTTTAGGCGCCGCCGGCGGCATTGAAAGCGTATTTTCTGTATTGGCCTTACATGAAGGTGTTGTTCCGGGCACCATTAATCGCGATACACCAGATCCAGAGTGCGATTTGAATTATATGACAGAAGGCAGTGAACATGTGCAGTGTAACTATGCCATGTGTAACTCTTTTGGCTTTGGCGGAACCAATGCTAGCCTTATTTTCAAGCAGTGGAAACAGTAATTTAGGAGAATGTAATGCAAGAACTTATGTTGCAAGATAGAGAAGTAGCCAGAGCCATTGCCCTTGAGACTGACCGTCAAACGGGAAAGCTTGAGCTTATTGCCTCTGAAAACTTTGTTTCTGCTGCAGTGCGCAATGCACAAGGCTCAGTGCTGACTAATAAATATGCCGAAGGTTATCCCGGTAAGCGCTATTATGGCGGTTGTGAATATGTGGATATAGTGGAAGACATTGCCATTGATCGTGCAAAAAAACTTTTTGATTGCGAATATATCAACGTACAGCCTCACTCTGGTTCTCAAGCCAATATGGCAGCGTACTTTGGGTGCATAAAGCCCGGTGCCACAGTGCTTGGTATGGACTTGTCTCATGGCGGTCACTTGACCCATGGTAGCCCCGTGAATTTCTCTGGTCGCCTTTTCAATATTATTTCCTACGGTGTTACCAAGGAAACAGGGCGTATTGATTACGACCAATTGGAAAAGATAGCTAAAGAACAAAAGCCTGAGCTCATTGTGGCAGGCGGTTCTGCTTATGCACGTACCATCGATTTTGCACGCTTTCGCGCCATTGCCGATGAAGTGGGCGCAAAGCTCATGGTGGATATGGCACATATTGCGGGCCTTGTGGCTGCTGGTGTACATCCTTCCCCCATTGAACATGCGCATATTACCACCACCACCACGCATAAAACCTTGCGCGGCCCCCGTGGCGGTATGATTTTATCCACTGAAGATATGTCCAAGACTTTGAATAGCCAAATTTTCCCCGGCATTCAGGGCGGGCCACTTATGCATGTTATTGCGGCAAAAGCTGTGGCCTTTGGCGAAGCTCTTAGTCCTGCCTTTGTGGAATATCAGAAGCAAGTGGTAAAAAATGCTGCCATGCTTGGCAAGTGCATTACCGATGCAGGTTTTGATCTTGTTTCAGGCGGAACTGATAATCATCTTATTTTATTGGATTTAACCAATAAAAATATTACCGGTAAGGATGCAGAGCATGCTTTGGACGCAGCAGGTATTACGGTAAATAAAAATACCGTACCTTTTGAAACACGCTCTCCTTTTGTGACTTCAGGCGTGCGCATTGGTACTGCTGCTCTTACCACACGTGGTATGAATGAAAATCACATGCAGCAAGTGGCCGCATGGATTGTGGATGCCTTAAAAAATACTGATGACGCCATAAAGCTTGCTGGGATTCAAGAAGAAGTGGAAAAGTTTGCACGACAATTCCCTCTTTTTGCCACACAAAATAATTAATTTTGACCTTGTCAGAAGTAAGATAGTATTTTCTACGGCTTTAGGTATAAAGTTTTATGATTTATGGCCGTAGAAATTACTATAAACTATAGCTGGGCAGGAGGCTACTTACCATGTCGCAAACAAATATTCTTCTTGAAGCAGGCACCAATGAACTCGAGGTCATGGAATTTTATGTGGAAGAAGAAGGATACTGCGGACACTACGGCATTAACGTAGCAAAAGTGGTAGAAATTATTCGCCCTCAAAAAGTAACTGCCATGCCTGAAATGCCGCATCCTGCGGTTATGGGTGCTTTTGCTCATAGAAATGGAGAAGTTATCCCACTTATAGATGTGGCAAAATACCTTAATTTTACCCCATCACCCACACAAGATTATAAAATTATCATCACCAAATTTAATACGCTTACCACAGCATTCTTAGTGTCTGGGGTGAATCGTATTTATCGCTTGAGCTGGACCAATGTGGAAGCCCCCGGCAATCTCCTTACACAGGTGAGCCGTAATGCCGTAACTGGCGTGGTGCGCATGGATGATCGCATTATTTTACTTCTTGATTTAGAAGCCATTGTGGCAGAAATTCACCCTGCCATAGCTATCCATATGGAATCTGCCAAGGCTCCCAATGCTCCTGTAGATAGAAAATATCGCATTGTCCACGCCGATGACTCTAGCTCCATTAGAAAGCTTGTACGCGACCTTTTATCTCAGGAAGGGCGTTTTGATGTTACTCAAGCGGAAAATGGACAAATTGCTTGGGACATTTTAAAAGAATATGCCAAGCAAGCCGAAGAAACAGGCAAGCCCATTACGGACTATGTAGAAGGCATTATTACAGATATTGAAATGCCCTCCATCGATGGCTTGGCTCTATGTAAGCGCGTGAAAGAGCATCCCATTTTAAAAACAGTTCCTGTGGCGGTGTTTTCTTCCATGGTGAGCGAAAGCCTTGTAAAAAAATGCCAATCGGTGGGTGCTGATGCACAATTCTCTAAGCCTGATTTGCAAAGCTTAAGTAATATTTTGTATAATTTAATTAAAGATTAAAATTGAAATAGTGTATGAGTGCATAAATGAGATTATTTTGTCCATAAAGGGCTTATTTTATGTACGGAATACCTTTTTCTTTTTGAATATTGTATTTGTAAAGAATTGAAAATAGCCTTTTTACACCTTGTAAAAAGGCTATTTTCATTTCCCTTCTCTTTAGTGAAAGCTGCAGTACTGTGAAAGGAGAAATAGTTTTTTGCTGTGAAAATGCGAAGTTAGCATTAAAAGTGCTGTGATATAGCCTTGGCATTACTTTTACAATTAACCTCTTTACAAATAAAAAACACACGTTTTTGACTTAGAAGAATTATGGAAAATAGAAATAATTTAAAAGGGCGTACCGGTATAGCGCGCATTCTCAATGCGCTAAAATACTCATGGGAGGGGTATAGATATGCTTGGCAGGATGAAGAAGCTTTTCGTCAGATTAATATTCTGAGCATAGTAGCAATCCCCTGCGGCCTGTACTTGGGTAACTCTTTTTCTGAAAAAATACTTTTGGTTTTACCCTGTATTTTATGTATTATTGTAGAGCTGCTTAATAGTGCCATAGAAAACGTTGTAGATAGAATTTCCCTTGAAAAGCATATATTATCCAAAAAAGCCAAAGATATGGGAAGTGCAGCACAATTCATTGCACAGCTGTTTTTCTATGGCACATGGATTATATTTTTATGTGATACCTTGTTATATTAGAAGCTAAATATTATTGTTGCTTGTTGCACCTTTTTAATTATTCTTCCACAAAAAAAGAATTATAAAATTTGCTTCTATTTGCCAATTTTTTTGCAAGATTTTCAGCCCCTAGTGTTTCAAGAAGGTTTTTTTCATCATAAAAAAGTGAGTAACCAAGGCCAAATCTTCTGTTTGGAAGATGGGCTCCGGCAATCTCTAAGATGGTTGGAGCTAAATCAAACATAATAGCCTGACGCTGTAAGTACTCTTTCTTCATGGAAAATGGTGAGTTAACTATTGCATTGTAAAGGTATCTCTTCCCTTTAAGCTCGAACGAACCTAGTTTTGAATTCATGAGCTTATGGTCGGCTATGATTATTATTGTGGTATTTTCATAGAAGCTTTGCTTTTTTGCCCAAGCTATAAAATTGTTGGCCATGGTATCAGCATGTAAAATAGTGTCTCTTGAATCACCATAAATTTGCGGATAGGATTTTACTATAGGTACAGGGTTATGCGTATCTATAGTTTGAATTACTGTAAAAAATGGTTCATTTGTAGTGCTTTTTTTAAGAATTATTTTTTTGGCATGTTCATAAAGTTGCTCATCATCAAGACCCCAATTTGTGATTTTAATATTTTTGTCTTCATTGATAAAAAAGTCTAAATCATAAATGTTGCTGTTAAGAGCATGTGTTTTAAATAAGTTGTTTATTCCAGAAAAGTTAGAATTACTGCCTAAGATGAGGTTTATTCTGTAGTTATTTTTTTCTAATACGTTTAAAATACTTTTTGCTCCAGGTAAAAAGTATTTGAATGTATTTCCTTCATATCTATTCCCATGAATAGGAAGCTTAAGTGGGACACCAAGTGTCATAGCAGTAAGGGCTGCAATGGTCCAACCTGTACCACTGGTTTGCTGAAGTTTCGGGAAAGAAACATTGTTCTTTTGGATAGTTTCTAGATGAGGTAATAAAGACTGAGGAAAACTATCTTTAGTAAATCCCCTATCTAAAGACTCTAGCACAAGTACAATAATATTTCGCTTATTTTCAGAAAAAGCTATAGTATCAGGAATATAATAGTTATCTTGTATAAAGCTAGTGGCTTGGCGAGTTTTTTTTAAATAATTGACTACATTTAAAGTGCTTAATGTATAAATACCACACAATACTAAATAAATGGAAAAAAACGCTATTTTTATACTATTATGAAGTACTATTTTTTTATCAACTATTTTTAATGTGTAATATAATGCTAAAGATATTAAAAATGCATAAAAAATATGCATTACAAAATTTGTGATTGTTTTTTCTGCTCCCACTAGTGGAGCTTGTAAATGAAATAATATAGAATCCATTGTGGGATTGCCAAAATTATTTTTCATCCAGTATATAGAAGTCAGTATTGCTGTTCCAAGAAAAAAAATTAATGTAGATATAATATTATATTTTCTGTTTTTCATTATTTAGCTAAATCCTTATTATAAACATCATCCGTATAAAATCCAGTAACATACTTCGGCGCATATTCAAGTATTTTATCGACATCATTCTCAGTAAAAACAAATACAGAAATGTTCTTTTTTTGTAATGATTCTAGCTCGTTTTTACATAAGTGTAAGTCTCTTTTAGCCATTGTGATTATGGCTACTTTTTCTTGTAAAAGTAAATCCATATACTTAATCAAGCCATCGCGATTCCATACACATAGCATGGGATATTTGATTCCATTTTTTAAAGCTTCTTGGTATTGTTCGTAAGAAAAAACTTCTACTAGTAAATTATCAACTGGAATTTTTAATTGCTGTTTTATAGCTGTAAAATTAGTTATCTTATCCGTTACAAGGTAAACATCTTTTTCTTTTGAGAACATTTCAGAAATTGTCACTGCATCTATAGGAGTAAATTCATTAAATATTTTTCTCTGCATAAAATCAGATGCATTGACACAAATATTTAAGTTATCACCTTTACCTGTTATTTTATTAAAATGCTTCCAGTCATGTGCAGCTACCAACTTGCCATCACAAGACTCTAATATATCAATCTCAATAAATTTATAGTCCATTTCAAAGGATTTCTGTAAGGCTTCTAGTGAATTTGTGTAAGCACGTCCATTAATTCTACCAGCTGCATGTGCAATTAAAATACATTGTGAATTATTATTTATAATAAATTTTTCAGGTATGATTTCTTTTTTAAAATATATACCAATATAAAGTGTTACAATTCCAAGTACTAAAAGAATAATAAAAAGAAATCTCTTATTTATATTTAGCACAAGTACTCCTTTAAAATATTGCTAATAAGCTCGGTTATAATTTTAATAATCTTCTAAAACATGTTTATTCATTATATTAGACATGTATACAACACATTGATATTGCCTGAAATGGTCTAAAAAGTCAAAAAAATCATGTTTTCGGATGTAGTCAAGGCACTCTTTCTTGAAACAGTTAAGCAGGGCATTTGTTTCCAATATGCCAAAGTGAAACTTAAAAAATAATTGCATAAAACCCTCAGTATAAGTGTAGACAAGAGGATATGAGATATTATACTGCTTAGAAAGTATTCACGTTAACACTTGAGGTTTTTATGACTATCTCCGCATTGTATTCGGCTTCTTCTGCCTTGCAGGCCTTTCCCCAAGGTATGCAAAGTGTAGCTTATAACGTCACTGATATGAGTAGAGAAAGTCACGTTCGCACAGAATTTGTGGAAAATACAGCCGGTGGCGTTCAAGCCTATACGGAGGTTATTGAACCACCCATGGCTCAAGGCACCACAGATTATGCCACGGAAATTGTGAACACCATAGTGTATGAACATGCCCATGCTGCCAATGCTACCACCGTCACCACAGCAGATGCTATGCTGGGTGTGGTTGTGGATATGAAAGTATAACATGTTACGCGGCTTTCTTTTTGCTGTAATAGCAGCTTGTACCTATGGCCTCATTGCGCTTTTTTCTGTGCCGCTTATGGAGCAGGAACTTTCTTTTTCAAGTATCAATGCCTTTCGCTTTGCTTTAGCCGCGCTTATGGTAATGCTTTTTGTGGTGGTGCGGCATAAGTCCTTGGCTCCCTTACGCGTTTGTGGCAGTGATGTGGCGAAATTTCTCGGTGTAAGTCTTTTTTATGCACTGACAGCCCTATCCTTTATGGCGGCATTTCGCGTTATGGATACAGGCATTGTGGTAACAGTGCAATATTCGTATCCCATCGTGGTGGTTTTTGCCATGGTTGCCTTTTTTGGGGAGCGTTTTCGTCTTTCCACTGCTTTGGCGGCGGCACTCATTTGTCTTGGTGTAGCCATATTTTCCTTACAAGATTTCATGTTAGGCGTTTCAGGAGTGCGTATTTCCCTTTGGGGCATGGTGCTGACTCTTTTTTGTGCTTTTTGTATGGCCTTATATGTGATTGGTATTCAAGTGGCTAAATTTCGCTGTAAAAGTGATTTGGTTACAGCCATGTACATCATGTTAAGTACGGCCTTCTACTGCGCCTTATATGGCTTTGCCACAGGGGAAACTACCCTACCTTCCAACATTGACCAATGGCAACAATTGCTTGTATTAGCTTTTGTCACAGGAGCAGTATCTAATATTTGCCTTGTGTTTGCGGTGCGTCATGTGGGCTCTTCCTTAACATCTATTTTGGGTGGCCTTGAGCCGGTAACAGGTATGTTAGCCGGTGTGTATCTTTTGGGAGAGCAAGCTTCTTGGGGCAATGTGCTTGGCACGGCATGCATCTTGGGCGCAGTTCTTTTGGTGGCCTTTGTCTCTCAAGTTCGTAAATAAAGTTGAAGTAATAGTATGAAATGGGTAACACATCAAAGTGTGGCTGTGGGGGCTGTGGTTCTTTTGGATGCTCCCCATGCCATGGTGGGGGGAACCATATTGGGCGCCATTTTGCCCGATGTTATAGATCAGGGTATTTCACGCATGACGCCTAATCCACAAAAAACCTTTAAAGCCATACATCGCGGTGTAACGCATTGGTTTGGCTGGTATCTTCTATGCGCTTTGTGCTTTGTCTTAGCCTTATGGTATCCGCGTAGTATGGGCGCTTTGCATGTGGATAAGAATCTGGTGTTCTTGGTGGGCGGTTTAGGTTTCGGCGGTCTTTTTCATATACTCTTAGACATGTGTACTCCTTCCGGAGTGCCTTTGTCTGTATTTAAGCCCAAACAGCGTTTTTCTTTTAAGCTTTTTTCCACAGGCTCACCGCAAGAGTTTCTTTTTTTAGGTTTGGTATTGGCACTCTATGTGGCTTTAGGTTTTGATGACGTATCGCAAATTTTACGCACTTTCCAACGTATCATATAGACATTTTTACAAATTTTCTCAGCGCCATGTGCATATGAAGGATAGTTAAGGTATGGAATTAGAACTGTATATTATTGTGGCTTGTTCAGTGGCCTATTTATTGGCTGGCTTTGTGGACGCCATTGCCGGCGGCGGCGGACTTATTACCATTCCTTCTTTAATGTTATTTAACATACCACCGCATTTTGTATTGGGTACCAATAAATTTGCCTCCAGTTTGGGGTCTCTCACAGCCATAATACCTTTTTTACGTAATAACCTCATAGCTTTGCATTTGGTGCCTATAGGTTTTGCTTCGGCTTTTGCCGGAGGTGCTTTAGGTTCGTGGCTAGCCTTACAGGTAGAGCCGGCCATGCTGGGTAAAATTATGGCTTTTCTCTTACCCTTGGGGCTGGTCTGTTCTTTATTTTCCGGAAAAAGCTATGGTGCAGAAAAAGATATTTCTGCGGGCACACAAAAGCTGTATGTGGGGCTTGTGGGTGTGGGCATTGGCGTCTATGACGGATTTTTTGGCCCTGCCACTGGTTCTTTTTTTATTTTGGCTTTACACCTTACCCTTGGCATGGAATTAGTACGCGCTTCTGGCACCACCAAAGTGCTTAATTTAGCTTCCAATGTGGGAGCTCTGGCGACTTTCGCCTCCGGCGGTGTGGTGTTGTATACCTTGGCCATTCCTTGCGCCATAGGCAGTATTATTGGTAATCAATTGGGCGCGCGCCTGGCCATTAAGGTGGGCGTAAAAGTGGTTCGTCTCTTTCTTTATATAGCCTTGGGTTTACTTTTTAGCACACTTATTTATAAGTATCTTTTGGCAGATTTATTTATGGCATAAGGCATTTTATTTATAAACTAATAAAGTTTTTTCTCGTCTTAAAACGGTTAAGATAGTACTCTTTCCCTGAAAATTTCCTTTATCCAAGCCCCCTGCATCACGCGCGCAGGGGGCTTTTGTTTTGCTAAAATAGTCGACACTGAAAAA
>CAYJNA010000026.1:0-25981 GCA_964371225.1 uncultured Desulfovibrionaceae bacterium
TAAAGGTTTGACCACCCACGGTGACAGATACCGTATCGCCGGGTTGTACGTCTTTACCTACAGTACCGGTAATGGCAACATCAGCGCCGGATTCAGCGGCATTGATAACATTATCTTCAGTGATACTATCAAGAGATATACTGGCTTCAGGCGGCACAACATCCACAATAGCTGTGGATGTATCTGTATCAGTAAGACCCTCTTCTGTGGTCACTGTGGCTTCTATATTTAAGTCACCTTCAAGAGGAGGATCTACCCAAATGTTTAAACCATTTTCAATCATGGAGTCAGTGACAACATCTTTAAATATTATCTCTCCATCTTGTTCTATAATGATTTCATCGCCTTCTTCTACACCTTCCTCAAGGGTAACCGTCACCTGAACCTGATTACCGTTGGGGCCTGCAAGATCATCCTTAGAGATAACATCATCATTATCATTAATAGTTACGCTGATTTTAGGTGGAATGAGCTCTACATTTTCATTTTCTGTTTGCTGCTCTTCGTCAGAAGTATTTTGCACAAGAGTAGTAGGGCCTTGCGTTCTTGTGGCAGCGCTGGCAGCTATAACATTATGAGCCTCACTTAATTCAGACGTACTGGCAGTATAGGCTTGATCAAGGCCATTTAAGCTATCAAGACCACCCTGTAGTGTTCCAGTAATGGTATCAACACTATTCCCACTGCTCAAGCTTTGCGCGCTAGTTTGACCCGCTGCAGGCATAAGCTCTTCACCTAAGACTGCAAAAAAATCTTCACCAGAAATTTCTGTTCCTTCCACAATAAAGCTGGGCATATTTTCACCGGTATATGCCACATAAAAATCTGACAAGGCTAGGGTGGCTCCGTCATCAAAAGATATGATGAGGTCATCACCTTCGCGGGTGAGCGTAGCGTCAGCGGCGTTAAAGTCTAAAACTAAACGGTCTTCAGCTTGTGGAGGTAACGTTTGTGTCATGCCCGCTTGGGGTTTTACTAAAGTAATATCAGCCATGGAAATTTCCTCTTTTTGGTGAAAATAAGGCACAGGAAAGCACTTACCCTCACAGTAAAAATAAACAACGTACAAATAACGTAAAAAAAGGGATATATTGAGGCGTTACAGAAACACAATTATCCATAACGACGAGGTAAAAACCTCAGGTACTAGACCCGTAAACCAAATTCACTGGCTCACTTTTAAGAAAAGAGGCTATGGAGCCCACACGCATAAGCGTATTCAAAACATACTCACGCTTAACTTTTTTGTCAAGTTTTTATCTAGGTTAGTCGACACTGAAAACATACTTAAATGTTGATAAAAGCACAACTTAAAATTAGAGTAGCACTACAAAAGTCCGGTTTAAAAAGGTTATTTTTGAAAATCATTTTTATTTCGTGAATGTAGATTGCTCAAAAAATATACCAAAATGGAAGAAAAGTATTTTTGTAAGGCTCGTATATCAAGACATACGTGACTGAAGCAAAAAACGGCCACACAAACTGCTCTTTTCAACAGTCTTTTCTCATTTTTCACAAGCATAAGCAGGCATATACGTACTACATAATCTTACAAAGCATGGAGGCAATATTTGACTTTTTCCAAGGTAAAACATATGAATATAAAATATTTCAACTCCCACACTGCTTAGACATCCTTAACCAAGCAAGCATAAAATCATGACAGTACCATCATTACAAAAAATGTTTTCCTTCCTGCACCATGATCATATAAGTAACGTATTTTTAAAAAATACTATGGGTCATCATCAATATCTCAGCATGTTATATATTTTTTTACTGGCATTTTCATTTATCATTGCAAGCATCATTTTCTTTTTTGCTTTCAATTGGCAAGCCATACCAGATTTTGTAAAACTTGCTGGTATAGAAATACTATTTATTCTTGGTGCTGTGGGAGCCATGCGCTATGGTCTGCAAAGTACTTTGGGCAAACTTGCCCTCACCTTTGCCTCCTTACTCGTGGGCGTTTTTTTTGCTGTGTTTGGGCAAATATATCAAACGGGAGCTGACAGCTATACTCTTTTCTTACTATGGTCTCTAGCCATAACGCCTTTTGTTATTATTTCTAACTTTTCAACATTATGGATTATATTACTTATTTTACTTAACACTACCCTTGGCCTCATGTGGAATACGCTCTTTTGGCAAGTGCAGCATAATGAGCAAATTTTCCTTAGCATTTTTATGGCATGTAATGGAAGCGTGCTTTTTTTACGAGAGATTTTTCTTAGAAAATTCACATGGTTACAAAACTACGCCACACGTATAATTCCATATATATGCACATTGGGCGCCCTTGTTTCACAAATTATTATAGGTATTACCGATACATTTTTTTCAAGTTTCACTTTTAGCGGCATATTTTGTTTATTACTTCTACTTTTTATGTATCGTCATAAATACAAAGATATACTTCTTTGTGCCATAAATCTCATTACTATATGTTTTTTACTTATATTTTCTATAGTTGTACATGTAGACCTTAACGTTTACTTGTATATGTGTATATCCCTCTTTGCCATTGCTCTTTTTACATATACAGGTAAGTATCTAGAAAGACTTTATAAAATTTTCCACCCCTCAAATACAAACGCACATAATGAAGACAGTTTATGCTGCGAAACAAAGCGTCCCTCCAGCGTGAAGGAAAAAAGTATAACAAAAACACATGTACACGTACTTCTTAAAACTTTTATTTGTGGTATTTCTGCCATTATAAGTGCAAGTATCTTAAGTGCATTCTTTTCTTTACTCTACTATGAATTTGCCCAAGATACATATTTTCTTGCACTAGTAGGCGGTGTTTCCCTAATTTTTTCTCTATTTTTATCTAGAAAAACCGTACAGCAAAAAACTTTATATTTTACATCTTACCAAGAACTTACAGCCATAGTATTGGGATATGCACTTATAACCATTAATATTTTAGTTATAGAAGGATTTTCACATATACAGCTTTCTCTTATTTTTTTTCTTATAACTACAGCAATATTTCCTTTTGTACATAATGCTCTTTCGCGTATTTTAATAGCGCTGTATACAATGCTTTTGCTCTATATGGGGCACATAAACCCTCTCTATATTGCCATAATAAACGTTTGCGCTCTCTTTATGATAAGCCATAAAAAACTTTATGAACATTCACAAAAGATTGTGATACATAGTATTTATACGTCTTTTGCCATCATCACAGCGCAAACCCTTCTTATGCTTGTCTCCCCTTTTACTAGTCACACTGAAGAACTGTATCATCAGTACTTTAGCAGTATTCTTACTCTATGGATTTTTGCACTGGCTTTTCTTAGCATAAAAACTCATACAGCGGCATTTTCTTCTTTTTCCCTAACTCAAATAATGAGTTATATGCTAGCGATGATGTCTATTGTATTTTTTGCCTATATTCAGGCTTACAGCATACTTTTTTGCATAGGCATGTTATTACTGGGTATATATTTAAAAAAAGTACTACTATTGCATGTCACTATGCTTCTTTCAATTCCCATACTCTTTTTGTATTATTATAACCTTTCCATAACATTATTATATAAATCCTATAGCTTACTGATAAGTGGATGTATTTTACTTATTTTTTGCGCATGCAATGCAAAGGTTTTACACCATGAAAAATAAAATAATTTTTGCCAACATGCTTCTTATACTCTTCTTTTTTAATTATAGCGTGTTTAAAAATGAACAACATATTAAAGAAGGTCTTGTAGTGTATTTTGAGCTAGCCCCAGTGGATCCACGCTCTCTAATACAAGGAGATTATATGACATTGGCATATAAAATTACAAATGCTATTGCCAAAGAATGTCAGCTATGGGAAAAGCAAGGCAAGCATATTCCCCCTCAAGCACAAGCGCTCATACGCATAGACAAAATTGCCATGGGACATTTTGTTACTTTGCATAAAAAAGGCGAAAAACTCGCTGCCAATGAGGTGCTTTTGCCCTTTAAGCTTCGCAAAAAAAGAGTCATTTTACCGCTTACCACAAGCTATTTCTTTGAAGAAGGCCAAGCAAAAATTTTTGGAGAAGCAAAATACGGCGTATTTAAATATGCTCACGAAAAATGGATTCTTGTGCATCTTGCCGATAATAATAGAAAGATATTGGAATAAATTGTAAAGCATAAAAAAACCACCAAGGAATTTATATTTCCTTGGTGGTTTTAAGTAGTTATACGGTATAAATACGACCTGGATCCTTTACAATATAGCCTCCCAAATCAAGCAATTTTTGCTTAAACTCTTCGCTTCTAACTATACTCAAAACTTTCTGCACCATGGGAGTTTCCATGGCATAATCCGGAATAATAAAGTCATATTGTTCCACACAAACGGGAATAAAATCTAAATTAAACATTTTAGCCGCAGCATAAATGCCCATACCCACATCTGCAGAGCCTAAAGCTATTTGTGCGGCCACGGAAGTGTGTGTAAATTCTTCACGTTCATAACCGTAAATATTTTTGGCATCAAGGCCTTCTGCTTTATTACTATAATCAAATAAAATACGGGTACCGGAACCTTTTTGGCGATTCACAAAACGAATACCCTCAGCGTATAAATCATGGATGGAAGTAATATTTTTAGGATTACCCTTAGCCACCATAAAACCTTGCTGTCTGCCTGTTACTTCCACAAGGCAGACGCCCCCTTGCGGGAAGTATTTTTTTACATAAGACACATTATAAGAACCATCTTCTTCGTCCAACAAGTGAATGCCACCCAAATGCGCTTCACGGCGTTTCATAGCCATGATACCCCCCATGGATCCAGCATGCGAAGAAATCATATGCAAAGCTTCATCTTGCACATGTAACATATCACTAAGTTCATCCAATAAAGGATCATGACTCCCTATGGCCACAAGGGAATTTTGGATTTTAGAAAGAGGCTGCAAAAGACGTACAGGCACCGTTTCACCAGCAGCATACCCTTCTACGCCGCGAGGTATAGTCATGATACCATCTGCTTTCATGAATGAGGACACAACGCCGCTACCACGTTGCAATGGCGTTGCAATATAACGCTCTTCCACGTGCCCCATACGTACACGCACAAATTCTTCATATTTTACCCCCGACACAATGGGGCGAGACAAAACAGCGTCTTGTTGTATTGGTGTCGCAGTGGCTTTTTTGGTAAACAGCTCCATAAGGGGCTTCAAAAATTCTTCAATTACAATAATACCAGATACAGGATAGCCCGGAACACCCAAAATAACTTGGGCATTTTTATGCGCAAGAATAGCCGGTTTACCGGGTTTAATGGCTATGCCATGATAGACAACCTGCCCCACAGCTTTAATGCTTTGCACAGCGTAATCTTCTCTGCCTGCCGAAGACCCCGCATTGAGCAATACCATATCGCACTCTTGTAAAGCAGTGTTCAATGCGCCGGTGATAACATCTAATTTGTCCTTACAAATGGGATAGACCTTTACCTCTGCCCCCCAATCACGCAACATGGCAGAAAATATGGCTGAATTAAACTCCATAATATCGCCGGATTGTGGATTATTGGAAGGCGGCACAATTTCATCACCGGTAGGAATAATACCCACCACCGGTTTTGCAAGGACACGCACTTCCAGCACTCCCCCAGCCAACATGGAACCAATGGCTGCTGGGCTTATGCTGGTGTAAGAAGGAATAATCATTTCCCCTTGGCAAATGTCTTCACCAATTTGACGCACATGTTGAAAAGGCACTGCTGCTTGTAATATTTTTACCTTATTATCCTCAAGGCGTATGATATCTTCTACCATAATAACGGCATCATAGGCGTCTGGTAAAGGATCTCCGGTGTCTAAAACTAAATATTGCTCTCCAGATAACACTATAGGCGTTGTTTCAGTGGCACCAAAAGTATCTTTAGCCACAACAGCTATACCATCCATGGCACTGGCATTGTAATGTGGCGCACAGATTTGGGCATACACAGGCTCTGCACTTACTCTATGACATGCTTCAAGCACAGATATACTTTCTACCTTGGCTCCAAAATTATGTTCTTGAAGCACTTTTATGTAGTCTGCTTTAGCCTCATGCAAAGGGATATTAGTAAGATATTGAAAAGACATAACTACTCCTAAAAAAGATATACAGTGACGGGGGTGTGTTTAGCAAAGCCTTCGCACTCTTGCGGAATAATAAAATATCCTTGCGCCCCAGTGAGAGTGGTAATAAGACCAGATTTATTACGTATAGGTTGCGCCATAACTTGCCCATTTTCTTCCGTAAAAGAAATGGGAACAAATTGTGTGCGCCCGTGGTTAGCTTCTACAGATTCCGTAAGCAGAGCTTGCGTATGAGGACGCGGAGGTTTTTTGCCCGTAAGGCAAGATAAAAGATGATACACAAGGGTAAGCGTTACAAAAAATACAGCTACAGGGTGCCCTGGCAAGCCAAAAACAGGTTTTTCATGAACGCGGCCAAAAATGGTGGGTTTTCCAGGTTTTAAGGCCACACCGTGAAAGAAAACTTCCCCTTGGGCGGCGATAACTTCACTGGTAACGTCCTTCACTCCTACACTACTGCCACCAGAAATAAGCACCACATCACATTCCGCACTGGCTGTGGCCACAGCAGCTTGTAAAAGTTCTTCTTTATCTTTAATAATGCCGTAAGTTTTGAAATTTTCACCAAATTGTGCCACCAGTGAAGCCAAAAGACTGGTATTCACTGTACGCACCTGAGCATTATTAGGCTTTTCATGTATAGGTACCAATTCATCACCGGTGGTAATAATACCCACAGTAATGCGCTTTCTCACAGGTATTTCACAAATTCCCAAAGCAGCTAATGCACCAATATCTTTAGGGCTAATGCAAGTCCCCTCTTTCAAAAGAAGTTTTCCGGGGTATACATCATCACCTTTAAATACTATGTGCTGCTGCGGTGCCACTGCTTTCAATATACCAATGGTGCCATCACCATAATCTTCAGTATACTCTATCATCTGCACAGCATCTGCCCCTTCAGGCAATGCCCCTCCCGTAGCAATGGTGGCACAAGCATTTGCATGCAAAGTAAACTTGGGCTCTTCTCCCATGAGAATATGCCCTTGCACAGGGAGCATGGCCGGAATACTGTCACTGGAGCCGAAGGTATCGGACGCACGCACAGCATACCCATCTACACTGGAACGATGAAAAGAAGGTACATATTCTGTAGCACAGATTTCTTGCGCCAGAATTCGCCCCCTTGCTTCCAAGAGAGGAACCATTTCAACGCCTTGAGACTGCTGAAACGAGGGTGGGAAATTATTTTGAATAATACGAAATGCTTCTTCCATAGATTTTAGAACAAACATAGACATTCCTCATAAGTAGTATTTTGTATTACCTTCACATAACAAGATAATTTAAGACATTTTTATTAAAAGGCAAGGCTTTGTACGTTATAAATGCTCTTTTGGCAAAAACATTTTATGGTATAAAAACGCCCTATTAAAGTAGGCACTCACTGTAAAAACATAAAAAAAGAGCTACTGTTAGTGCATCAGCACAAATATAAAACGCCTTCCTTTTTACAAAACACTTTTTAAGTTTATATACAATATCCCCTCTTATTCTAAACACATACATCATTAAAAAAATACGTCCATTGTAATATAGCACACTGTGTTACGAAGAACAAAAAAACATTGTCATTTAAAATGCAATCGCTTACCTTTACAAGGAATAATGGAAAACCATAAAAAATCTTTACAATGTAACCCAAAAAATAAGGATATTATGTATGTTTAATAAGTTATTGGCTAAAGTGGGCATTGGTAGCGCAAAAGTAGATACTATTCTAAAAAATATGACCTTATATCAAGGTGATATCGTAGAAGGCACCGTATGCATTCACGGCGGAAAAGTAGACCAAGATATTAATAAAATTACTATCTCTGTTATGACAAGCGCTAAAGGCTCTCGTGAGGTAGACGGAGAAGAAGAAAGCTACTACACCAGCGTGCCCGTTGGCAAAATACAAATTGATCTTGCCATGAAGGTGGAAGCGCAACAAAAATATGAAATTCCTTTTAGCTTTATGCTTCCTGCCGAAACACCTATAACCTCCATTGCCGCAGGAAGAAATGAGTGCAAGGTTTGGGTTTATACAGACTTAGATATTGAATCTGGCCTTGACAGTGGCGACCGAGACTACCTTACCGTCATGCCTCACCCTGCCGTTGAGCTCATGATTAATAAATTTCTCGAAAACGGCTTCCAATTTAAAAAAGTTGATGTGGAGGTAGGCTACTTAAACGCCTCTACATTCTCAAGTACTTCTGGCATTTACCAAGAAATTGAGATGCGCCCCGCCTCCAGCGGATTTTTCAATTTTGGGAGTCGCTCTGTACAAGAAGTTGAGCTTAGCTTCATTGTACAAGCTGATATGGTTCACCTTCTTGTGGAAGTAGATCGTAGTTTCTCTGGCGATGGCTACACCTCTGTAAGCTATCCCATAAATGTACAAGCAAATGAAATCAATATGTATTTTGAGCGAGTTTTCCCATCGTAAAACATGTGGGAAAAGATGATAGCACGTTAACTTTTCGAAGCTGTATAACTGTCAGTAAGCTTATACTGTATTGGCATAAAAGCAAATAAACAGCTTTTAACTCTAAAAAACAAGGGTTTTGCATTTTATGTATGCAAAACCCTTGTTTATTATGCGTGTACAAAAGTACCAGTAATCTGTTACGCTGTCATGCGAAACTTATTTTTCCACAGGTGTTCCGCCAAGGGGTTTACCTTCAAATTCACCTGTTAAAGTGCGTAAGAAAGCTACAATCTTTTCCCTGTCGGCTGGAGCTACCTCTAAACCAGACAAATATATACCCATAATACGTACAGCATCGTCCAAGGTGGTCACAGTGCCATCATGTAAATACGGAGCAGTAAGTTCTATATTCCGTAAATTGGGCGTTTTAAATTTATGCACATCTTCATCTTTACCTGTAAAGCCTTTCAATCCGGTATCAGAGCCTAAAGGATTTCCACGATCTGCAAAGTAGTCTTTCTTTAAATCCATATATTCAAAAGATTTTCCGCCCAAAGCTTTCCCCACGTGGCAAGAAGCACAACGGTATGCTTTAAAGCGTTCATAACCTTGTTTGGCTTCATCACTTATGGCTTTATCATCACCGGCAAGCCATTTATCAAAAGGACTATTGGGTGTAATGAGCGTTTTTTCATATTCCGCAATGGCATCAGTAATATTCTTTTCAGACCATCCGGAAATATACACCTCTTTAAAGGCATTGGAAAGCGCAGCATCGGCTGAAAGCTTTGTGATAATTTCCTGCCAATCCTTACTGGCCATTTCAATGGGATTTAAAGGAGGGCCACCAGCTTGGGCTTGTAAATCTGCTGCGCGTCCGTTCCAAAATTGTGCCATATTATATGCAGCATTGAATACTGTGGGCGCATTGATATCCCCCACTTGTTTGCGCACACCCTCAGAAAAACGAAGGTTATCCGTGCCTGCTTTGGCAAAGTCGTGACATGTGGCACAAGAAACGGTATCATCAGTGGATAAACGCTTATCATTAAAAAGCATTTTACCTAGAGCAGCTTTTTCCGCATCATAAGGCACAGGTGTTATCATTTGAATGGGTTCATTGGCATGTTTTGCAGCTGCGCCTTCAGAGGCATAGTATTTTGCACGGGTATCCTTCACCCACTCTAAAATATCTTTTTTCTCTTGCTCTGAAAGTGAAGTACCCCAATGTACAGCGGAAAATTTGGCAGGAGGCATGGTATTGTTGTTTACCACCCATTCCATTTTTGCAAGAGTACTTTCTCCCACAGGTACGTCATTTTTAATATCCATCATTTCTACACGCAAATCCATAGCGCGCAAACCATCGCGATAGTCTTTCTCAATAATACCTTTTATACCTGGAATCTTAGCGTAAAATGGCAATTCATAATCTTTAGTATGACAAGCCATACATTTTTCTTTTACCACCATTCCCACACTTTGAAAACGCTTAGTAATTTCACCATCGCTTACGCTGGAGCCAGCAGCAAAAACAGGCGCCGCGCTCAAAGACATGAATAATACCCCACCAGCCACAAGAAAACTTCTTTTCATCATCCTTCACTCCTCAAAGCTTTTTAGTAATAAAAACTATTACTAAGTGAATAATGACACAAATTAATTTTTTCTGCAAGAATATTTATATTAAAGTATTTTACTACGCTTTACTTTACTAAAAAAGGCAAAGCCACTTTTATAGCTCTGCCTCATGTAATTTTGCCTTCTAAAAATATACAATATATGTCTATTATTGTAAAAAATGCGGTAAAAACAATGTTATTTGGGGAAAAATAATCATGCTCAATATGCATAGCATATAGGCAGGTAAAAAAAGCATGGCTCCTTTAAAAACCGTATCCAAGGGAACACGCTGATTTTCATCCTTGGCTGACACATTGGAAACCACATAGGCGGCAATGCCCACCGGCGGTGTCATGGCGCCAAGACTGGTTACCACCATGAGCACAATACTAAACCACAAAGGATTCCATTGCATGGCCTCTGCCAAGGGAAAGAAAATGGGTAAGGCTATGACAAGCAAGGCTAAAGCATCCATAACCATACCCCCCAGCACAAAAATCAAAAGGACAATGCCTAAAACTATGGGTTCAGGGAAGTGCAAAGAAGTAAGAGTGGTAGCCAGTTCAAAGGGAAGACGCGTCAATGTGAGAAATTTACCGAACATGGACGCCCCCGCCAATAAAAACAATAACATGGCCGAAATGGTAAGGCTTTCCTCTAATGCTTTAAGAAAACCTTTCCATGAAAGCGTTCTGCGTATAAAACCCATGCAAAGAGCCGCTGTGGCGCCTGCTGCGCCGGCCTCTGTGGGAGTAAAAACACCTAAAGCCAAACAAAGTACCACCAAGGCAAAAAGCACCAGCCCTTCCAAAAGACCACTAAGGCTACTCATACGCTGTGCCCAAGAGCTTTTTTCTGATGTGGGCGCCCAATGAGCATGTTTTCGCAAAATAACTGGTATGGTGAGCATAAATAAGGTTAATAAAAGTAAACCGGGCATGAGGCCACCCATAAAAAGACTTTCAATGGACTGCGCCGTTTGCACGCCCACCACAATGGCCACTACGCTGGGGGGAATGATGGCTCCTAGGGTAGTGCCTGCCACCACAGTTCCTGTGGCAAGTAAAGGACTATACCCATAACGGCGCATTTCCGGCAAAGCCACCACAGACATGGTGGCAGCTGTGGCTGTGTTAGAACCGCATATGGCAGCAAAACCACCACAAGCCATGATGGTGGCCAAGGACAATCCACCGCGTTTATGCCCGCACCATGTTTGAACCCCAGCATAAAGGCGTTGGCTTAAGCCAGAATGAAAACAAATCTGCCCCATGAAAATAAAAAAAGGAATCACCGTCAAACCGTAATTGGAAAAAATACTCCATAATTCATTTCCCGCCATATTCATGGCCAAAGGCATACCATCTAAAAAAGCATAGCCGCCAAAACCCAAGATAGCTAATAATAAAGCTATGGGTATGCGCACATAAATAATGCCCACCATAAGAAGTATGAGCGAAAGAGAAGCCACCATAGAGGCTGACATATTATGCCTCCTCTACCATGGACGGCGTGAGGAGTTTGGAGGTAAAAAAACGTACGTGTAGAGTCATATTCTGTATGCTCTTCACCAATTGCAAAGCAAGCACCAAGGCTTGTCCTGCGCATCCCACTGTGAGCGCGGCCACAAAAAGCGCAGAGGCAATATCCCAGCCATCCACCACTTCCATACCTTCATGCACAAAAAGCGTTAAGTCATAGAGCTCAAAAGTAAAAATACTGGTAAGAATCAAACATATCGCGGCCACAAGTACTTCTTGAAAAGCTTGTACGGCAGGGCTTAAACGTGCACAACATATACCGGCTGTGGCATGGGCTTTTGCATATTGCACCCATGGAAGGCATAAACCCATGGCCGCTGCCCCAAGATAGCCACTTAGCTCTACACTACCGCGAATGCTTTCCCCTACACCGCGTAAACCTATCTGCACCATGGTCAGCACTAAAATACTTAAAAAGCACAAAGCGCCGAGGAAAAAAAGTATGCGTGTGAGTTTACGTATGCTTTGCTCTAACATGACATCACCCTTTTATTTTTGTAATTCTTTGTATTGCGTACGAAATTTTTCAATATCTGTCAAAATGCTTTGTGCGTCCAAGCCCTTTTCCTCAGCACGTTTCTTCCATGCGTCGATGAGAGGTTTTGTGGCCGTATCCATTTGGTTTTGTTCAGCAGCAGATATTTTTGTCACTTGAAAATTATGTGTATCTACAGCCCAATTAAGTGCTTTTTTACCGGCTTCGTCCACCAAAGTACCTGTATATTCCACATGAGTATCGGCATAAGCATCCATGGCTTCTTGTACCGCTTTGGGCAAACTTTCCCATGTGGCCTTATGCATTATAATGGCAAAGGGATACACAGGCATATTTACAGTAAGACCAAAGGAGCAACGTTCAGCAAAGTTCATATCATATAAAGTATCCCATGAAGAACAAACTCCATCCACTACACCTTTTTGCAGGGCTTCTGGCGTTTCTGACATAGGTATGGACACCACTCTTCCCCCCATGGCCTCTAAAGCATCGGAAATGGACCCTGAAGCACGTAGGGGTATATTT
The DNA here is from genome assembly GCA_964371225.1 of uncultured Desulfovibrionaceae bacterium. Lineage (GTDB taxonomy): Bacteria > Desulfobacterota > Desulfovibrionia > Desulfovibrionales > Desulfovibrionaceae > CAYJAD01. Next base: position 12,691 of record CAYJNA010000026.1, read on the forward strand.
TGTAAATCTGCTATATTTTGCACTGGCTTACTACTCATAATTTGTGACGGCGCCGAGGAAAAAATAGAAAGCACTTTATACCGCGCCAACTCTTTAGGCTTATGCACCTTAAAGATTTCCCAAGCCACATAACTGGCCTCTGCTGCCGAGGTAAAGCCCAAGGGCAAGCCAAAAAGTTCGAATAAAGGAAAAGCTCCAGGATAATAAAGCATGCTTATGCAGCCTATCTCAGCCTGCCCGCGCGCCACACCACGCAGCATGGACTTTACATCTAATAATGTACCTCCAGGGAAGGTTTGCACATCCACTTGCCCCTGAGTGCGCTTTTCTATGGCCTCTATCCATGCATCCATTTGTATACTGGGAAATGTTGTTGCAGGAGGGAAGTTTGCATAACGCAAAACTTTTGCCTGCGCCGCTCCCATACTGAGCAGCACACAAAAAAGAGCCATGACCATATACCTTGCATATCTTTTATACATTTTTCTTTCCTCTTCAAAATAACATAAAAAAAGCCTCTAATCTTACATCAGAGACTTTGTATAAAAAAAACAACAAAATAGCTCTGATACTTTGTATCAAAACCACCATGTCCATGTTTGGATTTGTGAAAAAAAGCTTTGCTTTCTTGCTCTTTGTTGCATTTTCATGTCTTCCTTTGCGTGTTCACGCTCATTGTTATGCATTTATTATACTGAATACTGTATACAGTCAAGCTTTTTCTTTTACGAATGTCAAAGTAAAACGCCTAAACTATGGGCATTGAAAATTCTGTAATCCATGCTGAAAACACCTTTCCATGTATTTGTAATAGGAACTAAGGGGTCTAAATTCTAGTTTTTGAGTCTCATTTTGTGCTTTTGCAATAAATTATCATAAAATCCCCCTGCATAATGAACTATGCAGAGGGATTTTATGGCAAATGATGCTGTATACTTGAGGAAAATATTTTAAGCTGAGACTTTAGTACAAGGGCACGTAAGAAGCGCACACCTCTTGTTTTCCAAACCAAGGGTGATATATTGAGGTAGCCGACACTGAAAAACTACTTAACTATCAATAAAAATAGAATTTATAACTTAAAAAATTTAGACATATGAAATGCTTTTTTCAGCTGTCGGCTATACAAGACGTGCCTCTGGCTTGGCTTGCCGCCACGTAAAATAAGCCGTCACTTGCTTACGGCGTCCCCGAAAGGGGTATTTGGAGAGAGCGTGCCTTTCTTAAAAACCAGTGGGAAAACGTTTTTAAGCATCGATTAAATACGCGAAAGTATCTTAAAAAGAAAAGATTTCTCCCAAGGGATAGCCATCTTTAAAAGTATATGCTGATACAAAATATGCTTATGTGTTTTTTGCTGTGGCTTTCACTCTTCGCTTCAAATCCAGAGCAAGACTTTCAAGACGCTTTTTTTCACTTGTCTGCAATCTATCTTTATTTTGTTCTAAGGCTTGAAAAATTTCATAAGCCCATACATCTTCACAGGAAATAGCGCATTCCAGAACAGTAAAATACATGTCAACGCCACTTTTAGAAGTAGCAAGATGCTGTTTGAACAAACGCAATGCGGCCTCTGTTTCACCATCCTGCATAAGAAATGCGGCCAAGTCCATATTATTTCCCGTTGGAATAGGATACGGATTCTTTGCAAGTATCTTAGAAAATTTTTGTGCCGTAGCGAAATCTCCTTGTTCCTGTGCCAGAGATTTACTTGCCGCAGCATAGATAAAATGATGTTTATGACGTAAATACGCTAAAGAGTGTTTGAAACGTTCTTCCATAGCATTGGGGAGTTTTTTCCCATAAATACGTAATTGCTGCATCTTATAGCGCAGAGGGTCTTTCGTAGCTAAATTCGTTAAATGATCACTGGCACATTCTAAATCTTCATAATAACATGAAGTGACTTTATCCACGTAAACTGTGTTTGAAAAACATAGCATTCTGCGTAATAAATCGAAATCAATAATACAAAGTAATTTTTCATCAAAGCCGCCAACTTTTTCAAAAAGCGCGCGCTCATGTAAAACGGATATACCTGTTATATGGTTAAATTCCAAAAGATCAGCAAGATTCTTATGCCCTTGATAGGGAATATATTCGTCAATAACAGTAAAACTGCCATCTTCAGTTTTGCGTCGACGAATGCACAAAGAATTTGCATAAGCAAATCCAGCCTCTTTTTGACGTAACAAGGCTGTCATCAAGCACTCTAGGTGGTCTGGCATCCACACATCATCATCACCAAGGTAGGCAATGTACGCCCCTTTACTCAAAGAAAAAGCAGTATTAGCAGTATACCCATAGCCCTTATTTTGTGAATTATGCTGAAAGATAATACGTGGATCATTATATTTTTTTACTATATCATCCACAGGTTTACCACCATCACACACAAGACAGAGTTCCCAATGAGGATAGCTTTGCGCTCTTACACTTTCTATGGCTTTTATAAGTCTGTCACGACGATTATATGTGGCCATAAGTATCGAAACCAAAGGCCCTTGTTCACTATTTTTGGAAAGCTCAAGATGACTTGCATGTGTAGCGTGTACCATAGCACAAACTCCTTCAGAGGGATTACATGAACACGTTTTTCAGTGTCGACTATTTAGGAAGAAAATTCGTCTAAAATGGAAGGAGGAGACGCATCCATATGCTGCTTTTGCATACGCAATAAGGCTATATAGCGTAAGGTTTTTTTATAAATACGACTATCAGGATTGATAAATTGTGCTGTTAAAACATGTTGCTCGGCACCATCAAAATCGCCCATATCTATAAGCACACGCGCCATATTAAAGTGCGCATGGTCATCCTTATCAGAAAGATTTATGGCTCTTTGTGAAAAACCCACAGCATATTTATAGCTCTTTTTTTTACGCATTTCAGAGCCAAAATCACTAAACATAAATCTGTGATGTGGCGTAATACCTTCTTCTACTTCCAACAAATTATCTAAGATAGGCGCGGCGGTTTCCACGGAACCAGAACGCTTAATGCGCACCATGGCTTTACGAAACAGTTCGCGCAAAGAAGCTTCCACATCTTCTGGGCTTGATATGATGGGTTCTCTGACGGCAACTTTTTGAGCTTCAACGGAAGGGAATTTCTTAATGCTAGGTTCCGGCGTAAACATCCTATGAAAGCTAGCAGCATCAATGGTTTTTAAAATATCCATGGCCTGAAAGAACGCATTGAGCTTTTGTACAGAGTATAATTCACGCACAGTCCAAACAAAGTAGTACGTTTTCGTACCCACTTTGTCTTTGCGTGAATATACACCTATAAATTCTTTGTCCATGAGCCACTCCCAATATTTGCGCACATGTGTAAAATATATAGCAACACAACTAAAAAGGCAAATGTCCTTGAATACCTAATTTTCGCTGACTTTGTATGTGTAACTCCTCATGCCATGTGAGTTTTATGGCGCCCTCCTCTGCTGTAACATATAAGGCCATATTTTGCTTATGCAACTCCTGTCGCACCACAGCACTGGGGTGGCCATAGCTATTTTGGCGCCCAGCACTGGCCAATACCACTTGTGGAGCCACTTTCTTATAGAAATTTGGCAAAAAAGCATCTTTAGCTCCATGATGTGCTAAAACCAATACCTGAGCGCGAACATCTTGCCCGCTCTCTAAAATTTTTTGCAAAGTTGTCCTTTCAGCATCACCACAAAAAAGCGCCAATCCTTCTCTTTTCTTACCATCATCGCGCACCAATCGCAGTACAAGAGAAGCTTCATTGCCTGTAAAAGACGTCTTTTGCACAGGCGAAAGGACTTCCAAATACAGGCTCTGCTTTTTCCAAAATGATTTACTGGGTAAGTGAATTTTCATACCAGCATAGAGCTTTTGGCGCGGGAGAAGGAAGGTTTGCTGTGCATATTGTGTCCATAAAGCCTGCTCCGCAGCAGAAAATGCCTCCCCATTATCATAGAAATGCTGTACCGATATTTTGGGTAATATATGTATAAGCCCGCGTAAATGATCCACATCAGGATGTGTACTCACCATGGCCCACAAACGAGGCGCGCCATTATACACTACCCGAGGAAGAACAATGTCAGTGCCGGGATCAAAACGCGGCGAAAAAGAACCGCCCCCATCCACCAAAATCCTATTACCGCCCGGCAAGGATAAAAGAATAGCCTGCCCTTGCCCCACATCAAGCAATTCCATATGCACAGAGTTTTGCAAATGAGCACCGTACCGTACTAGCGGCGCCACACATAATAAGCAAGCTGCCGCAAAGAAAAGCCTTTTACTTACTTGCGGTAGTGACACACAGCCTTGCCTTAAATGCGCAAACTGTATTCTTCCCGTCAAAAAAGCCATGCCAAGACATAAAGGTATCCAGCCTAAAGCTGTCAAACCATGCGGACGCAGTACAGCAGAAAAATTGAGTAGCCCCATATGTTGCATCCATTGTGCCATATACAAAAGCCCTTCGCACGGTAAGGCCGCCAAGGAAAATAAAACCAGCCCCCCTGAGAAGGAAAAACAATATCCTATGCCAAGTCCCAAAGCTCCCAAGGGAATAACCCAAAAAGTGAGAATGGGGAGCCACAGAACATTGGCCATGAACCAAAGCCCGCTGGGAGAAAAATACAGCAAAAAAAGCGGTAATAAAGCGCATTGTAAAGTAAAGGAGATGAGTAAAATCTGCAAAGACACACGTAAAGTTTTTCTACCACATACTTGTATGAAATTTATAAATAAAGATTTTCCCTCTTCCCAATGTTCTCGTTGCGGTAAAATACGCCGTAAAAGAGGCAATACTAAACTAATGCTTGCCACACAAAGTGCAGATAGTTGTAAGCCAATATTATATATACTTAAAGGATCATACACCGTGATGCAGAGCAAGGTACATAATACCACTTGTCCAAGGGTTATGGCAGTACTGCGCCAGAGGAAAAAACCCGCCATGAACAACATACAAGCTGCTCTTATGAGGGACGGCGGTGCATTGCCAAGCCATAAGTACAAAAGTGCCAAAGGCAAACTTATAATAAATAGCAGTTTCTTACGAGGTACATATAAAAATGTATACGGTAGCACAAAGGCCATGGCCATGACTAAAAACCATGCCAATAATACTACAAAAGATAAATGCTGCCCTGAAAGAGCTAAAGAATGTACAAGGGAAAGAGCTTGCATAGAATCCAGCGTTGTCTGCGCCAAGAAAAATTTTTCCCCCATAAGTAAGGCCGGTAAAAAAGCTAGGGCTTGTTCTTGCAATGCAGAAGTATGCGCACTAAGTTCTTGCACGGCGTGAGAAAAATATCTAAAAATCCCCTCACGCTTTTCAGAAAGTGTATGGGCTTGCCCAGAAATTTCCGGTGTACCTTGAGCCCCTCGGCTCCAAATACGCCAGAAAACCCCTTGTGTTTGCCAATAAAAGCCAAAGTCATTACTGCCCTCATGGCGAAAAGAGTCTGTATCACGCACTTTAGCTGTAATGCGCACCCTTTGCCCTGCCACGGGGCGTTGATACGCAAGCGTAGGAACTTGAGCGACCCTGTCTTTTTCAGAGCTTTGTGAAAACCAAGCGGCTTGTTCCCAAGTCCACACAGTTTTTCCCGGCAAAATGGCTTCTTGTGCTCCATGTACCGCGCGTACATTTTCTAAAAATACACGTAAGCGTTTATCCGGCAACGATTGCACATGACTCACCACTCCTTCTAGGCGCACAGCCACAGGACGGCCTTGTTCCAAAGTCCAAGGGGGCTGTTCGGGGCGCTGCGGAAGAGTATGTACAGTGGCTGTAAAGCCCACTATTATCAAACACAAAGCAACAACCAAGGTAGGCCATGTGCGTAATCGACTGTCTATATATAAAAAGAGACAAGAAGCGCCTAAAGCAAAGGTAGGGTACTGAGGAAGGAGCAAGCCACAAAACCAAAATAAACTTAGGCTTTGCCACAAAAGTAAAGGTTGTAAACAAGGCATGACTAACCTTTATGCTAATGTTGCTTACTTCCCTTCCCGAAAAACATGCATGAAGTAAGTATTAATCTCGTCCACTGAGGGCGCGTTCTGTATCACGCTCTTCAGCGCGACGCTTTAACGTTTCACGATGGTCATGAAGTTTCTTACCGCGACCTACGGCAATTTCCAATTTAATTTTCCCTTGCTTAAAGTATAACTTTACAGGAACAATGGTCAGCCCTTTTTGCTCTACCTTTGCAGAAAGCATGGCAATTTCACGCGAATGCAATAGGAGTTTTCTATCACGTGTGGGATTTTGCACCACATAGCCCGCATTGTCGTAAGGGGCAATATGCATGCCCACCACAAAAGCTTCACCATTTTTAAAATCAATATACGCGTCCATGAAGTTTATCTTACCTTGGCGTAAGCTCTTCACTTCCGGCCCTGTGAGGCTGATACCGGCTTCTAAAAAGTCGCTCAATTCATAAAGATGCCTTGCCTTTTTATTGGGGGCAATGGTGGCAGGAGAAGGTTTTTTAGCCATATTTTATCCGTATGTGGGCAGTATTGTTGCATAGAAAGAGTACGCATCGCGTAAATTTTGCGCAAGGCTGTCTTTCACAATACGCGTACAAGTGGCTGTATCTGAAGAGACCAGCACATTTTGAATCATGTGTGTGCAATGCTCTGCGCGCAAAGCACGTATTAAATGCTTAATGGCAGGAATATAATGCGGCGTGGCTGAAACAGTATCCACTCCCATGCCAATAAGTACAGCCAAACAATGCGGATCCGTTACCATTTCACCGCAAATGGACACACTTATACCTTCACGATGTGCGCAATCTATAACGCGTTTTATGGAACGTGTCACCGCTGGGTGTAAGGGTTGATGCAAATAAGCCACATGCTTATTGCCTCTATCAATGCCCAAAAGGTAATGCACAAGATCATTGGTACCAATACTAAAAAAGTCACATTCACGCGCCAAAGCATCGGCAATAATCACAGCAGAAGGCACTTCTATCATAATGCCCAATGGTAAATTTTCTGCATAGGCAATACCTTGAGCTTTAAGGTCTTGTTGTACTTCTCGCAGCATTTCTTTAACGGCATGTACCTCTTCAAGACAAGAAATCATGGGTAGCATAATGGCCATATTCCCATGCTGTGCCGCACGCAATAAGGCACGAAATTGTGTTTGTATAAGCAATTTATGTCGCAAGCAAAAACGAATGCCGCGTAAGCCCAGTGCGGGATTTGCTTCTTTAATTGTGCTATGCGTGTCCAGCATTTTGTCAGCACCCACATCAAGCACACGAAAAACAACACGTTGCGGATATACTTGTTTTACCACCGCGCTGTATTCATTGTACAATTGCTCTTCTGTGGGCAATTTTCTATGGCGTAAATATGCAAATTCAGTGCGGTATAAGCCAATGCCTTCAGCACCATGCTGTGTAATATTTTCCACTTCGCTAGCACGTTCAAGATTCGCTTGCACTTCCACACGTACAGCGTCGCCTGTTTCAGCTGGCATGACGGCACTTTGGCGTACACTATCCACCCAAGCGGCATACTCTACACGCTTTTGATGATAGAGTTCAAGCTCTTGCTCGTCAGGGGCAATATAAACACACCCTTGAAGTGCGTCCACAATGACTAAATCCCCTTCCTTGGCTATGTCTAAAATACCGGTAACCCCCACCACAGCAGGAATACGTAAAGAACGCGCTAAAATAGCTGTATGTGATGTAACACCGCCTTCCGCCATCACAAGAGCCAGAATGCGATCAGCCGGTAAATCTAAGGTATCCACAGGCGATAAATCTTCTGCCATATGCACACGCGGTGCATCCCCTACCATGGGCACATACTCTTTTCCCGCTAGGCGACATTGCAAACGCAAACCCACGGCACGTAAGTCTAAAGCACGTTCTTGAAGGTAAGGGTCATCAATATCTAAAAAAGCCGCACACAAGGCATCTATAGCTTTTTGCAAAGCCCAAGGTGCGCACAATCTTTGTGTGCGCACAAATTCTTCCGCATCATCTAACAAACGCGGATCCTTACTAATCATAATATGCGTGCGTATAATGCTACTATGCTCTGCCATTTCACCGCGCATATTTTCTTGGCTAGCACGTAAATCTTCATACACATGCACCGTGGCAGCACGTAATTTTTCAATTTCTCCGGTAATTTCTTCCGGAGCAATAAAACGCTCTTCCACATGCGCTTCCTGATGTGTACGTACAATTTTACCAATGGCAATACCAGGAGCAACAGGGGTGCCAAAAAGTTGCGAACGTGCCATAATTACTCCTTAAATCCTGTAGAAAAAAGTTCTGCTATTCGAGTGAGACAAGCTTCGGCTTCATCGCCATTGGCGTAGAATAAAAGCTCACTCCCCGACACTGCGCCCAAGGTAAGTAAATCTAAGATGCTTCTTGCGTCTGCTTTACGCTTACCGCATTGCACCGCTATTGTTGCTTTAAAAACTTGCACTTCTTGCGCCAATAAAGCCGCTGGCCTTGCATGTAAACCTAAAGGAGAATGAAGCTTTATACCATAACGAAGGCCATGTTCTGTATGTTCAAATGCTAAACCCATCACAACCTCCTTATGTTTTCATGCTCATATGCTTACACAGTGCTTACAGTGCTCTGCAAAAACATCACCAGAAAAAATAGACATATCAAAGCTATACGGGGTGTATGTGCCTTTTTTATAAGTAAAATAGCGCATAACATGGATGCTAAACCCCATACTTCATTACCCCAAAAAAATACTGTTTCCCCATCGGTCATTTTGGCAAAAATACAAGCTATAAGTACAGCATTGCACACTTTAATACGCTCTGCCCAATTTATAAGGTTGAGCTTTCCAAGCATTTGTAATGCGGCAATCCCTTTGTGTACCCCTAGATAAAAGGTATATACACGGAAGACAGTTACAAGAGCAAGCAAAAAGCCTGTCCAAAGTAAAACAGGCCAAATAACAAGATTTTCTTGCACTAAGCTACTTTCTAAACTGCCCAAGGGTACACCATAAAGAAAGCATAAAAAACAACCTAAAGCCCAAAAAACAAGATATGTACCGCTAAAAAAAGAATCCCCTATGGCAGAAAGCGTCGTTGCCGTGGTATGCAAAAGACTTTGTAAAACTTTAGCCGGAACCTTATGCTGCGCCACTTGCTCTTCCAAAGCAATAAATACACCCACAAGTAAGGGTGCCATCACCGTATGTGTACGTACATTTTGTAAATAACGCTGACGTGCCAGACGCAAATCATCCGTCCCCGCATAGAGTGCCCGAAGAGCGGGGTCTAAAGCATACAATAAGCCCACGCGCTGCATGTGATGTGTGGACATGGCTGAGCCCACACTCCACGAACGCCAAAGACATTGCCTATAAATTTTTTTCTGTAGCACTCTTACCTCATAAATCGACTAGGCTTTACCTGCCTCAAGCCATGCTTGTATATCCACAAGCTGCTTTTCTACAGACTTTGGCCCAGTGCCGCCATGCGTATTACGTCGTAATACGGCGGCTTTATAATCTAAAATAGCGTACACATCTTCATCAATATGTCCACAAATACCTTGCAAAGCGGCTAGCTCTACATCTTCTAAGCCCTTACCTTCTTGTTCAGCCAAAGCCACAGCAGCACCGGTGATATGATGCGCTTCACGAAAGGGAATACCCTTACCCACAAGATAGTCAGCCAGCTCAGTGGCGTTCAAAAAACCTGCTTTACAAGCAGCGTACATGCGATCCGTACGAAACGTAAGCGCGTCTAACATGCCTGCCATAAGCACAAGGGAAGCACGTAAGGTTTTATCTGCATCTAAAAAGGGCTCTTTGTCTTCTTGTAAATCCCTATTGTACGTCAAAGGTAAGCCTTTTAACGTAGTGAGCATGGCTGTTAAGCTACCATACACACGCCCCACCTTACCACGCATAAGTTCTGCCACATCAGGATTTTTCTTTTGCGGCATAATGGAAGATCCTGTGGCATAGCCATCGGGCAATTTGATAAAGCCAAAAGCAGGGTTAGCCCAAATAAGTATTTCTTCACAAAAACGAGATAGATGCATCATGGTGCATGAAGCTGTAAAAAGCGCCTCAGCCAAAAAATCTCTATCGGCCACAGCATCCATGGAATTATGAAAAACACCATACATATCTAACTCTTGAGCCACAGAGTGCGGGTCAAGATTATAGGTGGTACCAGCAAGAGCGGCGGCGCCCAATGGGGAAATGCGTACGCGCTTTTCGCATTCCTGCATACGGGCATTATCTCTTGTAAACATCCACGCATACGCCAACATATGTTGTGCAAGGCTTACCGGTTGTGCTGGCTGTAAATGAGTATAGCCAGGAAGAATAGTTTCTTGATGCTCTGCAGCACGTTTAACAAATACCGCCACCAGTTCACGGGTTAAACGTTGCCATTCACGCATACTATCGGAAACAAAGAGACGAAAGGCAAGACCCACTTGGTCGTTACGACTACGCCCAGTATGGAGCTTCTTGCCCACGTCTCCCACAAGTTCCGTCAAGCGAGATTCAATATTCATGTGTACATCTTCCAGAGAGGTTTTCCATGCAAACTTCCCCGCTTCAATCTCCTCTTGCACAGCATCAAGACCCTGCACAAGACTTTGCGCTTCTTCTGCAGTCAAAATACCCTGACGCCCCAACATGCGCGCATGGGCTTTAGAACCTGCAATATCGTGCGCATATAAGGCCTGATCATACGAGCAGGATTCAGTGTAAGCAGCTACGGCCTCCTCCGGCCCTTGAGAAAAACGTCCGCCCCAAGATGTATTTTTAGACATAAATATCTCTTCTCTATTTATCTTTTACTTTAAGTTCATTTTTTGCTTCATGCCAGCAATGGTACGCAAGCGCAAACCATCAAGGCGAATAAAGCCAGCAGCATCTTTATGGTCATAAGAAGCTTCGTCAGCTTCTTCAAAAGTAGCAAGGTCATGGGAGAACAAGCTATAAGGCGAAGTACGGCTAATGGGCCAAGCATTACCTTTGTATAACTTTAAGGTAACGGTACCGGTAACAAATTCTTGTGCCTTATCCATAAGCGCTTGCATAACTTCACGCTCTGGCGCAAACCAAAAACCATCATAAATGGTGGTGGAATAACGCGGTACCAGTAAGTCACGGGTGGCAAGCACTTCACGATCAAGGCAAAGGCCTTCCATATCGCGATGCGCAGTATATAAAATGGTGCCCCCCGGAGTTTCATACACGCCGCGGCACTTCATGCCTACCACGCGATTTTCTACCATATCTAAACGACCTATGCCATGTTTGGCACCAAGGGCATTTAAATGTTTAATAATGGTGGCAGGAGACATGGTTTCACCATTTAAAGCCACGGGATTACCACGCTCAAAACCAATGGTGATAATTTCTGGGGTATCAGGGGCTTGTTCCATGGGCACGCACAAACGATAGCAAGAAGCGTCTGGCTCGGCGCCCGGATCTTCCAATTCAGAACCTTCAAAGCTGCAATGCAACATATTTTCATCCATGCTGTAGCGTTTTGCTTCAGAAGAAATGGGAATACCGTGCTTATCAGCAAAAGCATTCAACGCCGTGCGAGACATTAAATCCCACTCGCGCCAAGGTGCAATAACACGAATGTCAGGAGCAAGAGCATTAACAGAAAATTCAAAACGTACTTGGTCATTACCCTTACCTGTGGCGCCATGGGCTACAGCATCGGCACCTTCTTTACGAGCAATTTCCACAAGGCGTTTGGCAATAAGAGGACGAGCAATGGCCGTACCAAGCAAATAACGGCTTTCATAAAGACCACAAGCGCGCATCATGGGGAAAACATAATCGCGGGCAAACTCTTCACGCAAATCTTCTACATAAGCTTTAGACGCGCCTGTTTTAAGGGCTTTTTCTTCCACACCTGACAAGTCTTCACTTTGCCCAAGGTCTGCTGTCATGGTGATGACTTCACAATTATAGGTTTCTATAAGCCACTTTAAAATAACGGAAGTGTCAAGCCCACCAGAATACGCAAGTACAACTTTATTGATTTTTTTCATACTATCCTCTTCGTAATGCTATAATAATTACGGCACAATGGCCTAAGTAATCTTTTTTATTGATGTTAAAGAAAGCTCACTGCCCTTATTACGCAATAAGCCAACCTTGGCAAAAATGTAGTATCGCTCAAACTTCTTCAAGGTGCAAGTCTTGTCTTCATGGGAAAAAATAAAAAAAGCATATAAATATTTTTATAGCTATATTATCAAATAGTTAAAGAATTTTTTTGGTTTTATACAATAGATTTTTTACCCTTGAAAAAAAGTATTCTATCGGCATATGAAAATTTGTCAGTGAAAAATGCTCTCGTATTACAAAAACACAAAAGTAAACGTAAAAACAAGTTTTGCTCTTTTCCCTTGACCCCTGCCCTACTTGGGGCTAAAAAGACTGTGCACCACGCGGAGAGGTAGCGAAGCCCGGCCGTAACGCGCTCGACTCGAAATCGAGTTATCGGGTTAAACCGATACGTGGGTTCGAATCCCACCCTCTCCGCCATGTTAAATGATAATTTAGGGGCTTTACAGAAATGTGAAGCCCTTTTATTTTGGCCTAGAATTTAATTGGAAAATAATATTTGTATTAAATTTGGCATTAGTGGTACACTTTTGGTACACCTTTCCCCGCAATCAAGTCGCCTCCATAGCTCTCTTTTTCAGAGGAAAACAACGAAAGACATGCTTGCTGCTTACTCATTCTATCTGTGCGCGGTTGTAGTTGCCTGTCCAAATGAATCCTGCTAAACTTGCTTCCACGCTTGATACTATTGTAACCGTGTTGTAGTTGCCTGTCCAAATGAATCCTGCTAAACTTGTCCACAGTGTAGTACCTTCCATTTTCACTGTTGTAGTTGCCTGTCCAAATGAATCCTGCTAAACTCCAAGCTCGGTTGGAACTGAACCCTCACAAGTTGTAGTTGCCTGTCCAAATGAATCCTGCTAAACTATGGGAAGTTACATAGATTTAACTGGTCATGTTGTAGTTGCCTGTCCAAATGAATCCTGCTAAACTTTACTGCGCAGGATATAGAAAACGCAGGCCGTTGTAGTTGCCTGTCCAAATGAATCCTGCTAAACTTTTCAAAAAATTCTCTTCTTTCAGCATCTAGTTGTAGTTGCCTGTCCAAATGAATCCTGCTAAACTAAACAATGTATTTTTGAATTGGTGTATTTTGTTGTAGTTGCCTGTCCAAATGAATCCTGCTAAACTAAACAATGAAGCTACATAAGAAATAAACTAGTTGTAGTTGCCTGTCCAAATGA
>CAYJNA010000027.1:0-25831 GCA_964371225.1 uncultured Desulfovibrionaceae bacterium
AGTGAGCGTGCCTTTCTTAAAAACGTGTGGAAACACGTTTTTAAGCATCGACTATATAAAAATACCTCGCGTAACATATAAATCATTTTTACAGAGGACATCATGATACTATTATACATCATCTATATTTTGCTTATAGTATTTACTTATTACGTAAGCGGTATTTTTGGTCTTTCCTTTTTGTTACCCATACTTTTTTTCTTCCACCTTATTGTTTTCATGCTACGAACCCTCATAAAAGCAAGGCGTAATAAATCCCGCTCTCGAAAGGGTGAAAAGTCCTATTATGACGATAGAACCAGCGGGCATGACCCCGGTGATGGCGTACGTCACCGCAGAGATGATGCACGAGACAGTTGGGATGATGATGGTGACAGCGGTGGTAGTAGTGACGGCGGCGGCGGTGGAGATGGGGGTGGCGGCGGTGATGGTGGCGGCGATTAATACCCTACTATTACAAAGTCTACATACACAGGCACATATACGGGCACATACACCGGCACATATACTGCGTAAATTTGAATATACCTTACATCGCTTATAAACAAAGGGGAAAAGCTCATAAAAGCTCTTCCCCTTTTCTAGTATAATGATGCTTAAAAACATGTTTCCACGTGTTCTTAAGCAAGACACGCTCGCTCAAAATATCACTTTGCGGCCGCCAGAAATAAATTCTGGCTTATTTTATTAGAATTAAATCTTTGCTTGTTTCTTGGTAGCTGCAATGAACCCACGGAAAAGTGGATGCGCTTGCATGGGAGTAGATTTAAATTCTGGGTGGAACTGACATGCCACAAACCAAGGATGTTCAGGTATTTCTACAATTTCTACCAAACTGTTATCAGGCGACATACCACTGAAGGATAAACCATTCTGGCGCAATACATCCAAGTAATCGTTATTAAATTCATAACGATGTCTATGTCTTTCCTGAATGAGTTTCTTGCCATAGGCAGCATGTGCATGGCTCCCTTCTTCCAAGGTACATTCATAAGAGCCAAGACGCATGGTACCACCAAGGTCACTATCCACATGGCGACGTTCTTTTTTACCGGTGACAGGGTCTACCCATTCGCTCATCCAGTACACAACCTTATTAGTGCAGTCAGCGGCAAATTCTTCTGAGTTAGCATCTTCAATACCCGCCACATTACGAGCATACTCAATGACAACACATTGCATACCAAGACAAATACCAAAGAAAGGTACTTGCTTTTCACGTGCATATTTAATGGAAGCAATCTTTCCTTCCACACCGCGATACCCAAAACCGCCAGGCACAAGAACACCATGACAGCCTTGCAAAGCCTTGCTTACACACTCTTCTGTAATTTCTTCAGAATTAACATAACGCAATTCCACTTGCACGCCATTGGCTATGCCACCGTGAATAAGCGCTTCATGCAAGCTTTTATAAGCTTCTTTTAGCTCCACATACTTACCAACAATGGCAATGGTCACACTGCCTTTTGGGTTGGCACAGTCATATACCAGCTTTTTCCACGCTTCAAGATTAGCATTACGTGCAGGAAGCTGCAACATAATAGCCACTTTTTGATCAAAGCCCTCTTCATAAAACTTCAAAGGCACTTCATAAATATTTTTTACATCCACCGAAGAGAATACAGCATCTTGGTCCACATTACAAAAGAGAGCAATTTTACGCTTAAGCTCTTCAGCAATGGCTTGCTCACAACGACATAAGATAATATCAGGCTGAATGCCGATGGAAAGCAATTCTTTTACGCTATGCTGTGTGGGCTTGGTTTTGTGTTCACCTGCAGAAGCAAGATATGGTACCAACGTTAAGTGAATATTAATGCAATTATCACGACCAATTTCAGACTTAAGCTGACGAATGGCCTCAAGGAAAGGCAAGCCTTCAATATCCCCCACGGTGCCACCTATTTCAATAATGGCCACATCAGGAGCATTTTTGCCTTCGGCAAGGGAAAGCACAGAGCGTTTAATTTCATCGGTAATATGCGGAATAACTTGCACAGTACCGCCAAGATAATCACCACGTCTTTCTTTAGCAATAACGCGGTTATAAATGGCGCCAGAAGTTGTATTGTTCTTACGTGACATGGGCACACCAAGATAGCGCTCATAGTGGCCAAGGTCGAGATCTGTTTCTGCGCCATCATCGGTAACAAACACTTCCCCGTGCTGGAAAGGATTCATGGTGCCTGGGTCCACATTGATGTAGGGGTCAAGCTTTTGTATGGTCACTGAAAGACCACGCGTTTGCAAAAGTGCGCCTAAAGAAGCAGCCGCAAGCCCTTTACCAAGGGATGAAAGTACGCCACCCGTAACAAAAATAAATTTTGTTTTCATGTTTCCAACCTATTATGTTTCTTTATCTATCTTACCGTAAAAACCATAACACAAAAAACCATACGACACCTTTTATAAGCCAAAACAAAGCCCATGCGCTGAACTAGGCATGCCATAAAAAAATAAAATACGGTATTGAGCCGCCCAAGACGACTGTTTTTATGTAAGAAAAACACTTACATAAAGCGGCTATGAACTTTACGAATTACTGACGTAGCAGAGGAAGCTTTTTCAATAGTTCTCGCAAATGAAGCTGTGTAAAAAAGCACTATGCATCTCAACAAAATTCTTCTACACTAATAATGTCACAATGGCAAATTACCTTAGTAAAAAAAAATTGCTTTTTCCAAAGCTCCCTAGGGAGCTCAAAATACAGCTTTTATAGTATAATTTGAATAAAATCAACTTATTACATCTTTTTTCTTAATAAATATAAAGTATTGCCTAAAAGCCCTCTTTTAGGCTAAACAAAGCCTAAAGAAAGTAAATATGCCATTTGATTTTTTCTGCATCAATAATGATAAGAAATTTTCTTTTGGTCTGTGAACACAGTATAAAGAGGAGACCATACTTCATGGGCGCAGTAAACACACTGGTTATCACCGGATACGGCACCAACTCACACATGGAAACAGCGCACACAGCCCGTCTTGCTGGAGCAGATAAAGCCGATGTGGTGCACTTTGCAGATATTGTTAATGCCAAGGTAAAACTTAAAGATTATCATTTTCTTGTTTTCCCCGGTGGATTTTTAGATGGTGATGACCTTGGTGCAGCCCACGCCGCCAGCATGCGTTGGCGACATCTTGAAGATAAAAATGGCACTCCTCTACTGACACATTTAAAAGAATTTTTAGATGACGGTAAGCTTGTGCTTGGTATCTGTAATGGGTTTCAGCTTCTGGTAAAGCTTGGTCTTTTGCCATGCTTTGATGGAGAACGCTTTGTGCGTCACGTCACTCTTGGCCACAATGATTCTGCACGTTACGAAGATCGCTGGATTGAAATGAAAGTAAATACACAAAGTCCTTGCGTATTCACTAAGGGCTTAGAATTTGTTTCTTCCCCCGTGCGTCACGGTGAAGGCAAAATTATTCCTGTAGATGCAGCTTGTTTACAGCGTTTACAAGATGAAAACCTCATCGCCCTACAATATATAGACCCCACCAGCAAAGAAATAACACAAGAGTACCCCGCAAACCCCAATGGTTCCCCCCTTGGCATTGCAGGACTTACCGATGTTACCGGCCGTGTGCTTGGTCTTATGCCACACCCCGAAGCATTTCACCATGTGAGTAACCATCCTGGTTGGACACGCGGCGAAGTGGCAGCTCCTGGGACTTTGCTTTTTGTAAATGCCATTAAACATTTGCGGGAAAATGCTATTTCTTAATTAAAGCAATACCTTTGCCTTAATTACTTCCTGTATGGGCATGAGAAAAAACTTGACAAAAAACAGAAAAACGCCCATGTGATACGCATGTCGCAAGGGCGTTTTAATATACTTATCAGGGTGCTTTATCTGCCACAAACAGTAAAGCACCTTATTATTTGAGGTTAAAGCCATGAAACTATCTGAAATTATTAATCTAGTTGAAAAAATTGCGCCGCCACAATTTGCGGCCTCTTGGGACAATTGTGGTATTCAGGTAGCTTCTCACAAGCAAGATATTACCCATCTTGCCCTCTGCCTTGACCCAACACCACAAAGTATACGTGATGCCATTGAAAAGGGTGCTCAATGCATTATTTCACACCACCCTTTGCTAATGCAGGGGCGTTTGCCCAATAAACTTGATGGCTACCATGAAAGTTTGCGCTTATTACTGACTCATGATGTAAGCTTATACGCCGCCCATACATCACTGGATGTTAATGGCGACGGGCCAGCAGGTTGGCTAGCAAGAGCTTTAGCTTTGCGTAAAGTAAAAGTTCTTGAAAGTGTGTGTATTACCGATGATGAAAATTGCCAACCCCATGAGTTTGGTTATGGCCTTGTGGGCAATTTGCCCAAGGAAATTTCTTTCACAGCCCTTTTAGAAACCTTAAAAAAACATATCCCCCTTGAGGGAGCCATGCTCTGTGGACAACAACCGGTTAGGATAAAACGTATAGCCTATTGTACAGGCTCTGGATCTTCCTTCATGGCTAAAGCGCATGCGCTTGAGGCAGATATTTTTATTACCGGCGATGTGAAGTATCATAGCGCCTTAGAAAGCCCTCTTTGCACCTTGGATGTGGGGCATCACAGCCTTGAAGAAATTATGATGCAAGAGTTTAGCACCGTGCTTACAAAAGTTTTACCAGCAGTACATGTGGAATTTGTGCCTTCAATATCGCCTTTGCGCCCAGCACAACACTCCCCTGCTCTTTAGAAAATTGATCCATTAAAGGAGAAAAATATGAATGTCTATTTAAAACAAATCGAACAATTGCTGGAGCTGCAAAAGGTTGACGATGCCATATATGCTGTAAAACAAGAATTAAAAAAAGCCCCCCTTGAGCTAAGAAGCCTTGAAGAGCGTTTTGGCAGTGCCGAAGAAAAACGTAATAAAGTTGTGGAAAAAGTTACCCACATTCAAGAGCAACAAAAACGTATTTCTTTTGATATTGAAAATGACGTGACCAATATCAAAAAAAGCAAAAATAAATTGGCTCAAGTAAGCAATCAGCGTGAATACCATGCCATGATGCGCGAAATGGACAGCATGGAAAAGCAAAACCGCACTCGTGAAGAAGAAAAAGTAGCTCTTCAAGAGGAAATGCAACTTCAAGAGGAAGCTTTGGCCGAAATCGATAGAGATTATCTTGCACTTAAAGCAGAACTTGAAGTACGTCGTGAAGGCTTACAAGAACGCATTGATAAAGCTGAAGGCAAACTTTCTACCTTAGAGGCCGACCGCTCCAATGCCGGCAGTGAAGTACCTGCCCCCGTATTTCAACGCTATGAATTTATTCGTCATCGTTTAGACCATCCCGTTATTGTGCCAGTAGAAGCCGGCATTTGTAGCGGATGTAACATCTCCATTCCGCCACAGTCTTTTATTGAATTACAACGCGGGCAACAAATTCTTTCCTGCCCCAATTGTCAAAGACTTGTGTACTGGTGCGAACACTTCAAACGCCCAGAAGCAGAAACTATAGTGGAACAAGCTCCGGCTGCTCCTAAATTTAAATTCTTTAATGAAGATGCGTAATAAGCGTATAACGACTATCTAACTTTACAAGAGTTGGACGGGCCGCCGCTGCGTACTGCAAAGTACGGGGAGGAAAGTCCGGGCTCCACAGGGCAGAGTGCTGGGTAACTCCCAGGAAGGGTAACCTTTGGCAAGCGCAACAGAGAGCAGACCGCCTCGTAAGAGGTAAGGGTGAAAGGGTGAGGTAAAAGCTCACCAGTTATTGTGGTGACACAGTAAGCTAGGCAAGCCCCACTCGGAGCAAGACCAAATAGGAAAGGTGACCGGCCCGGTCTTACCTTTCGGGTAGGTTGCTGGAGAATGTGAGTAATTGCATTCCTAGACTAATGGCGGCCTCCTGCCATAAGGCAGAGACAGAACCCGGCTTATAGTCCGACTCTTGTACTAAAAAATTATGACAACATCTTTTACACGTCCTTTGCACACGTGGTGCATTTTGTTGGCGGCTGGCTCTGGTTCGCGCTTAAGTGCGCATACCAAGGGCACAGCTAAGCAATTTTTATCTTATGCAGGTAAACCCCTTTATCTCCACGCTGCACAAATTTTTGCCCGTCACGCCGCCCTAAAGGGCATTATTTTTGTCTTTCCTGAAGAAAAACTTACGCAAGAGCAAAGCTTTCTTCAAACTTTGGAAGAACAAAACTCCTTACATGTGCAGTGGAAAGCTGTGGCTGGCGGTGCCCGTCGGCAGGATTCCGTATTTTGCGGCTTGCAAGCCCTTCCCCCTGAGTGTACCCATGTTTTTGTGCATGATGCCGCGCGCCCCTTTGTGACGCCCGCCCTTATCCAAAGGGTGCATCACTCCTTGCAACAAGGAGCTTTGGGAGTTATTCCCGCACTTCCCTTGACCGATACAGTAAAAGAAATTCAGGCCAATGTTGTCGTACACACCCCTGACCGCAGCACGCTTTTTACAGTGCAAACGCCGCAAGGTTTTGACCGCCATATTTTGGAAAAAGCGCATATCCAAGCCAAGGCAGAAGATTTTGAAGTCACCGATGATGCCAGTATTTTAGAAAAATGTGGTCATGCTGTGCATATGGTGGAAGGTGATGCGGAAAATTGTAAAATTACCCATGAAAATGATCTTATGAAATTACAAGAAACTACCTTACCCCGTCCCTGTTCTGGTTTTGGTTATGACGTACATCGCTTTGCCCCCAGTGGCGCACAAGCCAAACGCACAGGTAAGGAGCGCCCCCTCAAATTAGGCGGCGTTCGCATGGACGGTGCCATGGAAGTGCTGGCACACTCTGATGGTGATGTTCTTTTACACGCCCTCATGGATGCTTTGCTTGGGGCCACATCTCTTGGCGATATTGGCTTGCATTTTCCTGATACATCAGATAGTTATAGCAACGCAGACTCGGCCGTACTCTTACAAGAAGTCTTGCGCCTCACAGCGGAAAAAGGGTTACAAATACAACATGTGGACGTAACCATCATTACGCAAAAACCCAAGGTGGGGCCACAGCGCGTTGCCATTCAAAAAAATATTGCCCATCTTCTCTCTCTCCCCTTGGCATACGTTAATGTAAAAGCCACCACAGAAGAAGGCTTAGGCTTCACAGGAGAAGGGGCTGGCATCAAAGCTGTAGCTTTAGTCAACGGTTTTATACTTACATAATTCTATCTTTAAGGGGTTTAGATATGAAAGAGAAACATTGTATAGCTGCCGTGCAGTATGAAACTCCTTGGTTTAAACAGTATGATGATGGTGTGCCTTCAACTATTTCTGCTTTTGAAGAGCCCCTTTTTTCACTCCTAGATGCAGCGGCAGAAAAAACACCAAATGCCCCTGCCTGTGTTTTTCAAAATACAAAAATTACCTATGCACAACTGCAACAAAAAGCAGAAAATTTAGCGGCTTCGCTACGCCTTATGGGGGTAAATCACGGTGATCGTGTGGCCATAATGCTCCCTAATGTTCCTCAAGCTATTATAGCTTTTTGGGGCGTTATGAAAGCTGGCGGCATAGTTGTTATGGTGAATCCTTTGTATATGGAGAAAGAAATCATTCTCCTTTTGCATGACTCCGGCGCCAAACATCTTATCATGCTTGATTTGCTCTGGCCTAAAATAGCTGCACTGCGCGCACGCCTCCCCATTGAAAAGTTTATTATTACCAGCATTGCCGACGCTCTTTCTTTTCCTTTAAATTGGCTGTACAGCTTTAGACAGACAAGGGAAGGAAAACACATACAAATTCCCCATGATACGAATATTTTTACATGGAAAGATATTATAAGCACACGCAAAAGATACAGCGCGCAAGGGCACGTTAACGGCGATACCATAGCTTTGTTGCAGTACACCGGCGGCACCACGGGCTTGCCCAAGGGCGTCATGCTCACCCATAAAAACATAGGCAGTAACTGTGCACAAATTATTGCAGTAATTCAAAAGTTTGCACAAAAGAAACAAAGCTTTGTTTCCATTTTACCTTTTTTTCACGTATACGGGCTTTCTGTAGGGCTTATCATTCCCACAGCTTTGTGTGCTTGCATTCTCCCCTTGCCCCGCTATGTCCCACAAGATGTGCTTAAGCTCATAAAAAAACACAAACCCACCATTTTTCCCGGAGCGCCTTCCGTTTACGCTTCTTTGATGCAACAAAAAAATTTAGCATCATACGACTTAAGCTGTATTAAGTTATGTATATCAGGCTCAGCTCCTCTCCCTGTAGAGCATTTTCGTCGTTTTCAAGAGCTTACCGGTGCCACCATTGTTGAAGGCTATGGCCTCACCGAGGCTTCCCCCATCACACATATCAACCCCCTGACGCCTAAAAATCAAAAAATGGGTTCCATAGGTCTTCCCTTGCCCAGCACGGAAGCGCGCATTGTGGACAATGAAGCCGGTAGCCTTACCCTACCCGCAGGAAAGTTAGGAGAACTTATCATTCGAGGGCCACAAGTCATGTCAGGCTATTGGAATAAGCCAGATGAGACAGCCTCAGCCTTGCGTAATGGCTGGCTTTATACGGGTGATCTTGCCACCATGGATGAGCAAGGCTATTTTCATATTATGGATCGCAAAAAAGATATGATTATCGTGGCGGGCTATAATGTGTACCCACGCGAAATTGACGAGGTTTTACTTGAGCATCCGCATATTTTAGAAGCAGTGGCCGTGGGTGTGGAAGATGAAACACGCGGCGAAAGTATAAAGGTATTCATTGTGCTCAAACCCGAAACCACCATGACCCGTGCAGAAGTCACGGCTTGGTGTCGTAGTAAACTTGCCTCGTATAAAGTACCGCGCGCTGTGGAGTTTCGCGAATCCCTTCCTAAAACCATAGTAGGGAAAGTGTTGCGCCGTGTGCTACGCGAAGAAGAAGAAAGCAAAGCAATAGCATCTGCACAAGAAGATGGAACACAAGAAAATGCAGTGCAAGTGCAGTCCATGCCAGAAGAACATAAAGAAGCTAAGGAAAAATAATATGCGTTTGCTCATACAAAGGGTTCACCATGCCTCTGTGCATGTGGATAATGCACAAGTAGCCAGCATTCAACAAGGCTTATTGGTTTTTGTGGGTTTTGGAAACCAAGACCATGCGCAATTACCGCAAACAAAAATCTGGACATCGTGCATGGAAAAACTTTTGCATTTGCGAATTTTTCCCGGTTCAACCCCAGAAACAGCCCATAAATTTCAAAGTAATGTTTGTGATTTTGGCGGCGAAATTCTTTTTGTTTCACAATTCACTTTATACGCACAGTGCAAGCAAGGGCGTCGACCAGATTTTCTTCAGGCCACCGCCCCTGCTGTGGCAGAGAAGCTTTTTAGCCAATGGGTACATGACGTTGACGTACACCTTCCTTCTCGTGTATTCTCCGGCATATTTGGCGCCCAAATGGACGTGGAGCTTTCCAACTGGGGGCCTGTGACCATTATGCTAGACAGCGAAGAGCTTTTTCCGCAACTTTATAAAGCGCAATAGCCTCTTACAACGCTTTTTTATATTCATAAAAGTACTTTGGAGGTTTTTGTGACTTGGTATTTACAACACTATTTTGACCCCCACGTAAACCAACGTCGTTTAACTCCTACCCCAGGTGCTAAAAAAAATTTGCACAACCTTGGCTTTGTCCAAAATGTACACGAAGGGCAATTACTGGCAGAGATTATTCCTTTTGCTGCTGCCAAAGAAAGAGAACCACGTTATGTGCTTTCGCACCCTGTTTTCCCAGCAGGAGAAAATACCCATGCAGACCCTGACAATGCCTTGCGCTTACTCGCCAGTAAAAATGGATATGTAGCTTATATAAATGATAAAATATGCGTCTCCCCTGTACTCAAAGTGCATTCCGATGTGTGTTTTCAAACGGGAAATATTGTATTTAACGGTGACACAGCCATAAATGGTAATGTACGCGCCGGTTTTGAAGTGCATGGGAAAAATGTTCTTATAAGCGGCATGGTGGAAGGGGGCATTGTACGCGCGCAAAAAGCCTTACATATTATGGGAGGCATACGCGGCGGCGCAGGAAGACACTGCCTGCTTGCGGCGCAAAAAGATATGCGCATGGCTTTTTTAGAAAAAACAGAAGCTCTTTGCCATGGCAATATTATTATTGAAAAAAATTGTATGCACTCTACCCTGTACGCTGCACGTAATACCCTTATTAAAGGGCGACTTGTGGGAGGCACCATACACGGCCTTCAAGGCGTTTTTGTGGCAGAAAATGTAGGTAATTCGGCCGCTGTGCCCACACGTATTTTTCTTGGCTATGATCCCATGCATATTAGAAAACTTGAAAAAATAGATGCACATCTCAACACATTAGCACACGAGATGCAGCACCTTACTGCTGTGGCTGGCCATTTAGCGCCGCAAGTTAATGAACTTAGCCGAAAACTTTATCAAGCCCAGCAGAAAAATGCAAAATTATTACAAGCACGTAATCATATTTGGGAACATTTACAGTGGAATGAAGAACATATTGGTCACTGCAAGCTTGTAGTCATGGGCACTGTACATGCTGGCGTGGAAATTGCCATAGGACAAGCCTATATACGCATAGACAAGCCTTGCAACAGTGTTGTTTTTTCGCTTCAAAACAACGACATCATTTGCTCACCCTATAGCCCCTCACAAAAACATGAATAGAGCATCCTTACTTACCTTGCCCGATACAAATCTTGATATTATTGTACAACGCCCACAAGGGGGCTCTTTACAACTCTTAGGCACAGGCGGCGCAGCGCGTGAGTTGCGTATTGTGCAAGACAAAGACTTTACCAACACCTTGCCTGTTTTTTTAGGCGCAGGCCTTGGCCATGCCCTAAAGGAACTTTTACGCACGCACCGTGGCCCTGTGGCCGTGGTGGACAAAGAAATTGATATACAAGAGCTTAGTAAAGTACAAGAAGAAGTACGCGCTCATGTAAGCCCTGAACAATGGCAGCAAGTTTTTTGGCTAAACCTTACTCCAAATAGTGAGACACAAGATGCTTTACGTGCGCTCACTACTTGGCAAAAAGAGCATAATTGCCTCTCATTTGCGCCTATAGTACATCCTTTTTATCAACGTCTAGATAAAGAATGGTATGGCATAGTGCGTAAGCATCTAGAAGCTAATCAGCAATTTAATCTTTGGGAAAAAGTGCGTAAACCGCGCTTTGCCACGCAAAAACCACGCCTCTTACTTATTACCAGTAAATATTTCCTCATGGGCGAATTGGCATCGGCATGTGAAAGATTAGGCATTGAGCACACCTTACTCACAGTGCCCGATGAAAGCGTTGCCAGTAATGCCTTCATAGAACAATTTCTCTCTGCTGTGGTGGAGTTTCAGCCCGATTGTTTACTTACGCTCAATCACCTTGGTGTAGATCGCGAAGGTATTCTTATGGAGCTTTTGGAACAATTACAACTTCCATTAGCTTCTTGGTTTGTGGACAATCCACACCTTATTGTACATTTATACGAAAAGCTAAAAAGCCCGTGGGTTACTATTTTTACATGGGATTTTGATAATATAGATTCCTTACACAGCATGGGCTTTGAACATGTAGCCTACCTTCCCTTAGGCACAAATCCACATCTTTTTTGCCCCAACACCAAGGGAAAAGCCTCTTGGAAAAGCCCCATTTCCTTTGTGGGAAATTCCATGTTGCATAAGGTAAGTACACGCCTGCGCAAAACCCCTTTGCCGGCAAGCCTCTTACAATCTTTTGAACATGTGGCACGTCGCTATAGCCAAAGTCATACGCGCTCCATAGCAGAATTTCTCCAAGAGCAAGAAGCAAGCACCTATGCACAATACATGGCCTTGCCCCATAATGAAGATCGTCTTGGCTACGAAACAGCACTCACATGGGAAGCCACACGCATATATAGGGCTTCTTGCGTAGAGCAGATTCTTCCTTTTTCGCCTTTACTTGTGGGCGATGACGGATGGAACACCATTTTCGCTCACAAAAGAAATACCTTCACCCTGCATGATGTTCTAAGCTATTATAGTGAATTACCAGCATTTTATCCTCTTTCGGATATTAATTTCAATTGCACCAGTAAACAAATGAAGGGAGCTGTTAATCAACGTATCTTTGACGTACCTGCCTGTAATGCCTTTGTGCTCACCGACTGGCGTGAACAAATGGATGACTTATTTGAACCACAAAAAGAAATTATTTTTTATACAGAACCAGAAGAAATTCCTGACCTTGTGCGTCACTACCTAGCGCACCCACAGGAAAGAGAACGCATTACCACTGCCGCGCGACAGCGTGTTTTGGCAGAGCATACTTGGGATCATCGCTTGCAAAGCCTCTTGCAACATATGCGTACCATTTACGGTATGAAAAACGCACAGTAGGGAGTATCACACAGCATGCAAAAGCCAGTATTGGTATTACAAATGCAGCGCATGGGAGATCTTATTTTAAGCTTTCCCCTTCTGGGCTTATTACAAAATATCTATCCTGACCGCCCCATCTGGACTGTGGCAGAAGAAGTATTTTTCTCTAAACTTATGCCTCTTGCGCCTAAAACCACCTTTTTTCCCCCTTCCGCTGCGGCGCAATTACGTACGCAAGCCTACCATACTGTTATAAATTTAAGCCATCGAGAAGACGCCATGCACTTGGCAGGAAGCGTTGAGGCAGAAAAACGCTACGGTGCCTATACACAAAATACCACTACATATATACACGGAAAATGGTCTTTGTACCGAGCAAGTATTGTGAATAATAACAGATATAATCTCTTTCATTGGAGTGACTTATATCTTTTAGACCACCTTGGCAGTAAAAAAATGCCTCCGTGGAGCTTTCGTACTTCCTCTACACCACATGAAAATACCATTGGTATTTTTGTGGGCGCCAGTGAAAAAGAAAAACACCCTTCGGCAGAATTTTTTGCTAAACTGGCTAAAAATCTTACGCGAAAAGGCTATAAAACATTATTTTTGGGTGGACCTCAAGACATACCCATGGGGCAAGAAGCAGAGCAACTCAGTGGCCTTAAAGGCGCTTCTTTATGCGGTAAATTCAGTATTGAACAATTGGCGCTGGTACTGCAAAATTTAGCACTTTTCATCACGCCGGATACAGGCCCCATGCACTTAGCCTCTTGGGTAAACACGCCCATTTTAAATATATCTCTAGGGCCGGTTAACCCTTGGGAAACAGGGCCTCGCTGTTCGCAAAATCCCAGAGAGGGTTTACAGCATCACATCATACAACCGGCGCTTTCTTGTGTGGGCTGTTGGCAAGCCTGTACTGGCATTTCTCGTTGTCACAAAAAACTTCGAGCAGAAAATGTCGCACTCATAGCGCATATGCTTTTACAAAAACAACCATTGGCCTCCAAAGAATTTTCCGATATGCATGTATACCGTGCCGGCTACGATACACAAGGATTTTACGACCTTAACCCCTGCCTGCAAAGTCAAGAAAAATCCTCTGCACGCCTACTGCTTGCACGATTTTGGCAAAAATGGTTTTATTTACGCTTGCAAGATCAACGCCTTATGCAAGATTACCCCATTGAACAATTTTCGCATTTTTGCACCCATTATCCTGTTCTCGGGCAACATATGCGTCATAATATACTTCTATTGGGGAAAAAATTACGCGAGCAATTAAAAAGCACTGTGCGTCATAAAAAACATACTGCTGATGCTGATTTTTGGAAAGAAATTCCCCAAGTGCTGAGACCTTTAAGCAGTTATATGCAATTTTACTTGCAAAACAATGAATATTCCCTGGCAGCTTGGGAATATATTTTACACGATATGGAAGCATTATATAAAACCACCTCCTAAAAAATGTCGCCATTGCCCCCCCTCTGAGACTTTTACTTTTACTTATATTCATGCTACAGCTTCAATAATATAGCAAAAAGTAAAATACTTTCCATGAGAAAAAAAGCTTTCAGGAGATTATATGAATAAAAATATAGCTATTGTCATCACTGCCGTTATTTTACTTGGCATGGCTCTTATCACCTATAACGAATACGCTACCCCTGTGGCACCGCCCTTTTCTGCACAAGGTACAGACACAGAAAAGCAAGAACAAATACGTGAGTCAGATGCAGCATCTCAGGCCAATGTTACCCCACAGAGCGCCCCAGAAAAACCTGCTCCCATAGCGCCTGTGGCTGTAGCTCCTGCCCCCGCAGCTCCTGCGCTCACAGCCCCTACAGCGCCCGCCAAAGCTCCTTTGGCTCCAAGTACAGCGCCGGCACCAAAAGTAGCTGAAGAAACAAAAACAGTACCAGCCCTTACGCCTGCACAAGCGCCTAAGGAAACACCCGTAGAACAAAAAAGTTCTCCTGCCCCCGTGAAGCCTGTGGCAGAAAGCAAAGTTGAAGAAGACCCTGTACAAAAAGCCTTAGAAGCAAGCAAAAAAGAATCGACTTTGCCCATACTTGCGCAAGAGCCTGTAAAAAAGGCACCCGTTGCCAAAGTAATAAAAAGAATTACAGTATCTAAAGTGGGTGACGGTACCACAGTGCGCCTAGACAGCACTGTGACACCCGAATACACAACCATGCGTCTTAGTTCGCCTGAAAGACTTGTTATTGACCTTGATGGTGTATGGAAATTACGTGCACCTGGGGTACCAAGTAATGCTTTTGTCTCCAATGTGCGCATTGGCGACCATAAAAGCGGCTCTCGCATTGTTATAGACCTAAAAAAGGCTCCCGCTGACATTCGTTATCTGAAATACGGCGAAACAGGTCTTGATATTCGCATTCGTTAATGAACATTGTATTATTTCACAAATAATATTTGCTATTTTAGTAAGTTTTAACAAGGACAAATTAAACGCAATAGGTTAAGACAACTTTTATATTTATTACTTAGAACAAATAAAAAAATATTTTACGTAAAAGAGCACATATCATTTTTCATACAATATTTCTTTAGCGCAGTATCTAAGTAGTTAATGCTGAAAAAACGTACGTTGTATGTCTAAACTTTGCCAGAAAACGTATATCCTACGTTCATTTCTGGCAAAGTTTGTTATATTTATTTAACCACAACATACTACTTTTATTGTACATTGCATGTTTTTCAGTGTCGACGAAGTACTATCACTTTAACTTTTTATACCTTGGAGATACCATGCGACCACTTTCCGGTTCCCTCTGTGCCACCCTTTTAAGCCTTTCTTTGGGCGCTGCCCCTGCTTTTGCCGCAGAAGTAGCCCAAGAAGAAAATATGTATGATGCTCTTAAACGTTTTAGCCAAGTTTTAGAGCTTGTAGAAAAACATTATGTTACCCAAACTCCTAGCAAAGACCTTCTTAACGGTGCTATCAAGGGTATGTTGGAAAACCTTGACCCCCATTCCACATTCATGACTCCTAAAGAGTATGAAGAAATGCAAGAAACCACTTCAGGTGAATTTTCTGGCATTGGTATTGAAATGACTATGGAAAATGGACAAGTAAAAGTAGTTTCCCCCATTGAAGACACCCCTGCTTTTCGTGCCGGTTTACAACCGGGAGATATTATCCTCACCATTGATGGCGAAAGCACCCAAGACCTGTCTTTATCAGAAGTAGTTTCGCGTATTCGCGGCACTAAGGGCACTGATGTAGTGCTCACCATCATACATACCAATTCCAATAATCCGGAAACCGTCACCATTACCCGTGACTCCATTCCGCTCATTAGCGTAAAAGCCAAAGAATTGGAAAAAGGGTATCATTGGCTACGTATAACACGCTTCTCTGAGCGCACCACCGATGATTTAAACGAAGCCATCGAAGCCGCGCAAAAAAATGGCCCCATCAAGGGTATTGTGCTTGATATGCGTAATAATCCCGGTGGCCTTGTGGATGAGGCTGTGTCTGTGGCTGATACATTTTTAAGCAAGGGAGATATTGTATCCATCCGCGGACGCAATAAGCACTCCATGCGTATTTACAAAGCTAAAAAACAAAACAGCGATATTACAGCGCCGGTGGTTGTTCTTGTGAATGCCGGCTCTGCCTCTGCCTCTGAAATTGTGGCCGGCGCTTTGCGTGACCATAAGCGTGCTTTAATTTTAGGTGAAAAAACATTTGGTAAGGGATCTGTGCAAAACATTATCCCCTTGGCTGATGGCTCTGGCCTTAAGCTCACCATTGCTTTGTACTATACGCCCAATGGGGACACCATTCAGGCTGTAGGTATCACGCCTGATATGGAAATACCTTTTGTACCTATGAGCGAAGAAGATCGTAAAAATGCACGCATCATAGTGCGTGAAAAAGATTTGTCACACCATATTGAGAGCAAGGCTGAAAAAGCGGCCAAGGAAAAAATGGCACAAGACAAAGAAAAACAATCTGGCCATAAGCCTGATAGCAAAGAAAGCCCCAAAAAGACAGAAGAGACGCAGCTTGACACCAGCTCTTTAGCAAAAGATGTGGCTGAACAGTTAGCCTTGGATAATCAGCTACGTATGGCTTTGCAAATGGTTAAGAGCTTGCCCACCATTAAACAAATTCAAATGGGTGAATAATTTTATACGGCGTTTTTCAGTGTCAATGACATGATTGGCACTGAAAAACTGTGAACAAAAGCTAAGGCAAATGCTGTGAAAAATAGCGAGCCCTATTTGTAAATTTTATATAGCCTATATAAAGCGCATAAATTACTACTAAAAAAGGGAACCTCTTTACAGAGGTTCCCTTTTTTATGACAAAACTCATATAAAAGCTAAGTCACTGGCTCTGATTATTCATCAAGCAAAGCACAGGCTCTTTCATATTCCTTTTGGCTTTCCTGAAAAGCTTTTTCTTTGGGGGCAAATCTTGCATCAAAGATATCTACATCTTCTTGTTTCACTTCAAAAACAGGCGAAAATACCGCCTGCCCTGCACAGTTGGTAAGGGCGCCATCTTGCAAAGGCAAAGCTAATAAGCCTTTATAAAATTTCCCATCACCCATACTTATACCATATTTTTTAGCACCCACAAAACCATAAGGGGCGTAGTGATAAGGATAGCCCAGCGTAATAACCCCAGCCAGCCCTTTTTCCTTCGCTAAAGCTAAAGTATGTTCAATAAGTTGTCGGCCAAGACCCTTTCTGTGAAATTCCGGCGCAATGAACATGGGGCCAAAGCTAATGGTTTTATATTGTTCCCCTGCATGGGTAAGGACATGAGAAGCAGTGTAAAAAATAGCTCCTTGTACTTGCCCATCCACTTCAATAACGCGTGAAATATCAGACTTATAGTCTTTATGTCTGCGTAATTGATTTACTACAAAGTGCTCATGCGCACCAGGAAAATAGAGATTCCAAAAGGCTTCACGAGCAATATCTTCAACTCTATGAAAATCTTGAGGTACTTCTTTACGTATATTTATTTGCATATATGCTCCCAAATTTTTAGGGAAAAATAAGTTCAATTTCCTTCAACATCTCAGGATGAAGGCTGTTTTTAACAGGACATGTGGCTGCGACACGGCGTAAAGTTTCTTGCTCTTTTTCTGTATGACTTTGAGCAAAATAAATACGCACACCAATACTCACGATACGACGCGGAGTATCATCACTCATTTTCTTTTCAATGTCCATACGCATATTCGAAACATCGATATTATGTCCTTTCCCTGCTATGGCCAGCGTCATCATAACACAGCCGCCTAAAGCATTCGCCACTAAGTCCGTGGGGGAAAAATACTCATTCTTTCCCCCCGTAGATGCAGGAGAATCAGATAAAAGTACAGTATTTCCTTTTGCATCATCAAAAGAAACGCGTAATTCGCCTATGTCTTTTCCATTTGCTACAAACATGGGATATTTTCTCCACAAAATAAATTATTGTACAACTTTTTTGCTCACAAGCACCCATGCAGGCCCGGCTGCATCCAGATGTGACGCTGTATACTCTGCCACTTTACCGCCACCCATGAAAATATCAAAACGATTATTTTTAATGGCACCACCCACATCTTGCGGGAAGCCTATGGCACGCAAAGGCTTAGATCCCGTTAATAAATCAGGAATATTAACCCCAAAGGCCACAATGGAACCTAAAGGAATATATTTTCTATCAGAAGCAAGGCTCAGCATGGGATCCACCACTGTGCCCATGGCACCTACGGCACCTTCTTCCCCAAATCGGAAAAAGACATAGCTAGGATTTTCTTTTAAAATATCAAAAGTTTGCTCAGGGTTTGCCGCAAACCATCTTTTTTGTTCGTATATATCGCCATTGACCACAAGACCGCGTTCTTTCATTACCTTACCGGAACTTACATACTTATGGCCATTTTGTGCAGCATAATTAACATAAGCTGTACTGCCATCTTCAAATTGTAATTTTCCAGACCCTTGAATTTGTAAATAAAAAACATCCACTTGGCTTTCAGCCCACGCAAGTTCTAAGCCGCGTCCTGCCAGAACTTGTTCTTTATCAATGGCCTCACGGCTATAATACTTACGCCCACTACGACGCACTTTAGCAAGCTCCGGTGGTTTGCTGTATAAAGCTTGATAGCCTGGCTTATATGTACGGCTAGCTTTGAGTAATGGCTCATAATAGCCTGTATATTTCATGCCCTCTGTCATGGGAATCCATGTGAAACGCTCTGCAAATAAAGCAGGGTTTGCATCAAGCTGTGGTAAAAGTGTCTGCAATTCCTCTAGAGTTTGACGTAATTGCCCCCATGTTAAACGCAATCCGGGGCGATTAATGGCAAAAGCAGATTGATTTTTTACTTTGACATATCTTAAGCTCTTTTGCACAGTAGGCGCCATGGCCGCCCATGAAGGTAAGTTTTGATTACTTGGGGACAAATGTTGCAAGAAAGTTTCTGGACTCTCCATGGTAACAGCCGGTGCCCCCAGGGGTAAAGATATTTCTTTTTGACAACCTAAAAGCATAAAGACAGCACAAAGCATACATATTTTTGTGATGTATAACGATTGTAACATTTTTACCATACAGCGTAGAATCTCCATTTTACGACTATGTTTAAGGAGCTGCACATGAAAGACTTTCCTAAACCAGACTGCTGGCTAGCCCATCGGGTTTCTTACGGCGAGACCGACTGCATGTCTGTCTTATATTATGCAGAATACTTACATTTATTTGAGCGTTCTCGTAGCGAGTTCATACGTGCTCAAGGCATGAGTTATAACGAGGTTGAAGCCAAAGGCATATTTCTTCCTGTCCGCGACGCCCAATGCCGCTATCGCTCCCCTGCACGCTACGATGACCTCGTACATGTGCATGTAGCTATAGCTTCTTGGGGGCGTGCATCCGTGAAATTTATATATGAATTATGGAATGAAGACAAGACGAAGCTTTTAGCTGAAGGCATGACAGAACATGCCATGGTGAATGCGCAAGGTAAGCCTTGCCCTGTGCCTGCATGGCTTAAAGAGCTTTGGCAAAAGGTATAAATGTGCCATAATGACATGGGGAAATGTTCAAAACTCTATTTCCCCATGCCATTATACATGCCTTGTATGGTCGCCATTGAAAAATGTACGTTGCATGTTTACCTGTTGCCAAAAAACGTATTCCATACCTTCATTTCTAGCACCATGCACTACAATTTCTTGACTATAAAAATCTCATTCACTGTGTTTTCAATGTTTTTCATGGCCGGCTATATATTTTCGTTTAGTTTTGCAGGATAAATCAATATGGCCGCCACATCCATAACATTGGTACGTGTAGGGCCTGTAATAAAAATATCACCACCAGCGGTAAGTGCCGTGTAGCTATCATTATTTTCAAGATATTTTTGAAGCGCCGCGGCTCCTCCCATGGCTGTGGCAGAATCTGCATGAGCAAAGCCGCCTGCGGCATCTGTGGGGCCATCAGTACCATCAGTACCCGCAAATAAAGCAAAAATCCCCTCATGCCCATCCAAGGCCAAATTTGCTGCCAAAGCCATTTCTTGATTGCGCCCCCCCTTACCACTACCTTGAATCTGCACAGTGGTTTCTCCGCCGGCCAATAGGCACACGGGGGCATGGTCTTCTTGCAATTCTTTTTGCATAGCTTTCGCCATAGATATGAGAGAAATGGCCATATCTTTCGCTTCCCCCTGCATGGAATCTTCTAACATGCATACAGAAAATCCCGCATCTTCAGCGCAACATGCCATGGCATCTAAAGCTTCAGTATTGGTGGCCACCAAGGTATTATACACATTAGCAAAAAAAGCATCTTGCTCCTTGGGGGTTTCTTTCACCGTACCGGCAAGGCCAGCGCGTAAATATGCCATAACCTGTACTGGTAAAACCTCTTCCAATGCATATTTTTGCACCACATCTAAACAATGGGCAAAGCTAGAAGCATCAGGCACTGTGGGCCCTGAAGCAATGACATCAAGGGCATCCCCAATGACATCAGATACCATGAGCCCTATAACTTGTGCTGGTTGTGCGGCGCGTGCCAATTGCCCACCGCTAAATATCGATACATGCTTTCGCACAGCATTAAGCTCTTGTATGGTGGCACCGCATGCCAATAAAGCCGCCGTGCTTTGCTGTACATGCTCCAAGGTAAGATCACTGGCAGGAGCTGGCGTTAAAGCGCTGGCCCCCCCTGTAAATACACAAAGAACCACATGGTCTTGTGTGGCTGCGTAAGCCTTTTCAAGTAATGCGGCTGTGGCCAAAACCCCTGCCGCATCGGGCACAGGATGGGCTGCCTCATACAGTTGAACGCGTTTTAAATCTAGACCATGGTCGTACTTAGCAATGACAATCCCCTGCTCCAAGTGATGGCCTAAAAGCTCTTCCACGGCCTGTGCCATGGGGGCTACACCTTTACCTGCTCCCAGAAGAATAACTTTCTTACCTCGTAAAGGATAAGCTTGTTTTTTAACCCAAAGCACATCACCATCTGTGCCCTTTTCAAGACGTAAAGAACGCAGAACAGCGCCATCAGGTGCCACTGCGCCAATGCCAACCCAAAAAATATCTTGTAAAAATTTTTTTTGCTCTTTTTGCATGGGGATATTTCACTCTTTGTTATGAGTTAATCAAAAATATAGGAGGAAGCATACCCCCATCAAAATTACCTATTTAGTCCATGCTTAAAAACGTGTTTCCACTCGTTTTTAAGAAAGGCACGCTCTCTCCAAATACCCCTTTCGGGGACGCCGTAAGCAAGTGACGGCTTATTTTACGTGGCGGCAAGCCATGCCAGAGGCATATCTTGTGTAGCCGACAGCTGAAAAAAGCATTTCATATGTCTAAATTTTGCCAGAAAACGTATTCCATACGTTTATTTCTGGCAAAATTTATTAAGCTTTTTAAGCTAGAAATTCTATTTTTACTGATACTTAAGTACTTTTTCAGTGTCGACTATTTAATGGTAAGCTCTTTGCACACAACATAATACAATCGTCTATGCTGAAGAAAGGCTTAATGAAAAATTTCAGCTATCCACATAACGATACAAAAAAAGGGAAAGTTTTTCAACTCTCCCTTTTATTATATTTACCTAGCTACGATTATTCGTAGGGGTTGTGCTCAATATGGTCGGGCACAATAACCATCTTCATCAACAAGGGCTTTAAGAAAGACCACTTGAAGCTTGGGTTGGTGTGATCTTCAAATTCCTCAACCATGTCACGCACAGCGTCCCAGCAGTTGTGGCAAGGGCAGATAACAAGCTCAGCACCGGTGGCTTTAATTTGAGCCAATTTGGGCTTAAGAGCAATGTTACGTTGCTTACGATACAAACCTACACCGTTGAAACCGCCACCACCGCCGCAGCAGTAGTTATGGTCACCTGGTTCAGACATTTCGCGAAATACACCGGGCATGGTGATATAGCTCACGATTTCGCGAGTATATTTACCAAGGCCATGGTTACGAACGTAGTTACAAGAGTCTTGTAAGGTACAAGGCACATTGATACGCTTGTCTGGGTCAATTTTAAGCTTGCCATTACGTAGAGCATAAGCCACCCATTCTACATAGTGCATAAACTGTGTAGGTTGGGTACCGTCGGCACGACCAGCCCAATAAGGACCTTCGATAACGGTAGCACGGTGAGCGTGACCGCACTCGGTGCCTACAACCACTTTTGGCTTAAGGCGTTCTACAGCGCTGTACACACGATTAACGTTTTGTGTACAACCTTCCCAGTCACCAGCAAACAAGGTTAAGGAAGTATTTTCCCAACCTTCGCTTGGCACTGTCCAGTTTTCACCGGCAATATGGAAGAGAATGGCTGCTTCAGAAATGTCTTCAGGATAGTGCTTAACTTCACGGGCATTCAAGATGTACATGATGTCAGCATTTTCTTTATCCACAGGAATGGATACGCCTGGCCACTCTTCTTGAGCTTCGTCCATCATCCATTCACAAGTTTCTAACCAGTCTTCTTGTGTTACGTCCATTTGTGCGCCGTATACGCGGTGCATACCGGAACCGATTTTAAGTTCCCAGGGTACAAAACCATGGGAGAATAAAATACCGCGCAAATAGCTGAACATAACGCCTGTGTCAATGCCGTGAGGGCAATATACAGCACAGCGGTTACAACAAGTACACTTAGACCAAGCTGTTTCCATGCACTCAATCATGAAAGCTGCGTCTACAGCTTCAGGATTAGCAAGCATTTTACCAAGGGTATTGCGAATTTTTAAGGAAGGGATTTGGCTCAAATCGCCTTCATTAGCTGTATACAAAAAACAGCTCTTCGCGCACATACCGCAGCTGGCACAAATTTCAAGCCATGTTCTGGTACGGCTCTTACAAGTTTTTTCCAATTGTTCCTTAAGCACCTGTGTATCAACAGGCAAGGACTTCATTTCTTCGTAGTATTTGGCTCCACCCTTATCGCTAAGGACATGCATGATGTCTTCTTTAGTGGTCAGGGGAGCCTTAGTGCAAAATGGTTTGTTAGACATAGATGACTCCTTCTGTGCTTACCAAGGGAAGACTGGGCCGCGTGTTGCGCCGCCTCTTTTAATGGCAAAGTCCATGCCCACTTGTGCGCGAGACATGAAGAACAATACAATGTGAGACAACTTAGTGAAAGGTGCCACAATAAGAAATACTTCGGCGCTGATAAGGTGTACAAGTGTCCACATTTCGCTAGGACCTTGTGCAGCCATAAGACCGGATACAAAAGGAACGGCGGTAAGTAAAAGCACCATCCACTCTTTAAAACCGGTAAGCGCACGTACTTCAGGAATCATAACGCGGCGAAGTGCTAAAATAGCAATACCAGCTATGGCTGCATAGGTAAGCACGTCAGCTACACCCATGGGAAGGCTTGGTAAGCTAATACCAGTGGCACTTTCTAAAAGTACAGTGTGACCCACCAAGAAGAAGGGTAACAAAATAGCACCAACGTGTAATAAGAAAAAGCCGAGCATCATAAGGGGCTGCTGGCGCCAACCGTGTGTACCACCGGGAATAAGCCAAGCAAAAATAGATGCTAAAGCACCGCGAAGCCCGCGACCCATTTGTGGTTTATAAGCTACACGTTCTAAACGCCAATCAAGACCGTTGATGTAAAGCACCACGCGTGCAATCATGCCTACCACAAAGACAAGCAAAGAAATTACAAAACCTGGGCCAGTGAGAAATTCCATCATAATATATGCCTCCCAATTGGCTTATTCAGCAGCTGCTTGCTCGGCAGCAATAGCTTGGTTGTGACAGCTGCGGCAAGAAGCCAAGGCTGGCCCTGTGGGCTTGCTTTCAGCTGCTAACTTGGCGTGACAGCTTACACAGCTATCATGCACATAAGCCATAACTTCATCAGCGGATTTTTCTTCACTATCAAGGAAGTAAACATCGCTGGAAGTGTGACAGCTTTCACAATTATCTTCGAGAGCTGCAATGTGCAAATCGTGAGAAAAAAATACTGGAGGCATTTTATCAGCCTTCAATGTTTCAAGTACAAAGGGAATACGTTCTATTTCTTCTGCACTTTTTGCCTCATCCACCATCATCACGGGAAAAATAGCAAACACTGCAAGCAATGCTGCCATAAGCCCGTGCTTCAATACCCTAGCCTGTTTTTTCATGCCTACTCCTCTACGTACTAGGATGATACTACACTCTGCAGGGCGCAGAGCACAAACACAGACCATGTGAAGGAATACCCTTTACATGGTTTACCTGATCCAAATTTTGAGCAAAGTATAAAAAACATTGCCCTTTCGTTTTGCTAAAAAAGGCTATAACAAAATTCATAGCTAAACGCACTCTTTTTTTTTCACATAAACGACAAATATTTTGTTGCGTTTTTGTGACAAAATTTTTTTTACTAGATTGTTAGTCATACATTATATATACTGAATTTGTATCAAAGATGTTGCATCACAAATAAAGTCTTCATCATATTTTTTCAGATAACAAGAAAAGCACTCTCAAGGAGATAACACATGCAAGATGTTGATTTATCGACATATGTATCTAAAGAAGAACAGACTGTTCTTAAAGAAACAGATTCTAACAGTTCTTCGCAAACACCTGTAAATTGTGCTTCCTCTCCGCTCATCCATGCGGATGAAAAAAGCTGCACATTACAAGAGATTGAAGAGCTTTCTTGTTCTGGGCTTTTTTTTAATCGTGATATTAACTGGTTATCTTTCAACGCAAAAGTTTTACAAGAAGCTTTAGAACCTAAAGTGCCCCTTTTAGAACAACTCAAATTTTTAAGCATCTTTTACAATAACCTTGATGAGTTTTTCATGGTGCGCGTGGCCAATCTCATGCGCCAATATGTGGGAAATGTGGTGAATACAGCCCCTGACAAGATTCCCCCTGGGCGTCAATTGGCAGAAATTCGCCGTCAGACTTTACGCCTTACAGCCATAGCCTATGATCATTGGCAGAAAAAACTTTGTCGCCAACTCAAAGACCGCGGCATACGCATAGTGCGCTATGTGGACTTAGCCAAGAAGCAACAAAAATTTCTTGATGATTATTTTATGGATGAGGTTTTCCCCATTCTCACCCCGCAGGCCATTGACCCCAGTCACCCCCTGCCCATTATTGCTAACCTTAGCCGTAACTTGGTGGTACAATTACGCGATAAGCACGGAAATACTCGTTACGCACG
Source organism: uncultured Desulfovibrionaceae bacterium (assembly GCA_964371225.1). Lineage (GTDB taxonomy): Bacteria > Desulfobacterota > Desulfovibrionia > Desulfovibrionales > Desulfovibrionaceae > CAYJAD01. Next base: position 25,038 of record CAYJNA010000027.1, read on the forward strand.
TATAAAAATACCTAATAATATACCACGCTTTTTATTTATTCCGCGTACCAAGGATGCCAAAACCTACGCAGCCCTAGGCTTTTCTGCCAATGCACGCGATAATGATATTGTTTTCATTGATAATCTCATAAAAGTGCATTTACAAAGCCTTTTTACAGGGCACGAAATTGTTGCCATTGGCGCCTTTCGCATTACGCGTAATACAGACATTGAAATTGAAGAAGATGAAGCCGATGATTTACTTGAGGCCATTCGTGACCTTGTAAATCAACGTCGATTTGGAGATGTGGTGCGCTTAGAAGTTTCAGAGGACACTCCGGCGGATTTGCGTCGTTTCCTCATGGAACATTTAGAAGTACGCCCCTTCCAAGTATACCGCATTAAAGGCCCCATGGCTTTTTCTGAAATGATGGAACTTTGCGGTCTTGATAAACCCGGCCTAAAAGATGATAGGCTTATACCCTATATACACCCTGTCTGCCGTGAAGAAAATGATTTAAATATTTTTGACGCCATAGCGCAAAAAGATATTTTACTGTATCACCCCTATGACAGTTTTCTTCCTGTACAGGAATTTATTCGTCGCGCCAGTATAGATCCCGGTGTCATTGCCATTAAGCAAACCCTTTACCGTGCGGGTAACTCCTCCCCCATAGTGGACGCTCTCATACATGCACGCACCATGGGCAAGCAAGTGACCGCTGTGGTGGAACTCAAAGCGCGCTTTGACGAAGAACGCAATATCACTTGGGCTGAAGAAATGGAAAAAGCCGGTGTACACGTGGTATACGGTA
>CAYJNA010000028.1:0-25785 GCA_964371225.1 uncultured Desulfovibrionaceae bacterium
TTTTTAAGCTATAAATTCTATCTTTACTGATATTTAAGTAGTTTTTCAGTGTCGACTACCTACTTTCTTTTAGAAGAAGTTTTAGGGGAAGTTTTAGACGAGCTTTTAGACGTGTTCTTATACGTATTTGAGGAAGAAGATTTCTTTTTCTTCTTATCGTCGTCGTCATCATCATCATCGTCATCATCTTCAAGCACTGCAGTGGGGGAGCCTCCACTACAGCCTATGAGGGGTGCTGTCACCATGAGTAGTGCCGCAAGAATAAGGACACATTTTGCCTTTCTACCATCTAAAAAATGAAATAATCCCATACAATTCTCCTCCATGCTTTGTTTATTTTATATATTACTTAGGTACTTGTGCGCCATAGCCTTGTACCGCGCCAAAAAGCTTCATGGCGTCGGCAAAGGGGTATTTATTGGCATACATGCTGACGCTGGAAGCTATACTCCCTTGTTGATTTTGCCCAAGCATGGCGCGTAATTGGTTAGCAGGGGAGTTAGGGTCATGGCTTACTTCTTCTTTGTAAGAAGCAGAAAGAAAATGGGATGCATACTCTTTGTGTACGGCATTAGCTATCACTGACATATCTTCGGGAGCCACATTACCCTCGGCGCTGTTTAATTCTACATCTCCAAAAAGATCTACCGTTACAGGAAAGAGAGTGCCTTCATAGGTGATAAGAAGATCACCTTTTTTGTTAAAAAGAAACATATTATTATCTATGGAAATTTGACGCTTAGGGTCATTGTGGGTAGTGTCTATGGCTGCCCAAGCATTGAAGGCCATAAGGTTATTATGGATGTTATAATCCATACCGCTCTTGGCGCGTATACCATAGCCCATATCGCTCATTTCTGCCGTGCGCGTCCAAGTGAACAGTACGGTATTATTATAAAAATCTAAGTGTGAACGGTGATTAGCCTTACCGCCGTAGAGCTCCACAGCAGACATAACATTGCCTACAAAGACGCAGTTTTCTATGATTACTTTGCCATCAGCCTGAAAGCGAATACCGGCATTATTGCCATTGAGGAAGAGGCAATTTTTAATGTGTAAATCCCCTTCAAAACCACCGGAAGAAGGGCCGCCTATGAGGGGCATTTTAGCATTGGGAATGCTGGCAGTGGTGGCTTTTTGTGGAGGGTGTAGAAGCAAGCCGCCAAGCCCTTGCACAAGACCCTTACTGCTGTGGTAATTATTGGATTCTCCCTTGTCAAAAAGCAAGCCGTCAATGGTAATGCTGCCCTTTTTGACAGCTATGCGTAAAAGAGGGTGATTTAAGCCGGACTTATTGGATTTATTATCAGGCTGAATTTTGCTTTGATGATGTAAAATATCTCTGCTAGTAAAATCAGAAGCATAGCCGCCTTCAAGGTGTACAGCCTTTTTCATAATGATATTGCCCGTATTCATAAGGCCAAAATAATTGCCTTGGGCAATTTTAATGGTATCGCCATCTTGAGCTTTATCAATGGCTTTTTGAATGTTTTTTAAGGGTGCTTGTGGGCTTTTGCCATCATTATTATTTTTCCCCTTTTCTTGTGAGACATACCAAATGGTGCCAGTTGCATTGCTGATTTCTGCTTCAGCGGCCATAGCCTCTGTACTGCCCCAGAGTAAAAAAAGTGCTAAAAGCGGTGCCAAAAAATTCATAAAGTCTCCTAGTTGTGCTTTTGTGCTAATTTTTCTGTTATGCTGTCGATTTTATTTTGTAAATCTGAATAACACTTACTGCGCATTTCATGGATAAGTACAAGTATACCCTTGGTATTTTGCACAAGAGTGCTGCCTATGGGATTAGGGTCTATATTCTCGAAAAGTGGATTGTTTTCAAGTGGATATATGATGGCTGTGGCGGTGCCCACATTTTGCATACTGAGTTCATAGAGTAAAGCTCCCCATGTGAAGCCTGCATGAGCTAGGGAGAAGCGCTCTATGCTATCACCACCGCGCGAGGAGATTTCTTCCAGCATTTGCGCAGAGCCGGGGGCAATGGTGCAAGTAATGAGCATTTCCGGCATGGAGCGATTGGGGCGCAGAATAACATTGGCGCCAAGCCTTGCAATGCGCTCTCTATTACTGTCATTGACAAGCTCTGCCGTAACACCTTTATTGTATTCTGTTTCTTTACTAATGCGATAAATCATATCAAAAACATTGGAGTCAGAACCAATGTTATGTTCATCGGCCAGCACATAAACGCGTTCGGCATGGTCAATACGAATTTTTTCAAAAAAACCATCTTCATTGAGGTTGGCATTGACAAAACGCACTCCCTGCATGGCATCACCATTTTCAGCAAAATATTGAATAATGCTGTCATTGGCGTCTTGAGTGCTGTTTACAAATAAAATATCTTTGTGGCGGTACTTTAAGGAAACTTTCTTTTCCTTTACAAAACGTTGAAGCCATAAATAATTATTTCTTTCAATGGTCTTGGCATTACAATAGACAATAATATGGTCATATAGCATGGGAAACCACCTTCCTATGTGTTTTAAGTCTTGATAGGTTTTGAAGAGAAATCCCGTTACCCCCGCCGTATAGAAAAAGCGAAAGGGTAAATAAATAATCATAAGTAAAATAACATACCATTGGGTGATGGTATGAATGGGGAAATGGTCACCATAGCCCACGGTGGTGGCAGAAATAACCGTAAAATACATGGACTTGGAATAAGAAATGGCCACATCTGCAGGGCTTAGGCTATTATGTAAATAGACATAGCCATAAGAAACAATGCAAAATTCCACAATAAAAAGAGCAATGTTTATTATGGGTTTACGAAACATATTGCGTGAAAAAGCGTAGTGCAAGAAACCACATTTCTTTAGTAGTTTGAGTCGGAATATGGTGCTAAGCATAGTATTTCCTTATGTAAAAAGTATGGTTACAAGCTTTATCTTTGCCAATATTTTGTATCGTTGACCATATCCCAGAAGCGTGCTTCATCAATGCTTATAATAATACGCGCTTTTTGAGCACCAGCCGGGCCGTGAATAGGATAGGGCAGTGACTGCCCGTAGGAGAGGCCGTATTGGTCATTCACATCAATAAATGCATTTACTTCTTCGGTGATAATGTGCGGGTCAATGAGTATGGCCGCCACTATTAAGTCCCAGACAAAATGTGTAAAGGCTGCGTCTTTTTCAAAACTTTGGCCTGTATGAGAAGTTTTAACGAGGTTTTTTAGCTGCGTGTGTCCGCTGTTTTGTAAAGTCTGCATATAGCGGTCATAATGGCTTTTTCTGAAAACTATTTTTTCCGCCACATCAAGACCTACCATGATTTGTTCCTTGAAAGGAGTGCGTACTGCAATGCGAGCCGCTTCTGGGTCAAACCACCAATTAAATTCTGCCGCCGGAGTCACATTACCGCCCACGTAAAAGTTACCACCCATATAAATAACTCTTTTGATAAGCGGAATAATATCCGGAGCTTTTAGGGTAGCTAGTGCAAGGTTAGTGCATGGGCCAATGGCTGCAATGGTAATTTCATGCGGATGTTTACGCACGGTATCGATAATAAAATCTACAGCATGACTGGCAATGGGAGCACTGGTGGGAGCTACGCCGTAGGTTTTTTCATAAAATTCTTGCCAAGAAGCGGGATTTTGTAGCCCAAAAGATCCCATCCATATATCACGGCCAATGCCAAAAAGCTTGCGCTCCAAGGCAATATTGGCATGGCGCTGAGAGCGCAGGGGGTATTCTGTGCCCACGGATACGGGAATAGTGCTTTTTCCGGCAATGCTGAGCTGATAAAGAGCCGAGGCCGTGCCGCCTTTTACCCAAGAATTGCCGGACACTGTAGTAACTCCCACAAGGTCAATGCGTGGATCATGCGCCAGCATGAGCATGGTTATGCCATCGTCAAAGGCGTCCACCATGTCGGCATCAAGAAGTACTTTTTCAGGTGCGGCTTTCTCTGCGTTGGCAGGGTTTGCTTGTACTAAACACATATGCAAACAGAATATGAAAAGAATGGTACGAAATAAAGGCATGGGGCTACTCCCTGCGTATGGTTAAAGTGTACTGCGTTAAAACACATTGCCATTGTTTTTCCTTCTACATAGGTTTACCATTTTGCAAAAAAATGAAATCATCGTGGCAATGAATTTGTGTAGAATACTGTTAAAGATGATAAAAAAAAGCTTCATCATTGTGATGAAGCTTTTTATTTTCACTATTATTTTATAGTGTTAGTGCGCGTGTTCTGCGCTTGGTACAATGTTCTTTTTCTTTGTGCTCTTCTGTTGTTGTAAGGCTATTGTGCGCTTTTAGCATGGGCATTTTGGAGTAAGGTAGTAATATTCGTGTAACCATTATCTTGCGCTACAGACAAAGCCGTGTCACCGTAGGCAGCTGCTTTTGCCCCCACATAGGCACCAAGGTCTATGAATTTTTTCACCAGTGCTTCATTATTGGTGGCGGCTGCCATCATAAGCGGAGTATATTTGTCTGTGGAGGTGGCGTAGTGAACGCTGGCCCCCTTGGCTAACAGCCAATCTACGGCTTTTACTTGCCCTTGTAAGCTGGCTTCTACCAAGGCCTCATCGAGGACATGGGGGGTGTTTTTCAAAAGTGGCTGTGTATATAAAAAGTCAAGCATGGCAAGGTTATCATCCTTGGCGGCTCCATTAAAGACCTCATAAAGCTGTGCGGCTTGGCTTGTAAGCCACGGCCCATAATGCGTATCTTGCAAAAGAGCCTCTACCACATCCTTATGCCCATTGCTTGCCGCTGCTACTAAAGGCGTCAAATAGAGAGTAGGTTTGTGTTTTAGTAGTTCCCTTACCGCCTCAAGGTGCCCACGGTCAGCCGCATAGGCTATGGGCGTCCAAGGGCCTGTATTGGTATTGATGTTAATATCTTCACCGGCAGTAATACCTTGTTGAATGCGAGCCACATCGCCAGCCGCCGCGGCATGACGTAAGTCTGGTGTAGGCTTCCACGGGATAAAGCTCAGGGCGCTCATGAGGAGAATGGGAAGGATAAGGTAGAAAAAAACAAAACTCACAAATTTTTTTATATAGTTTAGCATGATGCTTCCTCTTTTCTGTTTTGTGCCTTGCGTAATTTTCTTTCTAAACGTCCATCGCTCACACGCTTTTTCTTGTAGTAGGAGCGTGCTATTTTAATGAGAATAATAAATACAATCCAGATGGCGAATAATAAAATACCACCGGTGCCGCCTTCCTCTTCGTCGCTTTCCAGTCCATCATAGTCATCATCATCGTTGAGTAAGTATCCAAGAAAGGAACCTGCGCCTACACCTAAAGCTGCTCCAATGAGGGCGTCATCAAACATGTCATCGTCATCATCATGACCACCTTTTTTCTTTTTCTTAAAGGCTGATGAAAATAAGCCGGGCTTAGAGTAGGTGCTGGGTACACCTTTTGTGGTGCGTGTCGCAATGCCGCTTAGTGATGTGGGACGCGCAAAACCAGAAGGGGAAAATGTGGACGATAGATGGCTTCGAACACGGTTTTGAGAGCCATAATTGCGGTTATAGCTACTTTTTGCGCCGCCGCTTTTGGAACTATTGCTTTTGTAGCTACTGCTGCTTTTAGAGCTTCGGCTACTGCTGCTGCTACCGCTGCTACGGCTACTGCGTGCAGCTTCTGCCTCGGCAATGAACAAAACAGTCACCGAGCTCATAAAGAGCGTAAGAATACACAAGGTAAGAAATTTATTACGCATCGGTACCTCCTAATTTGATATATATGAACCTGTTGGTGCGTTGTGGTCATGAAAAAGTTTTACCACGCAAAGTCCTGTATTGGGATCAAGACCTTGCTCTCTATAAAAGGGAATGCTGATGGTATTTCCGGCCTTAATGCCTTGGAATTCTGCGGGGTAGTCATGCCCTATGCCAATGTCATAGCTTTTGCCGTCATGAGCTTGCACTAAGAAACCAAAATAGCCACCGGTAGCATCATTATGAAGTGTGTTTTTCACATATTTTCCTTGAATGATGGCTTTTCCCAAATGTTTATCGGGGCAAGGGCCTTGAGGCGGGATGAAACCTTCAAGGATAGGGGGAAGATTCATGGCTATGAGCCGTGCCTCGGCGTCTATATCTTTTTGCTTGGCGGCAAAAGTGTACAGAATGAGAGCCCATTGCTTGCGCTCTTCCTTCTCTTCTTTGCTTTGAGCATTTTTGTCTGCTTCGCTGTCAATACCGTACACTAAAGCAAGGTCGCCAAGGCGCGTAAAGGCAGGAGTATAGCCGGCTTTGGCGGCTTGAGTATACATATTGTGAGCTTTATAGTGTGAAAATAGGGAGCTATTTTGTATCATATGTATATCTCCTGCACACACCAAAGCTTCGGGTATACCTAATGCTGCAATTTTTTTGTACCATGCTAAAGCTTTCGCTATATTGGGTGTGACGCCACGTAAGCCGTATTGATAATACGCGCCCACATCTAAAAGAGCTTGTTTGGAGCCTTTGTCCGTCAGCAATTTTTTTTCTAAGTCTTGTAATTGCTGTGCCGTTATGTCGGGTAATGTTTTAAAATTTTTAAATGTTTTCATGACGATATAGTCCCCCATTCCGGGGTGAAAAAACATGCCATGCTCATACTGCACTTGCATGGTTTTCCCTTCTTGTCCCTGTAGTTCTTCAATGGCCATGTCGGGTGAATACAGGGGCAATGTTTTTCCGCCTTGGTCAAAAAGCAGCCAATAGCCATCACCGTATTCGCCGCCTGTATATGTACCCACCGCAGTGCTTGTTACAGTAAGTTTTTTATCTTTTGCAAAAGCAAAGGAACTAGCCAGTACGGTGAGGCAGAAAAAAAAGAGAATGAAGTGTATTTTTTTCATGGCTTTTCCTTTATGCGTATATTTTCTTGAAGATTTTTCAAAGAATTACTCCTTGGCACCGTATTTTTTAAGTAGAGCCATAATACCTTTTATTGGGCTTTTTTTGGCATAATACAAGGCGGTTCGGCCTTGATTATCCTTCATATGGGGGTTAGCACCGTTTTTTAAGAGCAATTCCACATTTTCCTTTGTGGCATTTTTGGCTGCATACATAAGGGCTGTTTTGCCTTGCTCGTCAACAGCATGAAGATCTGCTTTATTATCTATAAGGAATTGTATGGTTTTGCCCTTATCTTCTTCGCTAAGCCCATCATCGGTAGGGTATTGTTCGGCAATGAGCATAAGCAGGGTTTTTTGGTATTGATCACGCACTTGTAAATGGGCTCCCTGAGCCAACAGCATGGGGAGATATTTCACTCTGGCACCGCGCACGGCATATTGAATGGGAGTAAAGCCATAGTGTTGCCCTTTGTTAGGGTCTGCGCCATGGTTCAAGAGTACTTGTACTAACTCACTTTGATCGGTGAAGACTTTCATCATGGCGCGTATGAGTGGCACAGTACCTTGAGATAGGTGATTTACATCAGCTTTGTGCTTGAGCAGCATTTTTACCATGGGTACATTATTATTTAAGCTTGCCACAGCCATGGCTGTCCAATCAGAATTGTCTTTGGGATTACCATCCACAAGGGCGCCATGTTCGAGTAATATTTGCATGATTTCTTGGGAATTATGTTGGGCGGCCTTTGCCAAGGGTGTAAAGCCATTCACAACCAAGTTCACATCCACATCATTTTGGATGTGCTCTTTTACAGCGGCAGAATCACCTTTTTCAATGGCTTGCATCAAGGGCAGGTGCTTCACAATTGTATGAAAATATGTGCTAAAATAGTCCGCCATTTGTGAGGAACATCCGAGATTGTCTTGTATGGTGATAAGAGCGTAGTCGCCCATAAGGCTGGCATTTCCTATGCCCCCAGTGGGTGTGTAAAAGGCATACTCACCGCCATGGTAGCACCCACGGGTGGTGCTATCCATGCCGGCATCTAGTATGGCAAAGCGCATTTTTTCGTAAAAATGCTCATTAAGCCCTGCGCCTTGTGGTGTGGAATAAGGCATAATGGATACCCATAAATCACTTTCGTTGCTGCCTTTTTTTGGGGAGATCACAAGGAAGTTTTTTTCCTGACGTACTGACCAGCCGCCATCAAATCTTTCATGTACAATACGAAATTCCATATGGGGTGGCATATTGGCGAAGGACACAGGGCGTTTTAACATGGGGCCGCTCATATCGAATTTGGGCAAAGCCTTTCTGGGCTTGCTGAGCCATGCTTCCCAGCTTTCACCATCTGTTTGCGCTTTTTGAAAAGCTATGGTGCGAAAAATATTCTTTAAAGATGCATTGTTACTGTCTAGGCCATAGAGCATAAAGGGTAAATGGGGTACACAAGTATGGGCTGTCACCGTGAAAAAATTTCCATCGGCGGCAAAAAGGGTAAGGCTTCTTATACCATGTTCCTTGTTTTCCACGGTAAAAACAGTGAAGCTGGTATCATTATCAAGGCGCATTTCTTCACGTGTGCGCACCATGGCAGCATATTTTTCTTCGGTGAGAAGTTTGGCAAATTCTTCTTTATGTCCTTTGCCGGCTATGAGCGTAACGAGTTTTTTTGTCCCTTGAGAAAAAGTAATGATATTTTCTCTTTCTGTGGTAGCTGTGAGTCCGTCTACGCTAAGAACGTGGTAGTCTTTTAGTTCAATGACGCTAAAAAGAGACGCCCATGCAGGAGCGTGTATCATGGATACCATGCAGGCAAGTCCAAGGCATAGGGTGAAAAATGTAAGGGAAAATTTACGCATACGGCGTCCTTTAGTTACAAATAGTTTTGTGAACGCTATCATGAACACATGAATGAGCTTTATGGCTTTTTTACTACAAAAGAAGGGTTATTAAGGCTTCAAGGAAGGTATATTTGAAAATACAACCCTTCTTTTGCAATATGTAGTGTTTTCTGAATGGCTTACTAACGCTTATTTACCTTAATGGTCTTAGGCACTGCCGCTAGCTGTGCGTCGGTAAAGGCATCCTTGGACACGGTCAGCGTTTTTAAGGCCGGAAACTTTGAAAGAACAGATAAATCTGTAACTCCCGTGCTCTTTGTTATATCTAGGGAACGTAATCTAGGCATAGCATCCATGTTTTGAAAATTGGTCAGCTTGCATTCTCGTAAATCTAACATTGTCAAATCAGGAAGGTCTTTAAACGTTGATAAATCCACACCTTTTGTGGCATCTCCAAGATTCATTCTATCAAGTCTAATATTGCCAAGCTTTTTAAGACCTTGAAAACTTAAGTTTTCGGCGGTACTTCCGCTTAGTCTAATCCCTCGTAAATCAGTCATTTTTTGTATGAAAGCAAAGTTAATGGTGGGATTTTCTTTTGCGTCATTGTCCACAAGAAATAAGTATTGCATTTTTGTGAGCTCGCCTAAAGCTTCATAGCCTTTTACACCCTCATTGGAGTCAATTTTAAGGTAGGCTAAGTTTTTTAAAGGCTTAAGAAAAGCTAAATCGCCCACGGGAACATCCATTTTCCAAATACTAAAATTATTTATGTTTGGAGCATTTTTTAAGGGCGTATAATCAGTAACTTTTTCGGAAAAAACGTCAAACTTTTTTAAGTTTGGCATGTCCTGTATCCAAGCAATGGAGTCAAGCTCTGTGAGTCCTCCTGAGAGTGTCTGCACTTGCTTTAATGTGCCAAGGCTAGAGTAGTCGGTGCCTTTGGTGGCATAATAATTCAGGGCTTTAAGTGCGGGAGCTGCTGCTAAAGGACTGAAATCCTTAATTGACGCACCATAAAAGTTTACATTGGTGAGTTTGGGTAATTTTGTGAGGGCTGATATGTCGGTAAACGTGCCATAACGTAACTCAGCAGTGGTTAAATTGGGCAGGACAGGAACCAGAGCGTCTAATTTAGGGGCAGCTATGCCTTCTAAGCTGATACGATATAGTTTGGGCAAGGTAGGCAAACCTTCCACAGAAGAAAGCCCTCTGGCAAGAAGAATAATATTTTGTAAATTTACTAATTTATTTGTCCAGCTGAGATCTTGCCCCGCGGCAGTATACTCTATATCGATGGTGTTAAGTTGCGTGAGATTGGCAAGAGGAGTCATGTCCGAAACTTTTGAAGCTCTGGCTCTAATTTTTTGCAGATTTTTTAGCTCTGCCAAGGGCGCATAGCTGGTGAGCTCATTACTGTGAATTTCTATATTTGTAGCTTCAGGAAAGGCTTTTACAAAGGCCACAAGGTCAGCATTGGTGATTCTGTCGAAGTGAAATTTTGACTCACTCACCACAGCTTTTTTTTCCATTTGTTGCTTTTTTGCCGCTGCAATATTTTCAGGGGTGAGGCTTTCTGTAAATCTGGTGGTAGTTTTACTTACAGAAAAAGATGGCGCTGCCACAGCGGAAGTGGATAAAAGCATAATAAGGCCTATGGCGGCTAAAATACGTTTGGTACTCATGGTAATACTCCATATTTAAAGGTTATACTTCGTTTAATTTTTATAAAATGCGGCTTGTATAAATATATATAGGCGTGTTTTTTATGCCTAGTGCGCCGCTTTTTTCTTGTTTCGCCCGCGTATATAAAGGAATACGAGCAGCCCTAAGGCCGCCGCCAAAAGACTTATGCCAAGCACGGGTCTAAAGCGTATCCATGCCAAAGCAATGATGACGCAAGACCAAGCAATGCCGAGTATGGAAGCTACAAGGCCAGCACCGGCACCAAAAATATCGCCTAGTATCGGTATAATGCTGGCTATGGTGCTCAGTGGTGTTACAAATAAAATTAAGCCAATAACAACCATAACCATGCCCACACCGCGTAAAATCCATGTAAGTGTGCTATTGGCATCTTTAGCGTGTTGATACATAGTATCGGCACTTACAATGCCCATATTCAGTTGGTAGAAAGTTTCGCCATTGCTGGCTAAAAATTTATCAAAAGTATTGCCATACACACGCGCTAAGATGGATACATTATCTTGTGGTTTGGCAGAGTAGACAATGCGCATGTCGCCAATGTTCGGGTCGTGCGGTTCTTTGCCTAAATAGAGGGTGTTTTGCCGCACATGTACAAGAGGTGTATTCTCTGCGCTTTCTTCATAGTGGGGAAAGAGGCTTTTTTGTAAGCTTGCATCGCTTATGACAGGGGCAAATTCTTCTGCACCGCCAATGGCATGGATAAGAAAGTCAGGCAGAGTATAGGCTCCAAAAGTGACATTTTTGGCAGTCCATGTTAGGGTTTCAAGGTCTGCAAGGATGGTATTTTGATGCCCTTGCGGCTGCTTAAAATTGGCCGAGCTTACGGGCTTATCCGTCCATGCTTTTTCATAGGTATAGGTGGTGGTTTTTTCCACGCTGCCATCAAGTTTTTTTGTTTCCGTGGTGCTAGAGCTTTGCACCCACTGGTAGTAAGAAACTTTACGGATAAGGGCAATGGCATTGGCACTTATATCTGTAACAGGGTCTTTCAATTCGTCTGTGGTGACGGCCTTGCCTGTGGCGTGTACCATTTTACCATTAAAAGAAGTATCAATAGTAGTAATATTAGGAAGAGTTACAGTGGCGATTTGCGCCTCATTGATGGCATCACCCGTACGCACGGCTCTTCCTTCATTCCAGTAAAGTAGGCCCGTGCCTGCAACAAAAAGGAGAAGGCCCAAAAGTATTCCCTTAAAGGAATTCCCAACGCGCTCACCAAAACTTGTACTACTTACTTCGGTAAAACTATCTTCGTTTGACATATATGCCTCCTGCAACGTGGTGTGAAAATGTATATGCTGCGTGGATGTGTGAGCCCATACAGAAAAATCACGTTATAGAAAGCTAGCGTAGCAGAAAAAAAAAGCCATCACCCTTGAGATGAATTTGCCAAAAAAAGTTATATAGTCACTTTTTTTAGGTTCATCTTTGTAATGATATTTGTGTTAGATTGTAGAAAAGACTTCTTTTTTTATGTACTTTTTGGTATTATTAAAGAGAAGTTAAGATTTGCTGCATGAATATGACAAAATACTTGTTATAAGCTTTGTTTTTGAGTGTTATGCAGAGAAAATGTAGCCACTTTACGAGCAACATTGAGAGAGTATCATGAAAATATATATGCGACACTGGCCAGTATTGAGGAAGATTCTTGGTGGAGGGAACGCGCTTTGTATACTTTTTTTACTTTGCTTTCTTGCAGGTTGTGAGGACTCACCGCTAGCTCCGGATACGTCTACATCTTTGACTTTTTGGCATGTGTATGGTGCGCAAACGCATTCGCCCATGAATGAGTTGGTACGAGAATTTAACAGGACAGAAGGTAAGAAACACGGCATTATCATAAATGTGACTTCGGTATCCAATTCTTCTGCCATTCATAAAACGTTGGTGGCCGCCGCCAAGAGAGAACCCGGCGCCGCCGTATTGCCAGATCTCTTTGCTTGTTATCCTAAAACTCTACAGGCCATGGGGCCGGAACAGGCTCTTGATTGGAAAAAATATTTTAGTGAGGAAGAACTTTCGGTCTTTGTGCCCAAATTTTTGGAAGAGGGCTCTTTTGATGGAAAGTTAAAAATCTTTCCCTTGGCAAAATCTTCCAATATCCTCTTTATCAATGAAGGCATCTTTGAAAAATTTGCCGAAGAAACTGGGCACAGTTATGCAGATTTAGCCACCCTAGAAGGTTTTTTTGCCGTGGCGCACAGTTATTATGCATGGTCTGGAGGCAAGCCTTTTTTCATGTATGATGAATGGTTGCAATATCCTTTTTTGAATGTGCTTTCGCAAGGAGAGGCCTTTTTTGAGGATAATAGAATTTTGTGGGATACCCCTGCGTATAAAAAAATCATGCGCCCCTTGGCTCGTGCGGCCATACGCGGAGAGGTGTGCCTTATGTCCGGCTTTGCTACGGTGCCCATCATGATAGGTGAGGCCATAGCCGGCGTAGAATCTTCTGCGTCTGTGCTTTACTTTAAGAATGAAGTGACATTGAGCGATAATAAGAAATTACCCTTACGTGTAAAAAGTATTCCTGAGCCGCGTCTTAGCACAGCAAAACGCGTTGACATTCAGCGTGGCGGCGGACTTGGTGCCATAAAGTCTACGCCCGAAAAAGAGAAAGCCGCGGCTATATTTTGTAAATGGCTTGTATCCAAGGAACAAAACTTATCTTTTGTGACGCAAGGGGGCTATATGCCTGTTCGACAAGCAGATTTTGCAAAACTTGAGTCGGATGTTGTACAAAGGCAATTTCCGCACGAACGCTATAAATCCTTGTATGAAGCCATAATTGAGCTTAAAAAGGATTCCTCCTTTATTCCTGCTCCTTCCTTTGAAGCTTATGGACAGATGGAACAGCGTTTTTCTGCCGCCATACGTGAAGTTTTTAGTAAAAACCGCGAGGCGTGGCTTAATAAAGAAGATAGCCTTGAAAATCTTGTGGAGAAATCTTTGCAAGAAATCCAAGAAAAAGTTAGCCCTCAATAAGAATAGGTGTTCATGCAAAAGCCTTCTTTTTTTACACGTTTTTCTCCCTCACAGCAATATTCTTTGCAGGGACGTCTTTTGCTGTATTTTTCTTTGTTGATTTTTATTGTATTTATTTGTGTTATTGTGGCTTTTTGGGCTTTTGATGTGGTTAATATGAAGCAAAGAAGTATTTCTAAATCTTTGGATGATTATCTAGCCACCTATGAAAAAAGTGTTTCCCAGCAATTTAGCAATATAGCCGCTTACAGTTTGCAAATGAGTAGTTCTGTAAGTAAAATCATGGATAAATCCCTTGAAGAGCAAGGTATTTCCTTTAATGATTTAGAAAATAATAAAGAAGCTGTGGCAACAATACTTGATAATCTTAATGCAACATTGCGATCTTCATTATATATTTCTAAAGCTAGTGGCGTATATGTTGTTTTAGATACAACCGTTAATGCGAATTTGTCCTATGCGCACAACTCTCGCAGCGGTTTGTATTTTAAAATAATGAACATTTCTTCGCCCAATGATGCCAATCCCACAGTGTTTTTGTTTCGCGGCATGCCGCAAATCGCCATAAAAAATACTTTTGAATTACATAATAATTGGGATTTAGAGTTTAATATTACTCCCTATACACCCATATTTGCTAAATTACGCGCCTCCACGGAGAGTCTTTCAAAAGGTTCGTATACGCTAACGGTGCCACACCAATTTGCCAGTGGATGGGAAAAAGTCATCCTTTTTGGCGCGCCCATTGTAGGAGAAAATGGCCAGTTCTATGGAGCCTGTGGTTTTGAAGTCAGTGAGCTTTTGTATAATCTTTTGCACACGCATATTAAGCCTTCTTTGCAGGAGGTTACGGGGCTTGTGGCCACGCAAAGAATGAATACGCAGGGAAGTGCTTTGGTAACGATGTATACGAATTTTTCTCACGGAAATCCTTATTCTTTTTTAGCAGAGCCTAAAATGTTTTCCATAACACATGGAAAGTTTTATAATATTTACTCCAATGAAACAGAAGCATTTGTAGGAAAAAAAATTCCTATACGTATTTTTCCGCAAGACTTACTTGAAGAAAACACCCAATGGAATGTGGTGGCCATGCTGCCCAAAAACACGGTTGATAAGCTTATTTGGAGCTATTACGGACATATAGTCTTCTTTATTGTGCTGTGTATAGCCATTGCTTTTGGCCTGTCGTACTATTTTGCGCGGCGCTATTCTTCACCCATTGTGGCCATTTTGGCAGAAATCCAAAAAGGCAATAATACTAAAACAAATATTCTAGAATTTAGTTCCTTGATTGAATATTTTAAGGAAAAAGAGCAGAAATTACGTTCAAAGCTGGCTGCAGAAGAAGCCACGCTCAGTCAAGATAAACTCGAACTCTTAAATGTAGATATTTCGGCCTATAATACCTTTATTGCGCAATTGGAAACGCTGACCAAATCGGAAAGAGCCGTTTTTGAATTGTATACCCAAGGCTATAGTGCGCAAGCTGTGGCGAAGAAATTACATGTTTCCATTAACACCATTCGCACGCACAATAGAAATATTTATGGTAAGCTGTATGTTTCTTCGTATAAAGAGCTCATGGTGTATATTAAAATGATGGTGGGCAATGATAAGACCTAAAAAATAAACCTGTATGGCTGTATTTTTACGCTATGTCCCCTTTGTTTTTGTTTGCCCTGTTATGAAAGTCTTTGCTTGAAATCTTCATAGCCAAAAGATTTCACCATATGGCAAAGGCCTTCTTCATCCATGCGCATGATGTGCGGTAAGGGGATGCCATTAAAGGTATTATTTTTTACCATGGAGTAAATGGCCATATCTTCAAAAATAAGCTTATCACCTCTATTTTTAGGCGTATCGAAGCTATAATCGCCTATAATATCTCCCGCAAGGCATGTATGTGAAGAAAGTCTGTAGGTGAAAGCCTTTTCCCCTGCAAGGGCGGAATCTTTAAGTGGGGGGCGATAGGGCATTTCTAACACGTCCGGCATATGGCATGCGGCAGATGCATCTAAAATAAGCGTTGTTATACCACTATTTTCCACTATATCCAAAACTTCACACACCAGATACCCCGCACGCAAAGCAATGGCTTCGCCGGGTTCAAGGTACACTTGAACCGCATATTTTTTCTGAATACGGGTGATGATGCTTTCCAGTAAAGCTATATCATAGTCAGGGCGCGTTATATGATGCCCCCCGCCCATATTCAGCCATTGCATCTTTGGCAAAATATCGCCAAATTGCTCTTCCACTGCGTCCATAGTGGTGGCCAAATCATCGGCATTTTGTTCACATAAAGTGTGAAAGTGCAAGCCCTCTAAAGGCGCGCCTTGCTTACCTTCAAGGCATGTCATAGCAAAATTTTCACGCGTAACCCCCAGACGACTTCCCGGAGCGCAAGGGTCATACAGGGCATGTTCGCCTTGTGTGGAGCATTGCGGATTAATACGTAAACCAATGCTGACACCGCTGCAAAGATGACGAAATTTTTCCAATTGATGCAGGGAATTAAACACAATGTGATTACAAATTTTAGTGATTTGCGTAAAGTCTTCTTCCTTGTACGCAGGAGAAAAAATATGTGTTTCACCGCCCATTTCTTCATGGCCGAGGCGCGCTTCATACAAACCGCTGGCTGTGGTGCCGGCTAAATACTTTCCTATGGTTTTATAACAGGAAAACATGGAAAAAGCTTTTTGTGCCAATAAAATCTTACACCCAGTACGCTGTTGCACACTTTGTAAAATTTCTAGGTTTTCACGCAATTTTTTTTCATCAAGGACATAGCTAGGGGTAGGTATGGTGTGTAAATTCATATGCTTTAAAAATGGTTTATACGTGGAAAAATAGTATATGTGTTTGGTATAAAGTAATAATGCGGTGTCTCATGAGTATTTCCCATCATCGATGCAATGTCACTTTACGAAACACAAGATATGCATTTTTTTGAGGGAAAACTGTGGAGGAGCATTTTTTAGCAAAATTCCCCTCCACAGTGAAGCATATACAGTGGTAAAATTATTCTACAATGTCAGGGTTTTCTACCACAACCCAAGGTAGACCCCATGTGTTAAGGGCTTCCATAAAAGGGTCTGGGTCAAGTTGCTCAAGGTTTAGAACACCGGGGGTTTTGTAAGTACCGTTAAGCACCAGCATGGCACCAATCATGGCTGGAACGCCGGTGGTATAGGAAATGGCTTGACTGCCCACTTCTTTATAGCATTCTTGGTGATCGCACACATTGTAAATATAAATGGTTTTTTCCTTACCGTCTTTTATGCCGGTGAAGATGCAGCCAATATTGGTTTTTCCGTGCGTGCGTGGCCCCAAGGAAGCAGGATCTGGCAAAAGAGCCTTAAGGAATTGAATAGGAACAATGTTCTGCCCTTGAAACTCCACAGGGTCTGTGGAAAGCATACCCACATTTTCAAGGCATTTCATATGCATAAGGTAGCTTGGGCCAAAGGTCATGAAAAAGCGAATACGCTTCACGCCAGGGATGAATCTGGCAAGGGATTCAATTTCTTCGTGATGCAAAAGGTACATGTCCTTCATGCCCACTTCAGGGAAATTGTATTGACGCTTAATGCTCATGGCTTCCACTTCTACCCACTTGCCATTTTCCCAATACGAGCCGGGGGCAGAGACTTCACGCAGATTAATTTCTGGGTTGAAGTTAGTGGCAAAAGGGTAGCCATGGTCGCCGCCATTACAATCTAAAATATCAATGGTGTGAATTTCATCAAAATAATGCTTAAGAGCATACGCAGAAAATACTGAGGTAACACCGGGGTCAAAGCCGGAACCCAACAATGCCGTGAGGCCGGCATTTTTAAATTGCTCTTGGTATTTCCATTGCCAAGAATAATCAAAAAATGCGGTAAATCCTAGGTCCTTACAACGTTTTTCATAAATGGCGCGCCATTCAGGATTATTGGTATCTTCGCATTCGTAATTGGCAGTATCAATATAATCGACGCCAGCAGCAAGGCAAGCGTCCATGATGGTTAAGTCTTGGTAAGGAAGCGCAAGATTTAATACAGCTTGTGGAGCATATTCTTTAATTAATGCTGTGAGAGCCGGTACGTCTTCAGCATCAATTTGTGCTGTGGTGATGCGTGTTTTGGTTTTGCCTTCCAGCTCGGCCTTAATAGCTTCACATTTGGAAACAGTACGGCTTGCAATGCAAATTTCGTTAAAAACATCACTGTTTTGGCAGCATTTGTGAATTGCCACACCTGCTACACCGCCACAACCTATAATAAGTAATTTTGCCATTTTTTTCTCCATAGCAATTTGCCCTTGGGCAAAAGAAGGTGTACTTTATAGTAATTTACAAAAAGGTGTAAAAATTATTTTTTATCGTAGCTTTCCGCTTCAATAAGTAAATCTTCCACATATTTAGGTAACATAAAAGCCCCAAAATGTAAGTTTGTGGTATAGTACCATGTGGTGAGCTTACGTTTATTCCAGCGTCCTGCATCAAAATTGTGTATGGGATGATATTTTTTTGAGGCAAAGCCAAACATCCAATAGCCTGCAGGGCAGGTGGGAATATGGGCTTGGTACACACGGCTAATGGGAAAACTTTGGTGTACTTTGCGATGCATGGCGCGAAAAGCTGTTTCGCCTTCATCAAAGAAGGGGCTCCCATGCTGATACACCATGATGCCGTCATCACGTAAGGCTCTAAAGCAACTGCCATAAAACTCTTTTGTAAACAAGCCTTCTGTGTGTCCAAAGGGGTCTGTGGAGTCATTGATAATAATATCGTATTCGGCCTGTCGGCGACGCAAAAAGCGCAAGCCGTCCCTTTGCACAAGGTTTACATGGGGGTCATCAAAGCATTTTCCTGTTTCGGGAAAAAATTCGCGGCAAGCTTCCACCAGCACAGAGTCAGGTTCTACCACGTCAATTTGTTCGATTTCAGGATATTGTGTAAATGCCGCTGCTACGCCGCCATCACCACCGCCTATGATAAGAACTTTTTTCACATTGGGGTGTACAGCCATGGGCACATGTACCACCATTTCATTGTAAATAAATTCATCGGACTGTGAAAAAATCACATCGCCATCAAGTACTAAAAGCCGCCCATATTCAGGCGAGTCAAAGATTTCAATTTTTTGGTATTCGCTTTCCATGGAATAGAGTTGTCTGTTGACACGAATACTAATCTGACCATTGGCGGTATGAATCCACATATCCATAACTATTCTGCCTTCTTTACACTTTTGTGAACGCCGTATTACGTTTTTATGACCTGAAGAAAATCAACCACAGGGTCTGCTGCCCCTTGTAAAGAGCATCCTTTTTCGCGGGCAAACAAGATGTGGTCAACAATATTTTTACTCACCAGTTCCCCAGGAGCTAAAATGGGGATACCGGGAGGGTAACACATGACAAATTCAGCCGAAACACGCCCCACAGCTTGTGCAATGGGCAGCGTTTCCTTGGCAGCGTGAAAAGGTTTTTGTGGTGAATACACCACTTCTGGGATGACAAAATCGGTGAAGTTTTCGGCGCCGCCTGTTTTGGCGTGCAAGCGTTTTATATCTTCTAAAGCCCCCACAAGGCGTTCGATGTCTTGAATGCGATCGCCTATGGAAATATAAGCCATGATATTGCCAATATCACCAAATTCTATTTGAATGTCGTACTCATCGCGTAGCAAATCGTAAACTTCAATACCGGCAAGGCCAATATCTTGCGTGTAAACACAAAGCTTGGTAACATCGTAATCAAAGACATCTACACCATCAATGAGTTCGCGCCCATACGCATAAAAACCATCAATGCTATTAATTTCATCGCGGGCATATTCTGCCATGCGTATCACTTTGGCAAAGGACTCTTTTCCGCGTAAAGCAAGGTTACGCCGTGAAATATCAAGGCTGGAAAGCAAGAGATAGGACGCACTGGTGGTTTGCATTAAGTTTATGATGGTGCGCACATGGTTAGGGTCTATTTGGTCACTTAAAAGCAAAATAGAGCTTTGGGTAAGGCTACCACCGGATTTATGCATGGAAGCGGCCACCATATCAGCACCGGCTTTAATACCGGAAATGGGCAAGCCCTCAGCAAAAGAAAGATGTGTACCGTGCGCTTCGTCCACCAACATCTTCATGCCATAAGAGTGCGCAAGTTTGGTGATGGATTCAATATCAGAGCAAATACCATAGTAGGTGGGATGATTTACAAAGACAGCGACAGCATCGGGGTTTGCTTCTACGGCAGTTTTGACATTTTCAAACTCCATGCCTAAAGCCACGCCTATGCGCTCGTGTATGGAAGGATTTACGTATACCGGAATACCCCCACAAAGAATAAGGGCATTGATAACACTTTTGTGTACATTGCGCGGAAGGATGATTTTTTGTCCGGCTTTGCACACAGATAAAATCATGCTTTGCACAGAGCTTGTGGTTCCGCCCACCATGAAAAAGGCATGAGCTGCCCCAAAGGCATCGGCGGCAAGTTCTTCTGCTTCACGAATAACGGAAACAGGATTACACAAATTGTCCAGCGGCTTCATGGAATTAACGTCAAGGCCGACGCACTTTTCCCCTAGAAGGTTCACAAGTTCGGGGTTACCGCGTCCACGTTTGTGCCCTGGTACATCAAAGGGCACCACACGACGCTTGCGAAATTCCTCTAGTGCTTCGTAAAGTGGGGCACTTTTTTGACGTCCCAAATCCATGTAATCTCCTGCAAAAAAAAACGCCATCCCTTCATTTCCCTTAAGAAAAAAGGAGAGGCATTGTTTATAAGTACGGTTTTGCCGTATATCACCGTTGCAACATTTTTATGCGCGCATCACAACACCTGTTTGTGCGTTCCTCATAAATTGAAAGTCATTATATTCTAATGAAATAGCTATTCTGTTCAAACGCTCACAAGCATGTATCACCTGAGGGTTTTCTTGTCAAGAAATGCTCCATGATGTAGAAAAAGCTGCATAGGAAGGCAGAAAACGCAATGCCATGAATGAAAACAGCTTTTATAGGTTTTTACCACCAAGATATATTTGTGATTACAATTTATGAAGTTTTTTTTGTAATGCCACGGCCAATTGTGAAATGCTCTGTAAGGTTTTAGAGGCTTTTTGTATGCTTAAAGAAAGCTTTCCCGCATTTTCTTCTGCATACTTGGTTGCATGTTGTAATTGTTCAGAATGGGTAAGAGTATGCGCACTTTCTTGTGCTTTTTGTTGTATAAATGCATCATTACTTTCAGCAAATCTTTGTATTTCGCTCATGGTGAGGCTAGAAGCTTCTGCCAGCTCGGTGGCTCTTTGCAGGCTTTTTGTGGTTTTATCGCACAGGGTAACATTTTCAAAAGCGTAGTTTTGTATGTCTAAAACGCAGTTATTCATGTCTGCAGTGCTTTGCATACTTTTTTCAGCAAGCTTTTGAGCTCTTTGGCTTAGCAAATGCGTATTGTACCCCATGGCATTGCTAGCACTTGTGGTGCTGGCATGGGGGCTGGAATTTTGTTTTCGTGATTGCGGTAATGATTGCGCTAATGATTGTGCCAGTGACTGTGACTGATGGGTCACAGCGTTCAAAGATCGTACAATATATTTAGAAGCGCGTACCTGCGAATCTAAAGTTTTTGCCCCGCGCCCCAAAGTTAAAGAAAGAGCGTTTACTTCCTCCATGGCTTCAGTAACTCGTTGCACCATTTTTACCCCATGGGCAGCTTTTCCTTTATGCTCACTGTTTTTATTACAAGCATTTTCCATACTTTGCGCATTAAACTGTAGGGAATGATGCATCTGAGACATATGGCGGTTTATGGTATGTGCAGAGTCTTTTTGTTTACGGCTTCCGACAACAATGTGTTGCATATAGCGCGACAATTGCGTTGTGGATGTGGCTAAAGCACGGGAAAGTTTCAACACCAAAGTACGGCCTTGTTCTACATTACGTAGTATGGGCAGCACTAATACCCCTAAAATCAAAGCCCCAAAAATGATGCTTCCTAACGTTCGTAAAATACTGGCAGTGCGCAGGGCATGTATATCTGCAAAAAGTTCTTGGCTTTGTATGCTGGAAACCGCCACCACTTTTAAAGCGGGGTCGCTATTGTAGTAGGTGTAAAAGGGTTCATTATCTTGGCCTAACACCTCCACATGCCCTTCCCCTTTTTGGGTAACCCAAGTGGCATAGGTGGCGTACTCTTGTAGGTCTTCATTGAATAAATGCGCTTTTTGTGAACTGACGGCCACTAAGCCTTGCGCATTTAAAAGAAAAGCTGTGCCTGTGTCGCCCCTGCGTAAAACCTGGGTCATGGCATAGAGAGAATCAAGCTTAACTGTGGTGCGAATAACGCCAATGGTGGTAGAATCCTTTTTTACAGGAGCCGCGGTGACCATAACGGGAATCCCATCAAGAGGACTCATAAACATGCTTGAAAAGTAGGCTTTTCCTGCTAATGCCGCTGTAAAATAGTCACTTTCGGAAAAATCCTCACCCAAGGTTGTTTTTTGCGTATCAGAAGAATACAGGGCAATACCCTTGGTGTTGAGGAGGGTAATGCGTATAAAATTCGGCATATAGCTACGTTCTTGGTTGAGAACTTGCTGCATTTTAGCTGTGGATGTGAGCGTAGAAGAGGTAAGAAAAGCGTTTTTTACCACATCAAGCGTAGCTAGGCGTAGGGTTTCTTGTGTGCATTGCTGTATAAAGGCTTGCGTTGTTTGGAGGAGGACATTTGTTTCACGTTGCAAGGCTGTCTCATGCGCCTTGTAAAGATCTCTTTCTGCGCTTGTATAAGAAAGGTAGCTAGTAAGGCTCAAAAGTAGAATAAGTAGCCCCAGCATAGGCGCCACGAGCCTAAATCGTAATTTCATGCGAATACCCCTTACCTTTTACGAGCATGTAACATATACCTTTACTAAATAGTAAGGCATAAGTAAATATTATATGGAAATGCTTATGCGGGCTAAAAATCATGGTGAAACGTATAAAAATAAGTATATTCAAGAGGTTTATAGGGGAAGATGTAGGAAGGTACGCATTCTTTGTGAGGAGGAAAATATATGCAATGTAAAGATTTAGCGTATTCTGTGGAACAAATAACAGAATTTTTATTGCAAATGCAGGGGGTCAGCGTGCAAGGGCCTTTGCAGTATAGTTATGGTGCTGTGCGCATTTGCTTGCAAGCCCAAGACATGTCTTCATGCCAAGAAGAGCAAAAGAAGGCATGGACAAGTATGCAAGCTTTACCACGCTCTTATATGTATTTATACGGAGAAAAACAGCACATTGAAGCTTTTTATAAAAAATTTATGCTGTATCATATGACTATGGGTGGCTAAAGCATGCAAAAAAATACGACCCTATTTGACAGGCAGTCTTTTTTTCAGTATGTGATTAAATAGTCCGAGCTTAATAGTGATGGTATTAAGCCTATGGGTATTGCCCGTTCCATGCAATGCCTCCCACTCTCTTGGAAAGGATTTGTTGTTGCTCCGGCAGACAAGTCTTTTTTTTTTGTCTGTCGTCCATAAGAATTCTTACGTTGGGAGGTAGCTATGGCTACGGCATACAGAGGGAAAATTGCGCGTATTAATCTGACCACAGGCACTGTAAGTGTTGAAGCATTGGATTTAGAAAAAGCAGTGAAATTCATTGGTGGGCGCGGGCTTGGTACTAAAATTTTATATGATGAAGGCGTTGCCAAAGTAGAGCCTTTATCCGCTGACAATAAGCTTATCTACCTCACAGGCCCATGCACGGGCACCATGTCTCCCACTTCTGGGCGTTATATGGTTATTACCAAATCGCCGCTTACAGGCATGATTGCATGTTCCAATTCTGGCGGTGTGTGGGGAGCAAAATTAAAATACGCTGGGTGGGACGGCCTCATTGTGGAAGGAAAGTCCGAAAAGCCTGTATATCTTGCCATTGAAGATGAAACTATTACACTTCATGATGCCACCAAGTATATGGGAATGACTTCTGAAGATGTGGATGATAGCTTGAAAGAAGTATATGCTAAGGCTTCTGTGTTGAACGTGGGACCTGCCGGAGAAAATGAATCTTTGCTTGCTTGCATCATGAACGATAAGGACAGAGCTGCCGGTAGAAGCGGTGTGGGTGCTGTCATGGGCAGTAAGAATTTGAAGGCCATTGTGGTGACTGCATCTTCCAGTAAAGTGGAAACCTTTGACGCCGAAGCTCTCAAAGTAGCCAATAAAGAATGTCTTGATATTTTAAAGGCGCATCCTGTTACCGGTGAAGGCTTAGGCGCCTACGGTACAGCGGTTCTTGTAAATATTATTAATAATATAGGTGCCTTTCCTACCAATAACTGGAATGGTGCTTATTCTGCTTTTGGGGATAATATTTCCGGTGAAGCTTTAAAAGAAAATCATATAGTTAAGCAAGGATATTGCCATCGTTGCCCCATTGGTTGCGGCCGTGTAATTGATTTAAAAGGAAAAATTGTGGGTGGCCCAGAATATGAAGTACTTTGGGCTTATGGAGGCAGTTGTGGTGTGGATGACTTAGCCGCTATCAATGAAGCAAACTTTTGGTGTAATGAGTATGGTCTTGATGCTATTTCCACCCCTTGCACCATTGCCGCTGCCATGGAACTCTATAAAATCGGCGCCATTAGCGAAGAAGAGTGCGCCGGTGTGCCTTTAGAATTTGGCAGTGCCAAGGCCATTGTGGAGTGGACTAAGCGCATGGGGCAAGGCGAACTTCCTTTAGCAAAACTCATGGCTAATGGTAGCTATAGATTATGTGAGCATTATGGACACCCTGAATTTTCCATGAGCGTGAAAAAGCAAGAACTCCCTGCCTATGATGCACGTGCTTTGCAAGGTATTGGTTTAACGTATGCCACTTCCAATCGTGGTGGTTGTCACGTACGTGGCTATGTGGTTGCGCCTGAAGTTCTTGGTATTCCTGAGCAATTGGACAGAACAGCCACGGAAGCCAAGGCTTTTTGGGTAAAAATATTCCAAGATCTTACAGCTGTTATTGACAGTATGGGCTTGTGCTTATTTTCCTCCTTTGCTCTTGGTGCGCCGCAATATACCAGCCTTTTAAATGCCGCCACCGGCACCACATACAGCCCTGAAGAACTTATAGCTGTGGGTGAGCGTATTTATAATATTGAACGTATGTTTAACCAAGAAGCCGGCATGAAAGCAGAGGATGATACTTTGCCCAAGCGTCTTTTAGAAACACCCATTCCTGATGGCCCTTCTCAAGGTATGTTGTCTAAATTAGATGTGACTTTGCCTGAATATTATAAAGAGCGTGGCTGGGTTAATGCCTTCCCTACGGAAGAAACTAAGACACGTCTTGGCTTGTAATATATAAAATTGTGCGCATGAGGGGAGCACAATAGAGCTTCCCTCATGCTTTTTAAAGAATTTTGGTGAGGTTTTTTTATGATAGAAGTACGTGTATTTGCCACCTTACGTGAAGGGCGCGAAAAAATCACTTTTTTAGAAGCTGCTACGCATGCTACCGTGTTTTCTATCTTGCAAAGCCTCAATCTTCAGGAGCAGGATGTGGCCATTTGTTTGATTAATGGTTTTCATGCCAAGCTTACTGCTGCGGTGAAGGATGCTGATGTGGTTTCCCTTTTCCCTGCTGTGGGGGGCGGCTAATGCCTGAAACTCCCCCGTTTGTTCCCCCCTTTGCCCCTTATATAAGGCAAATGTCCCTGCCTGAAGTGGGACAATGCGGGCAAGAACGCTTACAAAATGCGCATGTGCTTGTGGTGGGTCTTGGTGGCTTAGGTGTGCCTGCCGTAACCTATCTTGCCAGCGCCGGTGTAGGTAAGCTTAGTCTTGTGGATGATGATAGCGTACATGAGAGCAATTTAAACAGACAATTTTTTTATACACCTCAGGACGTGGGCAAGCACAAAGCCCTATGCATGGCAGAGAAAATGGCGCAGCATTTTCCTCATATTCAATGCCATACATATATGGAAAAAGTAACGACTGCCTCGTTACCTGCTTTGTTTTCCAAAGTAGGAAAGGTAGATGTTATTCTTTTGTGTGTGGATTGTATAGCTACGCGTCTTTGCGTGAATGCCTATGCTATGCAACATGGTATTTTTTTGGTGGATGGTGGTGTTGATGGCTTTTATGGCTATATGCTCACGGTACAGCCGCAAGAGAGGGCTGGTGCCTGTCTTGCGTGTATGCATACCCACATTCCAAAATCTCGACAAGACCCCATACCGGCTTTAGGTTTTATATGTGGGGTCATAGGGTCTTTACAGGCTGGCGTAGCATGTATGTGTATTTTAGGTAATGAAAATCCTTATAAAAATACTTTGTTACAGTATGATGGAAAAAGCGGTGAATGGGAAAAAATTCCTTGGGGGCGTCACCCTTCCTGTTCCTTACATGAATAGAGTGTCAACGCTA
>CAYJNA010000029.1:0-24391 GCA_964371225.1 uncultured Desulfovibrionaceae bacterium
AACCTTATCGGCGGCTAATACATACTTGGACAGATGGGAGCTTTTTTATGAAGCTCCCCCTGACCAAAAGCCAGAAATGGCACCAAATACCCTCAAGGAATCTGGGATCTTGAGGGTATTTTTTTATAGTGAAAAATCTACCGGTATACGCACTTTTTGCCCAGCTTTATTGGTAAAAAGAACATAACCATGCTCTAGGCCAAATTCGAAGACTTGTTTTGTAATATCCACGTCTTTTTGGCAATAATGCGCTATATCATCTATACGTCCTTCTTTCCACCAACGCAAAGCTTGCAAGCCGTCGGCGCTCTTTTGTGTGCCCAAGGTAGCCGAAGCCACATTGTCTAATGATACGCGATACTGGAGTTTGCCTTTAATTTTTTCTAAAAGGTCGATGGAAGGCAAGGATTTGAGCGTATAGGAACAAAAAGGCTGTAATACTGCATAGTCAAAACGGATATGATTAAAACCTATGACGGCGTCAGCTTCTTGTAATACAGTAAACATGTCTGATAATGTGTCTTGTGTATAGGTGGTAAAGCTTTTATTGCCATTGTCATAAAGCACCGCAACGCTGACACCCATGTGCGCGGCCTTATGCCAGCCACCAACTTCAGCAGCGGAGCGTCTTGTTTCCACATCAAGCACCATAAAGCGTTGTATCTGTAGCTTTTTTTCAGATTCTTTCTGCGTATTTTGTACGTGTTTTTGTAGCATTTCTAAGGGTAAAATATGTTGATTGTCGTTGACTGTCATTTTCATAATTAATTCCAAAAGGCGTACAGCACCTATTTTGCTAATGGGTCTATTGCCCGAACCACATTTGGGTGAGTGAACACAGGAAGGGCAACCATCTTGGCAAGGGCAATCTTGCATGGCTTTGAGCGTGTTTTGAAAAAGTGTGAAGGCATTTGCATAGGCGGCTTCGCACAGGCCAGCTCCACCGGGAAGTGCATCATAAATAAATACTGCCGGCAAAGCTAAGCTAGCATGCAAGGGCGTGGATATACCGCCAAAGTCATTACGATCTGCCATGACTTGTAAAGGTAGCATACCAATGGCGGCGTGTTCGAGGGCATGAATGGCGCCCATGAAATGAAGATACGCCTCTTCTATGCATCGCCGCATGGCGTCAGGAATGCTCATCCATAAGCCCACAGTTTCAAAGACAAGCGGCGGAAAATCCAAAGGAATAATCGATAAAAGTTTTTGCCCTTGCACGGATCGCTTTTCATAGCCTGTAATATGCTCGGTAATGCGTAAGCGTCCCCATGCCACGTAGGCACCGTTTTTTAGGTGTACAGGTTTTTGCCCATAGACTTCGAGAATATCCGTATGTTTTTGCGTGCGTACTCGGGTATACCATGCACGTGTGGTCTTTTGTGCTAATATGCGCCGTTCACCCATGAGCAATTCTGTAATTTCATAGCTTTGCCCTAAATGAAGGTATATGGCACCGGGGTGATGTTCTTTTAAGGCACGAATGGCATCCACCACGCCTATCATCGTACCTTGTGCGTCTTCAAGGGTGTAATTTTCCCCCATGCCATCTTGCCCGCGTAAATCCACATGCCGCTGCGGCCTTTTACGCGAAGCCATATATTCTTGTCCGTCGGCACTTTGCAAGAGCTCGCCTTTGAGCGTAAGGCTGTGCAAAGCGCTTTGTGCCGCTTCTGTGCTCAGCCAAGAGGCATCTGTGGCCTTGGGGCGTAGGGGAGATTCTGCCGCTGCGCAACATAAATGCTTTTCTAAAATAATATTATTATGAATGTTTATAACGGCTTTTTCTGCAGGTCGTGTGAAAAATTCTTCGGGGTGACGTACTATATATTGATCTAATGCGTCTTCACCGGCCACTAATATCACTGCGGACTCTTGTTGCGCACGCCCCACACGTCCCCCGCGCTGTAAAGTGGCCATGATGGTGCCGGGATAGCCCACCAAGATGCATACGTCTAAAGAGCCTATATCAATGCCCAGCTCTAAAGCTGAGGTAGAGATAATGGCAAGCAATTGTCCGGAGTGCATTTTTTCTTCTATTTGGCGACGCTCTTCCGGCAAAAAGCCTGCTCTATAGGCGGAAATTTTATCTTTCCATTGCTCAGAATTTTGCGATGCCCATAAGGCTATGAGTTCTGTCATACGCCGAGAGCGACAATACACTATGGTGCGTAAGTTTCGCGCCAAGGCGGCCTTTAAAAGACCTATGGCTGCAGAAGCAGGGCTGTCATCAGGATTGAGAAAAACAAAATGTCGCGGCCCTTGCGGCGCTCCGGATTGATCTATAAGCCGCGGACTATGCGACGCACCTATAAGATTTTGTGCCAACTCTTGGCCATTACCCACGGTGGCAGTGCAGAGGATAAAATTGGGGCGAGCCCCATAACGGGCGGCAATGCGTTGTACACGCTGAAAAAGCTGCGCCATATGCGCCCCCAAAACCCCTCTATAGGTATGGGCTTCATCCACCACAATATGACTTAAACCGGCAAAAAAGGTGCTCCATTTATCATGATGCGCTACTATGCCTAGGTGCAACATTTCCGGTGTTGTTATGAGTACTTGAGGGGGATTCATGCGCATTTTGCGTCTAAAATGTGCTGAGGTGTCACCATCATAAATGGCAATGCTGGGGCGAGCATCTGTGGGCCAGGGAGCCGTAAGGGCTTCAAAGGTATTTTTTTGATCTTGTGATAAAGCTTTTAAAGGGAAAATATAGAGAGCTCTGGCGTCAGGGTCGTGTACAAAGGTTTCCAGTACAGGCAAGGTATAGGTAAGGCTTTTTCCGCTGGCAGTGGGCGTGGCTACCACCACAGCTTGCCCGCTACGTACGGTATCCACCGCAAGAGCTTGATGGCTAAAAATTTTTTCAATGCCCTGTGCGTGCAAAAGCTTTTGTACAGCAGGAGAAAGAGGGCGTTGTGGATTTTCTTTATGAGCTGGCACTGGGGGCACAAGACGATGATGACTTACTTGTGCCCCAAAGGGTGAAGCTAGTAAAGCTTGTATGTAGGCGCCAACATCAGAAGAAGACATGGGGCTAACACTTAAAACAGTATGCCCGAGAGCACAAAGAAATACGCAATGCCGCCCACAATGTATAATAACCCCGGTGCTATGACCTTTCGTACAGAGTTGGGTAAACTAACCTTAAAGTATTGGCATGAAAGTACAAAGCAAATATGTAGCGGGCTCATCATGGCACCGGCAAGACCTGTAACCAACCCTAACATTACCCAAGGAATGGGGGAAGCATAGCCTAAAGCTTCCGTAAGAGCTATGATGAGGGGAAATACGGAACCCACCGCCGCCATGAGAATACCTGTTAAGGCTCCGATGGCAAGGGGGAGCAGTAACACGCTGAGCCAAAGGGTGAGTTCGCCGCTATCTTTGCTAATGAGTTGATGTACCACGCCGCCGCCGCTAAGCACATTTTTAAACACACCCAAGGCACCCACAATAAAAATCATGGAGCGAACACTGGGTTTGGTGACGGTTTTAATAAAAGTGCCTAGACCTTGCTTATTTTGAAAAAGGCAAAAAATGACTGCCAAGATAAGCGCTACAATTACACCGTAATCTAAGGGGTACTGTGGTAAAAAGAGAGCAAAAAGCCCTTCAAAAATAAGAGCGCCACCAATGGCTATAATAAGGGGGGCTCCTTCCCAAAAAACTTTGCGCCAAATACCTTGCGCATTTTCATCCTTGGCATAAAGAGGCACCTCCGGTAAGGGGTGCGGACGCACAAAGAAAAACCAGCCCAGAGCAAAAAATACAAGGCTCATGGGAAAAGTCCAAATGACAAGTTCCGGCGTGGTAATGCCGCTAAAACCTGCAGCTAAAATCATGGCAGGATATAAAGGCCAGCTCATTTCAACGGTATGTCTAAACCAGTAGTTGACGAGAGATTTTGATTGCTCCGGCATGGGGAGCTCTTTGGACACAGCATTTATCATGGGGGCAGAAAATACTGCGCCCCCAGGCATGGGTAACATACCAATGAGTATGGGGAAAAAAACCATGCGTATGCGCGCAGAGGTGAGCTTTTGCGCTAAAGGTGCCATAAAGCGTTCTGCTTGCCCTGTACTTTCCATAAGTGAGGAAAGTGAAAGTACCAAAATAACCACAGCCCATACGGTAAGAATGGAAATGTCGTGAAAAATGCCTGAAGCGTGTTCTAGCCACTGCAATGGCATGATGCCAAAGGCCAGCGACATAACAAAAGAGCCCAACAGTACAGCAAAGCCCAAGCCTACCTTACGCATGGCAAAAAGCATAAAAACAAAAACACCAATAATTTTCAAATAGGGGATGAGCATGGCAGAACCTTTTTTTATACTCTCGTGAAACAGAGGGGAGTGTTTTTAGTATTTATTCTTTTGATGAGGCATAGGTGTCAATATCAAGCTGACGCCATATATCCACATCTTTTTTTTCATCTTCACGTAAGTAGCTTAGCCATTTTTGACTCATGCTTGCATAGTGATTAATGCGCAAATCTGCCCAGCAGGGGCGCGCCACATCCCAAGGTTTGGGGCCGTGAAAATGTATAATGGCGCCGTTGGTGTACACATCTGGCTGATAGGGTGGGCGATTCCACTTTGCTTCCAATTTAGTGATGCGTTTACCAAAGAAATAGTTAAGCAATGATTGGTCAAGATTGCCTATAACGTCTATGTTTTGAATACAAAAAGCTAGAAAATTATGAATATAGTCGTATTTGCGCAGGCGTTGTAAATTAAAAACTACTACTCCGCTACTATACGTCCAAATGGGGAAGGGCATGGGCACTGTGTACGTATTTTCACGCCATGTATACTGTAATTGCTCATGATCATGATAAAAAGGTGCAGAGTATTCAGTTGCCATGGCCATATACGGCGGGCGCACTTCTAATAAAG
This sequence comes from uncultured Desulfovibrionaceae bacterium, assembly GCA_964371225.1. Lineage (GTDB taxonomy): Bacteria > Desulfobacterota > Desulfovibrionia > Desulfovibrionales > Desulfovibrionaceae > CAYJAD01. The sequence goes on from CAYJNA010000029.1 coordinate 4,902, forward strand.
GACTAATATCTTGAGCAAATAAAACGTCTGAATCGCAGTAGAGCACATAATCGTCACCGGCTAATTCAGGAACAAGTGCCAGTTCTAAACGTAAAAAACAGCCAATGCAGCCGTGAAATTGCTGGGGGATAAGGTCTTTACTTAAAATGGGTTTATAGCGCGATACGGGGATATTTTCCGCGGCCAAGGCTTCCAGCACAGAAGTTTTTTCACCGGCATACACACAAAGGCAAGGGACATCTTGCCCCATTTGTTCACGTAAAGAGCGTACAGCCACTTTTAAGAGACATAAAAAACGAGGGTTATCATCAATGCAAAAAACAATATGCATACGTTTTTCCTCACATATGGGCGTTACACAGAGCTTTCATGCGATGTGGGCCAAGGTAGTAAAGTAATTTCCATGGAGTGACCAATTTCTTCTAAAGCTTGCAAAGTGGCTTGTTCTCTATGAGGAGAAAATACAATTTTCAAGAGAGCCTCTTGTTTATTTATCACAGAAAAATAGGCTATATGCTCATAAGCTTCAAGTAAAAAACGAAACATGCCCACTTGTGAAGGAATAACACGCACAAGGATATTTTTACTTAGGGTTGCCGGAGCTAAAGGAGAGCCTATTTTGCGGCGACGTTTTTTCTGAGTTCTTTTTTTCTCTTGTATCATAGTTTAATTCCAACCTACATAACGCAATAAAGCTACACAGAGCATGGCACAAGCTATGGTGCCGAAAAAAGATTTGGTATACCAGGCCAGCAGTAGCGAAGGAATGGCTGCCAGAAGGTAGGTATTATTAAAACTGATAAACAAAGTATCGTTGGAAACAAGCACATCGGGAAAAAGTAGGGCTGCCATAACAGCCACCGGCACAAAGGAAAGCCATTTAAGAGATGCCTTGGGCAAACTTTCTACCGAAAGAAACATAAGGGGAAATACGCGCGGTATGGCAGTCACTAAGGCACAGCCCGCAATGGTGAGGAGGAGTTCGCTATTCATGACAGAAGACTTTGCTCTTGTTGGCGTTTTGCTTGTCTGCGCAAAGCATTTTGCTTTCTTTGTTGCTTGGCAGCGTGTTGACGCATAAAGCGTAAATTAGAAAGGAAAAGCCCTAAAGTGGCTGCCACAACAGTGGCTAGAATAACATTCCATTGGCCTAAACCGTTGAGCTTTAAAGCCACGGAAGTACAACCAGCAAAAAGCCCCACTAACACATGCAAGCGTGTTTGGCATTGAGGAATAAATAAGGCTAAAAACATGGCAGTGAGAGCATAATCTAAACCCAAGGGGCGGACATCTTCGATGAGAGAGCCGAAAAATACCCCCAAAATGGTACCAAATACCCAAGAAAATTGTGCTGTACAGTTGCAAGCATACAGTGTTGCCAGTGAAAGCTTCCAGCCGCGTTGAAATGCTGTGGAGTGAACGCCAAACGTTTCGTCGGTGAGCTGTAAACCCAATAAGAAGCGTTGCCAGCGTTGTAGGCTTTGTGTGTGCGTTGCTAAGGAAGCAGACATGAGTAAGTGACGCAGGTTAATAATGAAGACGGTTAAAACAACCGAAACAGCCCCCACGCCGGCGCCCCAAAGCGAAGCCGCCACAAATTGCCCAGAACCGGCAAAGATGAAAATGGACATGGCTATGGTCAAGGCCGGAGAAATATCATTTTTTACGGCAAGGACGCCAAAAGCAAAAGCCACAGGTACATAGCCAAGTACTATGGGAATTGCGCGCTTGATGCCGTCCATGAAGGGAGAAGAACTCTGTTGCATAGGGCATTTGTATAGTCTTTTTGCTTGGGGTTCAAGAGGGAAAACAGCTGTAAAGACGTCTTTTTCACCCTAAAATGCTTTTTCTTTTTACCCTCCTAAGGTTTGAGAGGAGGAATAGTGCGTAAGTTTGCATTGTCATTCACAAAGTAAAATGCAAAAGTCCAAAGTTTTGGCGCGCTTTCATAGGTGCGCACAAAATAAGAACGCTGATAATAAAATTCCTTGCTTTGTGGAGACATGACTTCGTAAAAGGAGTATAAGGCATCGCGCTTTTCTCTATCCCATTGAAAGCCACCAAGGCGCATAATATGTTGCATAAGGCGAAGAAATTGAAGGCCACCTTGATCATTGCCTGCAATGGCGGCGTAAGTAAGCACCACACCTTCAACCATATCATCGCGCATGGGGACTACTATATTAACACCATAGCCAAAATCATATTCATAGCCCTGCCCTCTGCGTACTGCGCCATTAATATGAACTTTTGTATCGGCGCCGCGATGCCAAAAACGATCAAAGCTTGGCCAGCTAAAGTCTGGGTCAAGGGTCACAGGGATTTTTGCTCCCTTCACCATAAGAAGCTGCTTTGCGTCACTTTGACGGTCATTTTGGCAAGCAAAGCAACATGTGAGTAGGAAAAGCAGCATGACAAAACGCACAATGTTCATGGTACAACTCCTGTTTTGCGTTGCTATGGGCAACGCGTATAAAGGTTTATGTGGCGGCACTTTCTTTTTCAAAAGCTGTGGGTGGTCTCCACACCCAAAGCAATATGAGTAAAGGGCACAGGCCGGCGGCTTCGGCCACAAGTCTATGTGTATAAGGGCTTAAGCCCCACCACAAGGCAAAGGCAAAGCAAGGCACCAGCACTACATAAAGCCATTGCCGTGCAAGCATGGGCTTTGCAGCGTATTGGAAGTAGGCCACAGTACAAATGGCCACCCATACCTTGGTGAGGGTAATGGCAATGGAAGCCCCCTCTAAGGGATTGTCTACTGTCAAATAGGCACATAGTACCACATTGAGCGCTAATCCTGACATATAAAAAACTAAGAGTAAAATAGATTTACGCATGCTCATCATGGCATAGGCTGCAAGATTATGCAAAAAAGCCGTAGCTATGCACGGAGTTAATATTTGCTGTGCGGTTACGGCAACAAGATAGTGATCACCATAGATAAAGCTTAGGATACGGTCACTTTCTACGCATATGAGATAAATAACGGGTAAACATGCCGCCCACAGCGTACGCGTGGTTTGTCCTGCCAGTGCTTGAAAAGCTGGGCGGTCTGTGTCCCAATATTTGGCAAGTAAGGGAAATATGACTTTTCCTAATAAAGCTGTGGAAATAAGCACTGAAACCCCATCCACCACTTCCCAAGCCACACTGTAAGCGCCCACGGCGGCATCACCACCGTATTTTTTAAGAAAAATGACATTCAGTTTATTGTATAAAATACCGCACACAGAAATAAGGGTAAAAACAAGACCTTTTTTCATTTGCAAGGCAATATTTTTTAACTGCACAAAATTGAGTTTTTTTAGCGGATTTTTGCCCAAGGCTTTTAAGGAAATAAGCGTAAGCAATACGGCTTCAATGAGCTTATACAGCGCAATATACATGACTGAAGCATCACACAACACTAGAATAATACCAGTGCCGGTACCTATGATGGCTGAGGGAATTTTAATGCGCATTTCCACATCTTGCCGGCCTCGTGCTTGGCATAATGTGAAGAAGGAGTTGACCACGGCTTCTAGACCTAGGCCTATGGATATGGCCATCACTGTAATGCGTAATTCTAAAGAGTACTCCTGCCACGTGATGAAAATCCATGTGATGAGCAGGGAAATAGCTAATAAGCCAAATTTAAGCCACGTGATTTCCCCCAATAATTGTAAGGGGCGCGCTTCACGGCGTGCAAAAGAAGAAATAAGAAAATTGTTAAGACCCACATCGGCCACATTGCGCACAATATAGCCAAAAGAAAGGGCAAGCATAACTTGCCCTAAAACATCTGCGCTGTGCCGTGCCAAGATGATGGTAAATAATGTCCATAAAACATCACTTGTCCATTGTCCGCCCAGCACATAGGCTAGTCTTTGTGGAATACCCTTTAGTTTAGCCATGTAGCCTCTAGCCTCCCGTAAAGGGAAGGCGTGTAAAATGTCATATGTTTTTCAGGGCATTATGTAGCAAACGCTGAAAAAATTCTAAGTATTGGTAAAAATAAAATGTAAGACTAAGAAATGGTAATAAACTTTGCCGGAATAAAGCTATGGAATACTTTTTCTGGCAAAGTTTAGACGCATATAATGTTTTCTTAGGTCCGATTAATTATTTGTAAACTCTACCACAGCTTTAAAGCCGGGCTTAAGCTCAAGGTCAGGGTTAGGAATGGTGAGCTGTACTGTATAATAAGAAGGTTGCGCCACATCAAGACTGGTACTGGTCCAGTTTATTTGTGCCACAGTGGCTTTAAAGATTTTATCCTGTAAGGAAGGAATGGTAACAGATGCGCCATCGCCCACCTTGATGCGTCCAATTTCACCTTCAAATACTTGTACTTGAATGCTCATGGGATTCATCTTTCCTACGAGTATTGGCATGGCGCCGGCAGAAAGCTGTGACCCCTCACGTACATTGGAGGCTACAGAAAGTACATGGCCGTTCATGGGCGATGTGAGCTTAAGGGTTTGCGGTAAATTTGCAGCTCCGGTAACCGGTGTTCCAAAGTAATCGGTAAGCTCTTCCAATCTTTGTTTATAGGCTGTTTCTTGTTTGTTCAGAGTTTGTTGTGTAAGGGTGATACGTTCTTGCAATAAAGAAACTTCACTGGCACTACGTGCTGAGGCTTGGCTTGAGCCTAGTCCAGCGGCAGCCAATTGACGCGCTGTATTGCTTTGCGCTTTTAAGGAGGCAAGCTGGCTACGCATGGTAAGGATTTGGGCTTTGGTATCTTCTGTGCCGGCGCCGTTAAGCAGTTCTTTCCGTAAGGTTCTTTCTGCTTCTTCGGTAAGCGCATAGGTGAGAAGAACTTCATTTTCCGTAACTTCTTGTCCTGGCTTTACCAGTACTTCTTTTATAATGGCGTCAAAAGGAAGAACCTGAGCACGCGTAACCGTGCTGATTATCTTGCCGCTTAAAATGGTAGATTGCCCACCTTCGGCTGCATGCCCAAGGCTGGCAAAACACAAAGTACATAAAAGGATGAAACAGCTTATTTTACTGTAAATAGTCAGATTTTTCATTTATAAAACTCCTGCCGCTGGTAACCCTATGTAGCGTTCTTTAAGGACGCCGGCCACATCCATCCAAATCAATTGTGCTAATTTAAATTGCAATTCTGCATCAACAAAAGCTATACGTGCAGCTAGCAAAGCTTCTTTTTTACTGGCAAGGTTTGGATAGGCTATAAGGCCTTCTTTAAAGTTAATTGCAGCTTCTTTTTCTTGCATTTTTGCTACTTCTAAATTGCTTTTGGCAATTTTCATACTTGTTTCAGCTAAACGCACATTTTGTTGTGCTTCTGTCCATGTATTGGAATATTGCGTACGCGCACGGGCCAACTCTTGGAAAGCTTTGGCTTTTTCCATGCGTGCCTTTTGTACACCGCGATACCTACGTCCCCAGTCAATGAGGGGAAAGCTTACATTTACATGTGCGAAAGTATCATCCAAACCATCTACAGGCTGGTATTGCCCAGATGGAGGCGATTGGTTCACACTTAAAGTGACGCTAGGAATATATTCAGCCCAAGCCACCATAATATTATAATCATTTAATTCCAATTGTGCACGCAATAAGAGCTCATCTTCCGTTTTTTTCCATTGCTCTTCCCAAGCAAGAGTATTGCCATTGAAGCTTTTTACAATGGTATTGGTGTCGCCGGTGTCAATATTCAGCTTATGATTAAAGTCCACACCGGCTAAGGATTTAAGTTTCATGCGTAGCATGGTGTTTTCAATTTCTGTGCGCTCTACCTTTAATGCCGCTTCATTTTCTCTTTGTAGGGCAAGGTTAAGCGCAACACCTTGCTGCCCGTCCACTGCTTCCAACTGTTTCCAATAGGCAGTAAGCTTCTTGCTTAAAGGTATAAGTTCTTTTTGTATGATAAGTATTTGCTTTTGTGCATCTAAGCGTTGGTACAATTGCGCAATTTCTGTGATGGCGCCGCCAATGGCTTTGCGGTGAGTAGAAATGGCAAGATTGAGCATGACTTTTTGCGCTTGATGCGTAAAATACGTCTGCACTGGGTTGGGAAAAGATGCGTCAAAGCCAATTTCGTAGACGGGTTCACCGTAATTTTGTGATGTATCTGAAAGACCTCTATTGTTGATGGTGAGGTTATTAGAAACAGAAATACGCATGCGTGGTTCTGGTAAATATTTCCAAATAGCAGAAGTAAGGTCTACTTTTTGTATTTCAATATCTACAGCAGAGTTTACCAGCATGGGAGATTGTTGAATGGTTAAGTAGACACAATCATCGAAGGAAAAACTTTTATTGGCATCATAAAGACTGGGTACAGCACTTTGCAACTTTTCTTTATGTTCCACCGGCACACCGGGAGATTCATCAAGCCAATGTCGTGCAGGAAGTTCTGGGGCTGTCATACCGGCTTTTTGTGAAGCACAGCCTGTGGCAAGTCCAAGAGCCACTATGGCAAGACAGGGAATCATTTTTTTGGATACGCCTGAAATAAACCCCTTGTAGGAAGGATGCATAGCTTTTTCCTTATATTTTTTTAATAGTAATTACCATATGTTGTACAGTGAGAAGCATGAGCCCCTGAGAGCAGGTCACTTGTGCATCTACTATGAGCATATCCTCGTTTTGCGTCACAACGCACCATTCCATAAGCAGATTTTCTGCATTTTCGTATAAGGCATGTAGTGAAGGCGCTGACACATGACGCACATATTCTATACTTTTTGTGTCAAAAACATGGTCTTGTGGGCAGAGGTGTGCAAGACATTCTTGTAAAAACTCTACGCATAAAGACACCCAGATATAGCCTAAAGCGTCATGTTTTGTAAACGCTTTCTTGCTGTCTATGTACGCTTTTTGCGCCGTGGGATTGCCGCCTGAAGGCCATAAAGCTGACGGATAGTTGCCTATGGGGGCAGATATATCCCCAGCTAAAGGCGTATTGGGCACACTTGCTTGCTGTTGCGGGCTATTTGCTTCCAGCAGCAGAGACGCTTTGGCGGCAGGGTGCCATGTGTGTAAACGTCTTCCATTGGCAGAAACGGCACGTAAAGAAAGCTCTGCTTGGGCTGTGCGCAACATGGGCAATGCATCTAGCGTATAGTGCGTTTGTAGTAGTCCTTCACGCGTAACGCCAGTGGGGCCTGTGGTAACGCCAACATCGGGGGCGGATTGCAAGATAAGATTATCAAAGCCACTACAGTTATGCCAAGAAAGAGGGAACAAAGCTGCCTCATAAAGACTGCGTATGCACATGGCAAGGCTCACATGGGGTATGCGTTGCCGCGCTTCTTTTGGCTTTTCGCGTGCATCGGCATAAAAAGAAAAGTTTCTTTGTGCTGTGAAAAGCATCTGCGGTGCAACTTCCCATGTGAGTGGGAATACATATGGCCAAAAACGTAAACGTTCTTCCAAGTTACTGTTTTTTTGATAATCTCTATACCAGCGTATATGCGTACTTGTACTGCACAAATAACAGCGCGGGAAGAAGTGGTGTAATTCCTGTGCATACACATACTGCTCGCTGTGGGAAGCAAGAGATATTTGTTCTTGTTGCTTGCAAAGTGGCGGCGTTACCATGCTACGCCAAGGAATATGATGTTTTTCAGAAAAAAACTCCCATGTATCTTGGGCTTGTGTATGGGATGTCATTTCTACACTGTCTGCAGTGAGCGTGTTCTCACTGTGTAATGTGACAATTTCTTTTATAATCACATGCTCTTGTATAAGCTCTTCGCAAAAAGCACTGAGGGCTTGTGAAATGGCTAAAGGAAGTTCCTCATCTGCATGAAAATGTATAAAGCTCTGTATTTCTTGTTTGCTAATATTACCGGCTTGTTTCAAAATTTCATAGCGCGCCCCCAATGTTTCCCAATGAGCTAATTGTGACGGGGCAGGTATGCCATGAGGCAATGGGGGAAGTAGGTTTGACCATGGGGCATAATCCACAAAGAGAAAGGTGTATCCCAATGTGGCCAAGGCATCCAATGCGCCCTGCATATTCTCTTGTTTGTCCTTTTCCCCCGTAAAAATAACAAGAACTTTACGTTTGTGCAAAGGAGGGAGGTGACGCACTTCTGTGGGCCAAGGCTGAAATTGCCATGCGGGTGCTGTGCTTGACTGCCTTGTGTTTGCAAGGCTTGCATAGCATAAAGCGTTGGTAGTCTTCTGGGTGTGAGAAACGGGAGTGTTGTTTTGTTGCACAGGTTTAGATGTGGTGGCATCTGCACTTTTTTCTGCGGGTAGAGCCCGTAAACGCGCTATGACATCGGCAAAATCTTGTATGGTGGCCACATGTAATACATGTTCAAATTGCAAACGAATAGCAAACTTTTGCTCCACAGCGTACATAATGGCCGGGAAGCGATTGGAACGAATGGCCAAATGATGACGTAAATCCATGGAAGGACGTAAAGAAGCGACATCATGGCCGGTGGCATCGGCTAAAATAGCTAAAATGTCTTGCACATGGCTGGGGATGGGTTCTGCTTTTTGCCCTGCCTCGTGAGCTGTGTTTTGCGTTAGATGTGCCGCCTTTGTTTCTTGTGCCGTGGGAGCAGTGATTTTTTGTGCCACGTCTTTTTCTTCTGCATTCACAGCATCCATATAATTGAGCGGCACAGCGCGCATATTGGTGGTAGGAATATGTCCGTGGGCGTACAATTGAGCCACTGCCTCGCGCATGGCTTTTACTTCTCTATTTTTTAAGGAAGCGGGGATGCATATGGCTTGCGGCTCTATTTCCCCTATAAGATTACATAATGTGTCTGTGGGGCCCAATTCTACAAAGTGACGAATGTCGTGCGAGTTCCACATATAGCGCACACAATCTACCCAGCGCACGGTATTTTCATCAAGGTCGACCATGGAGGTTATGGCGCTATCCCTGTCCTCAGGATAAAGTACTGCAGTGACATTGCTCACGGTGGGGAGGAGGGCTTCACAGGAAGGGAGTGAGTGCAATTCTTGTAGCGCGCTTTCTCGCAAGACGTGTAAATAAGGGTTATGAAAAGCCATGCTTACGGGCAAGTTGAGGGCGGGGCATTTTTCCTTACGTAAAATACGCCGAGCTTCTGCAAGAAGTTCCTTTTTTCCGCTCAAAATAAATTGTGTAGGGCTATTATGATTGGATATATACAGTTCTGGAAAGTCTTGAAGTAAAAGCATAACGCGTTCATGCTTAGCATAGGCTAACATCATGCCCATGCCTTCTTCCATGGTTTTTTCCAAAGAGTCCATATATTTGGCGCGGCGTTCAAAAACCTCCCAGCCCACTTCAGGTGTGTACCTACCGGCAAAGCACAAAGCTATAAGCTCCCCAAGGCTGTGTCCTGCAGTGATTTGTGGGGCAAAGCCGAGGGATTGTAAATAAGCATATTGTGCATATTCAATGAGGTATAAATAGGGCATTTGCCAGCGGGTTTTTTGTACCACGGCGGGGTCTTTTTCATCTAGTAAAGCCAATACATCCCATTCTGCCACAGCGGCCAAGCGATCCATGGCTGCACGGGCTACAGGGAAAGTGTCATAAAGTTCTCTGCCCATGCCTGGCCATACGGCACCAAGCCCGCAACACACAATACCGACCTTGGGCGCTTTGTGGTCTGGCATGAGCCACAGTCCTTTTGCTTGTAAGTTCGTAATATCTTCTGCACGAGGTTGCATGGGTAAGGAGCTGAGTTCATGGCGAAAACGTGGCGTGGTGGCGCCTAATCTGTAGCCTTGGTTGGCATGGTGTATATGCGAAAGATATACTCCATTTTCCACATAAAGTTGTGTAGCATCGTGAAACACGTCAGCTCTTTTGTGCGTAAGAGAAGAGGTTTCCTCAGGGGAGGAAAGGCAAGCGCCTTGCGGGTTGTGACCAAGGTGAGATGACTGTTTTTTTTGCATGTTTATACCATTTCTTAGCCGAGGTGGGGGAATATCCTATAAATCTTTGCTAGCAATATGCTCGGCAACACTCTAATATAAACTACTTTTTGTGCATTGTCTAGGAAGCTTTACGCCCATGCGGGCAGCTAGTTCTGAAGTTTTTTTGTACTCTATGCCAAGATTGAACAGTCTTGTAACGTGTACACAGAGAGGTTTTCATATTGTGGTCCCCTTGCATAATGAATTGCGCAAGGGGATCATGGCATACCAAAAAGGAGACTTTAGTAAATAAAGGTTACAAAAGAGTTATCAATGTGTGTTTTTTTTAAGTGAAAAAGTGTGAATTCATGGTATTTGGAAAAAATTCCAAAAGTAAATGTGAGGGATAAAGTCTTGCAAGGGGCGTGTTTTTGTAGTAATTGGCACAGTTCAAGAAAAGATAATGAGAATTGCAATTATGAGATTGCAAATTCTTTGTTTTATATTTCAATACATTATTTAAATAACTTGGGGAGAGGGCATGGATAAAGAGCAAGATGTGAACGCCAATATTGAAGAAGAAATTTTCCGAGAACAAGAAAAAAATTCTCAGGAGTCTAGTTCTTCAGCGTGTATGAGCCGTTCGCGTAGCAAACTTTCCTTTGAGCGCATGGTAGCTTTAGGAAGATCTCTTGGTATGCGTAATCCTTTGTTCTTGGCGCATGATGGCGTTGCTAAAGCCACCACGAGCATTGAAGGGGAAGAATTTTTAAATTTTTCCACATATGATTATCTTGATCTCAATGGGCACCCTGAAATTACACAAGCCGTTGCAGAAGCTGCGGCACAGTTTGGCACATCGGCTGGAGCCAGCCGCTTGGTGGGTGGAGAACGCACAGTACACCGTCAATTTGAAAAATCCATTGCAGACTTGTATGAAGTGGACGATGCCATTGTATACGTGAGCGGTCATGCCACCAACGTATCTACTTTAGGCTTTTTATTTGGTTCACGTGACCTTATTTTACATGATAATTTGGCACATAATTCCCTTATGCAAGGGGCCAAACTTTCTGGCGCAACGCGTCTTGCCTATACACATAATGATACTGAATCTTTAGAAAATTTACTTAAAGAAAAACGCAGCCAGTATAAGCGCGCTGTCATAGTAACAGAAGGGCTTTTCAGTATGGATGGTAACATTCCTGATTTGCCACGTATCATTGAATTGAAGAAAAAGTATGACTGTATGCTTTTGGTGGACGAGGCGCATTCTTTGGGCACCTTGGGCGCCACAGGTCGCGGCATTCGTGAGTATCACGGCGTTAACCCAAAAGATGTTGATATGTGGATGAGCACATTGAGTAAGTCTTTATGTGGTTGTGGAGGCTTTATTGCCGGCAGTAAAGAGCTGGTGGAATGCTTAAAATACGGTTCTCCCGGCTTTGTTTTCAGTGTAGGTTTGTCTCCTGTACTCACCGTGGCCAGTCAAAAGGCTTTAGAGCTTATGTTGCGTGAACCTGAGCGTGTGCATAAATTACAAAAAATCAGTAAATACTTCTTAGATTATGCTAAACAGCTGGGCTTAGATACGGGTGTTGCTCAAGGGTATGCCAATGTACCCGTTATTGTGGGTGATTCCATGTTGGCCGGCTTTATGGCCAATGCCTTATTGTCGCGCGGTGTTTATGCCATGCCCATCACCTTCCCTGCGGTGAAGGAAGGCACAGCACGCTTGCGTTTCTTCCTTTCTGCTGCTCACTCGGAAGAAGATGTGCGCCGCGCTTTAGATATTACCGTGGAAGAAATACCTAAAACCATGATAGCTGTGGAGCAAGTACGAAAAAAACTTGCAGAAGAAGCAGAGCTTAAAGCTACTGGCAATACAGAATAGTTTTCTTTGCTATACATTTTATACCCCCGAAAGGGGGTTTTTTTTTGATGCAAAGAAAGAAGAAATAGGTTATAAACTTTTATCATAGCCAGTGTTTGCAAAAAGCTTAAAAAAGCTTTGAGAAAGTATTTTTTCTTCATATATAGAAGGTTTAGGCTGCTTTTTATATATACAAAGGCTTGAATGTTTTTTTGTTTCTTACGTACTCTTTGAGAGGGTGCGCTGGCTAAAAGGATAAGGTACAATAGCATGTTAGGCGCATGTTATCTCTTTGCACCATTTAACCTGATGCAGTAACGCCTCCCCATGGGGATGGCAAAATTTTGGAGGGTAGACCATGTTAAAACGCGGTATTTTAGCACTGGCGTTGACATTAGCATTGGCAGTGCCAGCTTCTGCAGAGCTTGCAGGTGTATATGCTGGTATAAAGTTTATTGATTCCTATCAAACGCAGTGGGGCGGCGGGCTTACCAATGGTACAGTTTCGCAAAACACTGTGGGCTTAGGTCTTTTGGTAGGCTATGATTTTTATGCGCAGTCAGACATACCTGTGCGTGCAGAATTGGAATATGCATTTCGCTCGAGCTTTTCCAGTGAAAATTCTTCTGGTGTAGGCTCAAATTATGTTAATACTGAAATGAATACCAATATGCACACCGTATTGGCTAGCGCTTATTACGATTTTTATAATGAAAGTATTTTCACTCCCTATGTGGGCGTGGGCATGGGCTTAGCCTTTGTTGGTGGCTATCAGGAGCTTTCCGTTAATGGCGTAAACTATGGCGAACATCTTGATGATACCTTATTTGCATGGCATGCCGGTGCAGGTGTAGGTATTGCCGTGACAGATAATGTTACCGCAGACTTAGGCTATCGCTATCTTGGTACCAGCACCATGCATTCAGAAGTAGCTGGTAATGATATTAGCACAGACCTTAGCGCTCATGAATTTAGCGTGGGCGTTCGTTTTGGTTTCTAATAACGCTATACTGCTTTAAAAATCACATTGCTTTGTGTAAAAAAGTTAGAGCGTTAGTATTATACTTGTCATAAAAAATCCCCCTGTGTTTTTTCACACAGGGGGATTTTATGTTTTAGTAAGTCGTTTTTTAATGTAAATCTTCTTCTTTATCTGCGTACATCTCTGCTATTTCAATAAAAGTACGTTCATTTTCTATAAAAGCATCTAAGACAGCCGGATCAAATTGTGTGCCATAGCCTTCCATCATGATGGATTTTGCTTTTTCATGCGGCATGGCCGGTTTATACACGCGACGGCTGGTTAAGGCATCATACACGTCAGCTACACTCATAAGGCGCGCACAAAGGGGAATATCTTCTCCGGCAAGTCCTTGTGGATAGCCTTTTCCGTCCCAGCGTTCATGGTGGCAGTGAGCCACAAGTCGAGCAATGCTTAAGAAAGAATCAGAACCAAGCTTAGTATCAGTGGAGGAAAGAACAGCCTTACCACGAACAGTGTGTTCCTTCATGATTTCAAATTCTTCTTCTGTGAGACGCCCTGGTTTTTGCAGGATAGAGTCTGGAATACAGACCTTACCAACATCATGTAAGGGCGCAGACAGATACAGCAATTCACGTGTTTTTTCATCAAGTTCTGCCGCAAATCTTTCTTGCCCAGCCATATGGTCTGCCAATATTTTTACAAATTTTTGTGTACGTTTAATGTGCAAACCTGTTTCAGGGTCACGCCACTCAGCAAGGCTAGCCATGCTTTCAATGGTGGCTTCTTGTGTTAAACGTAATTCTTTGGTGCGCTCGTTGACAAGCCTATCTAAGTCGTCACGGTGCTTTTTTAATTCTAGCTGATTGTTTACACGTGTTTGTACTAAGGATGCGCGAAAAGGTTTACTGATATAGTCCACTCCCCCTAAGGAAAGCCCGTGAGCCTCTTCTTTTTCATCCTTTTGTGCCGTAATAAAAAGTACAGGGATGTCATGGGTAAGGGGACTTTTTTTAAGCCTGTCACACACTTCATAGCCATCCATTTCGGGCATAATTACGTCAAGTAAGATAATATCTGGTTGTGGCGAAACCTTGGCTAAGCGTAAAGCGTCTTTACCATTACGTGCAAACATAATAGTATAATCATCGCGTAAAAGTTCGCCTAGAATGCGTATATTTTCAGGGGCATCGTCTACAATTAAGACTCTACCGTTTTTTTCTTGTGTCTCAAAGGTGGCTGTAGCCGTCATATCCACGCTCCCATGTTAAGGCTTGATTCAATGCAAGAAGAGTAGCTTCTCCATGCCTTATGTCAAGAATAATTATTTTCTTTTCCTTAAAGCTGAAGCAATGGGTTCGGACATGCTCTCAGCCAATTTTACCAATAATGCACTTTGTGCTTTAACGAAGCTTGCATAGTCTGCACCTGCCCCCATGGTATCTACAAAGGCACCGCTCACAAGCTCCCTATTATCATAAGTATGCACTGTCCAGCGCGCGTCAATAGTTATTTTACCACCAATGCTGCCATCAAAGCGATGTAAAAAGACAAAAATCTTTCGCGCGTCAGCTTCATCATCATCCAAAGAGATAAGTAATACCTCTTTTTCCAGCAAAGACGTCATGAGTACGTCTGATAAAACGCGCTTGGCACCTTCTGTAATATCTTCACCCCAAGAATTAAACTCGGCAATATTAAGAGTCACTCCATTGGCATGGCGCGTAGTAATGCTGTCTCTGTCAAGATAGGCAGGAATTTTAACTTCTTGTAAAATTACCTTGGGCATTTTATCTTTATCTGCCTCAGCCAAAGCCTTGGCAGGGGAAAGCGTGTTACTGTCTAGCAAATAAAATGAAGTGGGCTCACTAGAACAAGCTTGTAAAAGGTTTAGTAAAAGAAGACAGATAAGTCCTACATATGCGCGTTTGTGCATACCGCTAAAAATACGTGCTTTCATTATTTACTCCCTTTACCCAGTAGCAGTGCTTCTGGTTTTTTTTCTAAAAGTTTGGCCAATTCGCGAAAAGCGCGCGCTGTTTTGGAAAATTCACTGAGGGCATTGTGTACTTCTTGCAAAGTTTTCGAATTGGGCGAAACAATTTTATTGGCAGAAACTACTGTTTGTTGTAGCTCTTGTGCCACTGCAGCCACGGAGCTTAAAGCCAATTGCAATGCTGCCATGGCTTGGGGCAATTGGTTGTCTAAAGTGACACTGGTATCTCCCAGGGCATTAATGGTGCGTTGTAAGTCATCTCGTAAAGAGGTGGCGCCATCGGTAAGCTCTGCAGTATGCTCAAGGGTTTTACGTAATGCAGCTAATGATTTGTATAAATCTTCTGAGGTGCTGAACTTGGCAAAACCATCTAAAGCCGCGTTGAGAGAGCGCGACATATCTTCTAAAGGTAAACTGGAAAGGGTGCGCTCAAATTGGTCAAAAGTAGAAGGGATGGTGGGTATTTCTCGTGAGTGATCAGCAGAGTGATAGCGTGCTGGTGTGTCGGGGAAAAAGTCCAATTCCACATCATACTGACCGGTAACTAAGCTACGCATGTGTAAACGTGCCCGTAAACCGCGTTGTATCATGCGTTGCACAAGCACCGAGCGTGCTTCCTTGGAAACAGTGCTTCCGGAAACACTGTCAAAGGCAATGCTATTGGCATTAAGGGTAACATGCACGGGAATGGTAATTTCTTCATCACGTGGATTAGCTACCAAAAGAATTTGTGTCACAGTACCTAGAGGAACACCGCGAAAAACCACAGGAGCGCCTAGGGAGAGCCCGTTAACGGAGCCTTCAAAATACAGCACATAGTTTATATCGTCGGTAAAAAAGTTTTTTCCGCCAAGAGTCATAATGCACACAACCAGAAAAGCTATGCTTCCCAGTACAAAACCGCCTATGGTGACTTTTCTATTTTTTTTACTCATGTAATATCCTTATGGGCAAAGTTACAGCTATTAGGTGGATATTTTCCCGTCAGTGTTCGTAGGGGATTCCATTGCATTGCCGCGTGTGAGGAAGTTGCGTACTACAAGGGGTGTTGCGGGATTATCCAAAAGTTTTTGCGGCGCTCCAAGGGCGGCCATGCTTTGTGTTTGCGCGTCTAGATAGAGAGCTGTGTCTGCTATGGCAAAAAGAGAAGCCAGTTCATGTGTCACCACCACAAAGGTTTTTTTCAAGGTATCACGCAGCTCCAAAATAAGATCATCCAGCATGCGAGCGCTTACAGGGTCTAGACCAGCCGAAGGTTCGTCTAAAAAAATAATTTCAGGATCTAAAGCCAATGCGCGAGCAAGGCCGGCGCGTTTGCGCATACCTCCGCTGATTTCAGAAGGGTAATAGTCTCCAAAGCCGGCAAGACCTGCCAAAGCTAATTTTAATTCTGCCTGTTCGCGGATGTCAGCGGAGCTAAGTTCTGTATACTGTTCCAAAGGCAAAGAAATGTTTTCTGCCAAGGTCATGGAGCTCCATAAAGCTCCTCCTTGATAGAGCACGCCGGCACAGCGCATGATTTCCTGACGTCTCTCTTCATCTCCTGGCCAAAAGGGTATGCCCTCGTAGGATACAGAGCCTATGGTGGGTTCTTTCAAGCCCATGAGTACACGTAAAAGGGTGCTTTTTCCGCAGCCACTGCCCCCCATGATGATAAAGACTTCACCCTTATGCACGTCAAAGCTAATATCTTGCATAAGAACGCGCTGCCCATAGCCTACTTTGAGTCCTTGAACGGAAAGTATGTTCTTTTCTTCAGGTATCATATGGCTAGCCTATTACAAATAATGGTGATTATGGCAGTGGCTATAATGATACCCACGATGGAATTTACTACAGCTGCCGTGGTGGCTTGTCCCACAGCTTCAGCTGAACGTCCACAACGTATGCCCTGATAACAGCCAGCAATGGCTATAATGGCACCGAAAACACTGCCGTATGCAAGACCAATAAATAAATGTATAATAGGCACATAGGTAATGGTAGCGCTAATGTATTCTTGCGGGCTTAAATTCAACATGAAAACACCCACTAAAAAACCGCCTAACATGCCCATAAAATCCGCATATAGGGTGAGCAAAGGTGCCATACATACAAGAGCAAAAATACGCGGTAAAACGAGAAAATCCACTGCAGAAAAGCCAAAAGTTTTGAGCGCGTCCACTTCTTCATTGACTTGCATGGTGCCAATGAGCGCAGCATAAGCAGCGCCAATACGGCCACTCATAACTATGCCCACCATAACAGCGCCCATAACACGTAACATGCCTATGCCTACCAGAGGAGCCACAAAGCGCTGTGCTCCAAATTGGGTAAGTTGAATGGCGCCGACAAAGGCCAAAATAAGACCAAAAAGTAAGGATGTTATGGATACAATGGGTAAGGATTTTGCGCCGCATTCTTCAATGGCATCCCAGAAATCTGTACTGCGCATATCAGCTTTACCGCGCACCATGCGGCCAAGCCCCAGAGCAATTTCGCCAAAAAATTCTAAAAATTGTTCATAGTTGCGTACTGTATCTTGCCAGCTATTTTTCAGGCCTTGCCATAAACTTATGCTTTCGGTGGCGGGCGCCACATCTTCTTGCTGAACGCGAAAAGCCATATGAAGCAGTTTTTGTAAACCTTCTGACAAGTGGGAAGAGTCTAAGTAAAGTTGCTGTTTTTTTCCGTGCTGTATGAGACGTACCAGCATGGCCAACAAAGAACTATCCCATTGAAGTAAATCTTTTTCTTGAAAAACAAGCCCGCGCACGTGAGGCTCTTGCATGGCCGTCAGTAAGGGTGCCACGTCCGGCGAGGGAAGGCTTATATTCCATGTCCCTGAAAAACTTACGATAAGTTCTGCGCTTTTGCGCTCTACGGTGATATGTGCTGTGTTTGGCATATAGGGCGGGTGTATTCTGTTTCAGTATCCTTTACTATTTTAGGTACCATGCCTTATATTTTGCCCATTGGCAATACGAAAAACGTCCCCTCTGGAGGCTTTTTTTTTATAATGCGGCAAGGATAGCGTAAAATACACCATGTATATGTAAAAGGTGCAAAAGGATTCTTTTGTGAAGTTTGTATGCTCGGTGTTACAATGGGTCTATAATTTTTGCAGCATAGGTTGTGGCGTTGGTATAGCCATATGTGGGTTCAGCGAGCCTTGTTGAAACACATGTACCGATACATTTTCACAAAAAGACAATGCATTGCAAAAACGCAAAAAGGCAATTCAAAAACAATCGTGCAGAACCCTGAGTTTTTAGATGACTTTTTATGCGCACTGGAATAAGGATAAGGAGGAAAAGGCTTTACTTCCTAAGACAAAACCTTTGCACAGTTACTTTAAAATAGAGCTTTGTATCTAAAGTTTGAAAAGTTGTTGGAAGTGTAAAATTACATGCGCAAAGGTCTCAAGATACGCTACAGTTTTAAAGCCTTGCCCATATTTATTGTACACAGCTTGTGGCATGGTACCATAAGTACTATTTTTTATTATTTTTATCATAACAAAAAAGGGAAAAGCATGGAAAAATCTAAAGTTTATTTTACCGATATGCGATGTAAAGTGGGTACAAGCCTACAAATGAAATTGGAAAAACTTATTCGTAAGGCGGGCATAACCACAATGCCCTTGGATGGTAAGTTTGTAGCCATAAAAATTCACTTTGGTGAGCCTGGGAACTTGTCCTATTTGCGTCCCAACTTTGCTAAAACTGTGGTGGATGTGTTGCATAGTGAAAATGCAAAGCCCTTTTTGACAGATTGTAACACCCTGTATGTGGGGCGTCGTAAGCATGCTCTTGAGCATATCACTTCAGCTTATGAAAATGGCTATTCTCCTTTTTCCACCGGCTGTCATGTTATTATTGCCGATGGCCTTAAGGGTACTGATGATGTGATTATTCCTCTGGAAGGAACAAGCTACTGTACCGAGGCACGCATTGGCCGTGCTGTTATGGACGCGGATATTGTTATTTCCTTGAATCACTTCAAGGGGCATGAAATGACAGGCTTTGGCGGCGCCATTAAGAATGTGGGCATGGGGTGCGGCAGTCGCGCTGGTAAAATGCATATGCACAGTGATGGCAAGCCCACAGTTCGTGTGGAAAAATGCAGAAAGTGTGGCGTTTGTATAGAATATTGTGCCCATGAAGGTATTTCTTATGGTGAAGATAAAGTAGCTAGTATTAATCACACCAACTGTTTAGGCTGTGGTCGCTGTATTGGTGCTTGTAACTTTGACGCCATTGAAGCACCATTTGATGCCAATAGTGACACCTTAAACGGACGCATGGCAGAATACACATTGGCTGTACTCAAAGGCAGACCGCATTTCCATATTAGCATAGTAAATCAGGTATCCCCGTATTGTGATTGTCATAGTGAAAATGATGCCGCCGTGGTGCCAGATATTGGTATGTTTGCTTCCTTTGACCCTGTGGCATTGGATAAAGCTTGTATTGATGCTGTCAACGCCGCTCCTGCCATTGGCACTTCCGCTGTCAGTGATTGTGGTTGCGCTCATGGCCATATTGGGGATCACTTTAAAGCTATTCACCCCACCACCAATTGGCGTTCGCAGTTAAGCCATTCAGAAAAAATTGGCCTTGGTAATAGCGACTATGAGCTTATTACCATAAAATAGTATATAATAGTCGACACTGAAAAACTACTTAAATGTCAGTAAAAATAGAATTTATAGTTTAAAAAGCTTAATAAATTTTTCCAGAAATAAACGTATGGAATACGTTTTCTGGCAAAATTTAGACATATGAAATGCTTTTTTCAGCTGTCGGCTACACAAGACATGCCTCTGG
>CAYJNA010000030.1:0-22868 GCA_964371225.1 uncultured Desulfovibrionaceae bacterium
CGTGCCCGGTAGCTTGCTTGCTGATAATGGTACTATAGACGCTTCTGTCACCATCACCGATGCCGCGGGTAATAGCACCACAGCTGATGCTAATACTGATTATACAGTAGATACGGAAATTTCTGGTGCCACTGATGGTACTGTTACGTCTCATGATGATAATATGGTAACCAATGTGGAAGTAGAAGGTGTAACGTTGCCTGAAGATGCTTCCTATAACTTTGGAGAAACACTGAGCGTAGGGAATGGAGAAAATTCTTTTGGAACTTTTAGTGTTGATGACGGTGGTAATCTTGTTTTTACACAAAACGGCGCCTATCAGCATGATAAAAATACCGATAGCGATACAATGGACGTACAAATTCCTATTAAAGATGCTGCCGGCAATGAAAGTTTTGTCACTGTGACCCTCACTGTGGTGGATTCCGCTCCTGAAATTTCCAAAGATTCCAGTGATGCGCTTACCGTAGCTGATAACGTAGCTGAAGGGCAAATTTCTGTGGACTTTGGCGGAGATATGACTGGAGCTTCCATTACCTTGAAAGGTGGGGGAACTGTAGACTATGGCGCCACTTGGAATGGTTCAAAATGGGTGCCTAATGCTCCAGAATCGTGGGATAAAAATCCTCTTAATGTGGAAACAAGCTATGAAGATGGTGTCCATACCATTATCATCGGTGATGTGACCATGACCAGTAGAGATAATGAAAATTGGGATATTTCTTATACCCATAATGATAGTACTCGAGATCTTGAGTTCAGATTTACTGATGCTGATGGAGACAGAGCTAGTCATATTATGGGAACCAATGATGCACCCTCTGTAGGCACTTCTTCCGTAAGTGTGTCAGAGTCTGCCCTTACTGACGGTACTGATGCAGCTAGTACAGCAGAAGGTGCCAGAGGGCATGTGGATTTAGACTTTGGCATGGATGGACAAGGCTCCTTTACATGGGATGCAGAAGGCCAACCAAGTATTACCACCCCAGAAGGTACAGAAGTAACGTGGTCTGTACAAGGTGACGTGCTTACCGGTACGGCTGATGGTAAAGAAATACTTTCTGTCACTATGGAAAAAGATAGCGATGGAAGCTATACTGGTGACTATACAGTAGATTTGAAGGAAGCCATTGAGCATGATGCGCAAGGCAATGATACCAACGAGTTAAACTTTAACTTTACCATTACCGATGCTGACGGCGATAGCACGAAGGGGTCTGTGAGTGTGGAAGTTGAGGATGACGTAACTGCAGCACAAGATGTTACCATTGATCTTACACCGGATGCTGACTTTGGTAGTAGCTTTTTCAGTGGCAGTGTAGATAGCTCGTCCTTACAAAACGCACTTATGCCCAATGAAGATGCAAAGCCAGACTTCTCGTATACTGGCGGTGGTTGGGATGTGCAATTCTATGATAATCAAAGCGCTGATAAATCCACATTAGACGTGGGCGGCTTTACCATATCTGCGGCCATAGTAAAGTATGATACCGAAGAGGGGCATAGTGTTAATCAAAATACCAGTGGTCTTGAACTTGGCTGGCGTGTGGATAATTCCAGCGCTGATGGTACAGATTATGCCAATGGCCTTGGCTTGAAAGGTCAAGGCGGTAACGCAGATTATGAAATAGGTAATATCAAAGGTGATTACACTTCTGGTGTAGATACAGAGGCTATAATTATTACCTTGCCTGAAGGGGAAGTAGCCTATGGTGTTGACCTTTCCTTTGGTTGCTTATTCCAAGCTGGCGGTACAGCAGTAGACGCTAGTGATGAAACTATCACCATAGAATTCTTTAAAGATGGTGAACTCGTGTATTCGGTAGAGCAAGTACGTGGCACAGGCGATGGCGATCAAAACCTTGATACCTCCACCATTACAGAACCTTTTGATGAAGTGCGCATTATCCCTTCAGACAAGGGGGCAGACTTTGTGCTCACCGGCGTGGACTTCTCTGACTACAATAATATGGTAGTGGGGCAGGGGTCTGGTCAAATTGAAGGCGGTGCCGATGGTATTTCCGATGCCTACTTTGAAAGTATTTCAGTGGGTGAGAGCACGGTGGAATTTACACGCGATGCTCAAGGCAATATAAATATTGATGGCGACAGCACTATAACCTTAGAAGATGGTACAGAGCTTACCCTGAGCATGAGTAATGGAGTCGTTGTTGCTCAAGATGCTGATGGGCAGAATTATTTCACAGCCTCAGTGGATGGTGAAGGTAATTGGACCATGTACCAACATGAAAGCTTTGGCGATGAGATCAATATAAATATTGGAACAGTAGATGGTGATGGCGATGTACAAAGCCATAACCTTACCATGACAGGGAATGATGCTCCTGCCGTGGGTGATGGCACTGCTGCCTCTGTTAGTGAAAATGACTTTATAGAAAGCACAATGGCTATAATTCCTGTAACAGCAGAAGGTTCTGTGGAGCTGGACTTTGGCAATGATGGCCAAGGGGAATTTACGTGGAATGCCGAAGGGCAACCTTCCATCAATACGGCCAATGGTGTAGAAGTGACATGGTCTGTGGAAGGTGATGTACTCATTGGTACAGCCGATGGAGAAGAAGTTCTTTCTGTTACCATGCAAAAAGACGGTGACGGAAACTACACCGGCGAATATAGTGTGACTTTAAGTCAGCCCATTGAGCATAATGGTGAAGGACAAGATAGCGCAGATTTGAACTTTGGCTTTACCATCACGGATAGTGACGGTCAAAGCGCTGAAGGCATTGTGAGTGTAGAAGTGGAAGACTCAGCCGTAAGCTTAACAGCTGCAGCAGAAAATCTCCATATGACCGCTGGCGACGGATCTATAAAACAAGCTTCTGACTACTTTGATGAAGGTACAGAGCGTGATGGCGGTGAATATACTGTGTTAGGTGCTAATGGAGTGACAGAAGCAGAAGATGGCACCGTTACCTATGATTTTGATTGGGGTTCTGTGAATATGGATCCTACCACCGGTGAATATACTGTAGAAGGTAATGGTTCCGGCGATGGTAGCTTTGATGTGCAATTCCAAGATGCCGATGGTGATAGCGCCCAAACCACAGTGCAGGTGGAAAACAGTATTGTGGTAGTAGATATTAGCATTGACTCTGTGCGTGGTTTTGTGGATCCGCTCAATAGCACCGAGGATAGTGGCATGGTGACGGTAAACGGTACGGTTGCCACCGTGGATACCACCGGAGAGCCTAATACCATGACCGTGACCCTTGAATATGATGGCATTTTGTATGACGCCGAAGCCACATCTAATGGCGATGGCACCTACAGTTATTCGGTAAATATTCCAAGTGATGCTGTTATCGAATCTGGCGGCGAAATTAAAATAGCAGGCGATGGCATTAAGACTTCTGTAGAAGTTACAAGTGATGCCGGTGAACCCTTGGCCAATGACACCACCACCTTTAGCTATAGCTATTTTAATAAGGCTGCTGATGTGGATGTAATTCAAGGTACTGATAATGTAGACATTATCGAAGGTATGGTTGTTGATTCTGAAAGCTATGAAAATAAAACCAATGCCACCAACCTTGGTAGTGCCGTTGGAAAAGAATATCATAGTGATATAGACACAGCTGGCGGTGATGATGTTTTGAACTTCCAAAGCACTGGAACGCATGCCTACAATGTAGTGTCTTTGAATGGTAATACCGTGAACGTAGACACAGGTACTGGCGATGATGAAGTAAGTATGCATACCTATGGTACAAGCGCCACATCTGGTGGTACTGTGGGCATTAAGGCTCAAGGTGACGGTGCACAAAATTCTGTGAACTTAGGAGCCGGTAATGATAATATGGAAGTTGTTGCTGAAGGTGTAGGGCCGCATAAATTTGCTGTAGTTGCCAGAGATACGACAGCCTCAAGTAGCACCGAAACCATAAACACCATTGATTTGGGTACTGGCAATGATAATTTATATATGGAAGGCGAGATTGAGGCCGATGGTGGCATAAACCGTATATTTGGCGGTGAAGGTGATGATACTTTCATAGCTGTGGACGGCGACAACACCCCATTGACAAGACATACTTTTGAAGCCACCCGAGCCACAGGTGTTAATGAAGTGGATTTAGGCGCCGGCAACGACGTAATGCACATTGAAAATTCCGGCACCCGCGGTAGTAGCTACGGTAGAGTGGACAATGCCATTAATGCAGAAGGGGATGCCATAAGTGCCACCGATGGCGGTACAAATAGGTTCAAGATGGGTGAAGGTGAAGATACACTTACTGTTGATGGTGACATTTTTGCCTACAAAAACGCCGAAAACTCCATTGATATGGGCACAGGTGATGACAACGTGACCATCGGCGGCGATATGCATGCCAGTGATAATAGTACCAATACCATAAACCTTGGTGCCGGTGATGATACTATTAGCATTGAGGGAAGTATGACAGCCGATGCTACAAGTACTAATGTAATTGACGCTGGTGCCGGTGATGATGTGGTTTCCTCTGTGGACTTCACCGAGGCTGCCATGGCGTACCTTAATGGTGGCGAAGGCTATGACGCCTTTATTTACGAAACCGAGGGTGACTCCTATATTGACTTTAGTCAGGCTGGTTCCATCAGTATTGGCGGAGCCTCAGGGGTAGACATTGAAGGTTTTGAAAGCCTTACCACAGGTAGCGGTAGTGATCTTATTAATGTGGGTAGCAATACAGATGCTCATGTGGACTCAGGTTTAGGCTTTGATATTGTGGTGGCTGATAGCGGCATTCCTGAATCTGATATGTCAGAGATATTACAAAATTCTTTAAACACAGAGATGTTTATATTTAGTAATGACAGTGATGTTACAGGTGCCACCTCGACAGAAGAAGCCATCAATAGCCTTAAGGGCGTAGAAAAGTCTGAAAGTGGTGACTTTATCTTGGGCGATAACTGGACTCAAGGTGAAAGCTCAACACATAATGGTACAGAGTTTCAATCATTTACCGATGAAGCTTCAGAAACAACTATTATGATTGCCAAGACTATTCTGGAAACTACTAATACCTAGTACGGTAAAAAATAATTAAGCAAAAGACCCCCTACTTTCTTCGGAAATAGGGGGTCTTTTTTTGCGAAATAAAATATTGCAAGTGTTTTAAGGTATTGAAGGTAATGCTTAAAATATGTGGAAACACGTTTTTAAGCATCCGCTAGACAGTAATGTTTTTTTGTTCTATTCCAGTATGTTTTTTATAGGATTTACTAGTTTTTTTAAGAGTAGTGCAATAATAGTCACAGAAAGAATATCTGTCATGGCTGTGAAAGCCAAGTATCGTCAAGCCCATGAAGGTTGGTAATATAAGCATAAGAGGCAAGAGCAAAATTATTTTTCGCAACAAAATAAGAATAAGAGCTTCCTTCGCCTTTCCTATGGCTGGCATGTAATTTGTGCCAAGCATAGTATTTCCCATAATGGGTGATGCTTTTTGCTTTTTCTTTGCAAATGTACTGTTAAATTTTTGTAGCGCGTACAATTATCATAAGCCCCATCTTACGATCTAAAAATCGATGCAGAGTTAATGGGATACGAATGGGTAAAGCTCTTGCAGGAAAGAAAAAACGTAATGTGTCTATGGGAGTAAAGAGCTGTATTCCTTGATAGTTCAGTAGTGATAAAGTTTCATTTTTTGTATAAGCTTTACCAATAGGATTATCCGAGCCATCATATAACCGTACCAAGTCATTAACGCTTTGTGCATTTTTTACCATAGATTCACGACCTCGACCTTTTAACCCTACACGCCCCGAAAAGTTTTTTATTACTTTTAAAAGTAAAGGATTTCGTAATATAAAATTTTTATAATACACAGAAAAGCATACTGTTCCTCCAGGTTTAAGAACACGATGAAACTCAGCAACGCATTTTTGAGTGTTGGGGGTATGATGTATGACGCCTTGGCAGTTAATATGATCAAAGGAAGCGGCCTCAAAAGGGAGTTCTTCGGCGTTTCCCTCAATAATATTGCCTGTGGTGCTAAGATTAAAAAGAGACAAGCTTTGTTTTGTAAGTTCTACAGCGCGAGGCGTAAGGTCGCAAGCAGAAACATGGGGATAGTTTTGTAATAGATGGCGAACCCAAAAGCCAGGGCCACAACCCACATCAAGAATTTTTGCTGTAGGTTGTATGTCTGAGGTGATGAAGTCAAACGTTTCTTGGTTAGGTATACAATCTTTTTTATATACGGCTTCATGATGTTCAAACCAATGCCTTGAACCTACATCACTTTGCCCTTCGTCTTGAAATAAAGGATTGGTATTCCAAAATTTTTTAACATCATTAATATTTGGCATGAGTTTTTCCCTTGGGAATTAGATTAAAATTATGCACTGCCACCACCAATGCGAGAAATCATAGGGCGTTTGCGTGAGCCTGGACCATATGTTTCCATGGCTTGATTTTTATCATTTTTATATAATGCAGCTAGACCCTTATAGAATCTACGCCAGCCGCCAAAGGGCCACCAGTGTAAAATTGTCATGACCAAATAGCCCAGAGTTGTAATACTTGAAACCATTTTGCTTGGACTTGCTTTACGAGCATAGTGTAGATAGAAGGGCACTTCATCAAATTTTGCTCCAAGCAGATTGAGCTTTACAATAGTTTCAAGGGTGGAGGTAAAGCCAATGCCTTTCATTTGAATAAAATTATTACCAAACATGGTAATGGCATCTTGTAAAATCTTTACGCGATACGCCCTAAAGCCACAGGAATAATCTTTTATATTCTTAATGGGGAAGAATAATTGCATATATTTACTGGCGGCAATGGTTAAGAACAATCGATAGCCATGCACGCCATCTTGCCCGCCGCCTTTTTGAAAACGCGAAGCCACAACCACATCTAAATTATTTTCAAGCTTTTTGATCATGGAAATAAAGAATTCAGGGTCGTGAGTATCATCACAGTCAAGACGCAAAGCTACATCTTCTGGCGTAGCATTTTCTGCTATAAATTCAAATAAATCTCGCTCTGTTTCACCAAGGCCGCGATTAATTTTATGGGTGATAACATCTAAAGGGTATTCATTTTGCATTTCTTGCAAAACCTCTTGGCTATTATCACTGCTACCATCATTAAGCACCACAATTCGCCAGTCATAACCAGAGGCATTAAATACATCCCGAATACGCGCAAAAACACGCTCAAAGGAGTTCGCTTCGTTATAGGCGGGTAAAAGTATCCAAATTTTCATTAGCATCCTTAAAATGTCATTTATTTTGCATGATTATAAAAGTTTTTTTTAATCGATATTCAGTTCCTATTACGGTAAAACCTAAATGTGAGTAAAAGGCTTGAGCGCTTTGAGATGCCGTTCGGGTGGTGAGGGGGTGGCTGGTAATTTGTTCAACAGCGCTATTTATTAGTAATCTTCCCACACCTTTTCCTTGATAGCGTTTACTTATAGCAAAGGCTATGATTTCTTTTTCAAATCCTTGTTTTAACTGTGGTGGCTCAGTTTTCGAAAATATAACTTGTATTGCACCTAACCACGCTTGTGGCTTTGTAAAAATACAAAGCAACAAGTTAAAAAATTCTTTAATTTCTCTTAGATAG
Organism: uncultured Desulfovibrionaceae bacterium; assembly: GCA_964371225.1. Taxonomy (GTDB): domain Bacteria; phylum Desulfobacterota; class Desulfovibrionia; order Desulfovibrionales; family Desulfovibrionaceae; genus CAYJAD01. The sequence continues at coordinate 7,577 of CAYJNA010000030.1, forward strand.
GACGTGGCTGCGCAAGAGGGAGCTACAATTATAAAACCAATTACCTTTTCTTTTGCTTCAGCTACCAATATAAATCCATAAGCATTAGACTGTAATTTTTTGTAAAAAGTTTTTTCTAAATAGCTTGTGCCTAATCGCGGCAGTAAATCTGTAGGAAGAGCTTCTTTATGTATATGAGCCATTTCAAGAAAGTCTGCCTGCTTTGCGTGGCGTATATGTATTAAGCTCTGGGACACTTTTTTCTCTATATTATAATGTTTTTATTTTATTAACTATAGATTGCACAATAGTGTTGTCACACCACAAAGGTAAGTTTACTGCTTGCTTAGAAAGCGTTTGGGCAACTGGACAATACCTATAGCCTTTACGTCCTTTATAGGCTTGCATTTCTGGTATGCAATATTCGATGAGCCAGCCAAGTTGTATGTCCTGCTGAAGCATGTCTTTTAGAAACTTTTTACGGTTTTTTACCAAGATAGTAAAGTGTGAATATGTGGCGCCATCATTATGTGGTGGAAGGGTGATATGAGGCGTATCTTGCAAAAGTTTGTGATATAATTTTGCATTGTATTGTCTTATGGAAACAATGCTATCATACCTGCTACATTGTTTTATGCCCACTTTTGCTTCAGCTTCACACATACTAATGTCCCAATCTTTTGGCATGTCTATGATACTGTCGTCATAATATTTTACAAAACGGTTTAATGCCCCCATTTGTTCGAGCTTATTGATAACACCATATATTGGTGGTGTAAGAGATAGGGTGGCCGCAACGAAATAAATTCTTCTTTGCCAATTTTTTAGCCAAGGGGCAGGCTTTATAATTCTTTGTCGAATAAGTTTGAGTTTTTCTGCTAAATCGTCATCATCTGTGGTAATCATACCCCCAAATATTGAGGTCATAAGCTTGCTTACATTAAGCCCAAATATGGCTGCAATACCTTCTTTGTGTACTGGACGGCCTTGCCATGAGCAAGAAAAGGAGTGGGCGCAATCTTGAATGATGGGAATATGCGGATAGTTTTTTTTGATGCTATCAAGTCTATCTAGATTTACAGGATGTCCAAAAATGGACGTGGGGATAATTGCCCCTGTATTTTCAGTAATTTCTTTTTCAACTAGCTCCAAATCCATATTATAATCATGCGCTGAGCTGTCTATAAAAAGAGGTTCATTACCACTATGAACTGTTGCGTGCGGCACAACCACACAAGTCCAGGCAGGCATAATAATATCTTTATTTTGCAAGGCTAGAGCTTGTAAAAGACAATATAAACCGGTTCGCCCATGGGGAAAGGCTATGGCATGTTTTTGCCTCATAAGCTTTGCAAAGCATTGCTCAAAGTGTTTTATGTCTGCTGGTTGAGTAGGGCTCCAAGCAGCTAGATATTCTGCTAAGCCTAAAGTGGGGCGTAAGCGAGGAATCATTTTTTTTCCTCACTTTTGCAGTATACACCTTGCCAATATCCTACTGATGCCATGTGGATGGAGCTGAAATCTTTTCCGTTAGCAATAAAATTATCTGCAATGGCAAATTGTTTATCATTAAGGAGTTTTGCCTCAGTTGTAGCAATTTCACCAGAAAAATCTATGCGCCTTTCCACTTGTTGAGGGGAGAATTTTTTCTTGCCCATGAGCAAATGCGCCATAATTTTTTTAATGGTGCAAGAAAAAAATGTGAGACGCATTATACTTAAGGATAGTATGCGTAAAGCCATGAGTTGTAAGGGGGTTGGGCGTGTACGCAAGATGGGGGCAAAGCGTGTGGTAATGGTAATGCTACTTGCAGTATGATTTATATTTGCTTGACCGTCATGCACTTGTGTGCTCCATACTTTTTTTCCTAGCTGTAGAAGACTTCCACCGTCAACATGATGTGTTTTTCCATCTCGCGTGCAGGACTCATACGCACAACCAAGGCGCAGGCATACGACGGTGTAATGAGTATTTGTTGCACTTATGTATAAACCAGCTTTTGTAAACTCTTTCACGTTAAAATCTAAATCATGACAAGGTAATGGAGGTAATGCAGTCTCAATCCAATGCTTTCTTGTTGTGGCTGCCACTGCGTAAGCATTGAACATAGGAATAAGGTTTTGATCATCCATGGCACTAAGGCACACGCAGCTATGTTTGGCGACGGATTGCTCCATGAAATGACTGAGGCTTGCGGCAATGGGATGTGTGTTTGCCAATAGTGCCCCCGCTGTTGGGTACCATAAGCGTGTTCGCCTACTCCCAAAAATACCGCCAAAGCTTCCGCTTGGAAATGCAAAATACGATAAAAATTCAATGGACTTGATGATTTTTTGTTCAAGTTCTAAGTCTGGCCGAATTTCATGCACTAAACTTAAATAATGCAAGCAAAGGCTTTGATAGCCGGGGTCAGCGCCATCATACTCTTTAAACCATCCTTCACTAAGGCAAGCATGGTTTAAAATTCTTTGTAGAAAAAAATGGGCACGCTTTTCTGCTTGTATGTCCCCAGTCAATTCATGCCAGAGGAATAAAGCACCCACAGCCGTTGCTAAATGATTGGAAATAATGCCATGAACTTCATCATGTTTTAATAAAAAGTGCATAAGAGGCTTAATGGTATTTAGACGAAAGTCTTTCTCTTCTTCATTTTCAGCAGGACAAAGTTTTTCTGCCCAAAGTAAATCATGCGCCACAAGAGCTGTAACGCAAAAAGAGCTTTCAAAAGGAAAGGCTTCTTCCATGCTGCCATTGGGGCGCATAATGGCTTTAGTACCCACAAAGGCACTATTAATTATTTCTTGCACTTGTAAGGTGTCACACCAGTCAGGCAAAAGTCCTGCATGTAAAAGTCTTGCAAGTCCGTGTGCCGCTCCTTGCTGTGTTCCATTAGCAAAATCTATAGTGCACCATGATATATGTTGTCTATCGCCTATGCCATAGCTTTTACTATGTTTATCACGACTAAAGAAGGACAACACGCGTGGCAAGATGGCGTGAAGTTCTGTGAGGTATGCGTTAGTCATCGTTGATAAATAAATTTTATTATTAAGTTAATATCTATAAGTGGTATATGCAGAGGCCAAAAGCTATATTTCATTTTTTTAAAGTTGGCATCAAGGCTTTTCAGAATTTTTTCTGCGGTATTACAATGTTCCCACGCTGTAATTTTATCAAAATCAAAGGAAAAATGTTTTCTGACATAGCGACGTGATGTCATATAACGTCCAAGTCCCCAGGTAAGCCCACCTTCCGTCGGTATAGCTCCGACAAGTAATCCCCCAGGTTTTAATATACGTTTAAATTCTTCAATATAATTTTCTAAAGGGAAAAGGTGCTCTAAGCTATAAAAGGATACAATAATATCATAGCTAGCGTCCTCGACAGGTAAAGCTGGGTCTTGCATGAGGAACTGTGTCGAACTAATCCCCTCTTGAGTGAGTTTAGCGTAAGAAATAGTAAGCATGTTTTGAGAAATATCGGCAATATCAAATTGCTGAGGTTTTTGCTTCCAATACTTCATATGCGGCAAAGAACCAGGACCAATTTCTAAAATCTTTTTTCCAGTTAAATCAGTATCAGCAAGAACGCCATATCCTGCATTATTTACTGTGCTACCCACACCAGATTTTTGTGTGTCTGTATAAAACTGCATGTAGGTGCTTTGCCACTCTTGCCAGCATGGGTCTTGCTCATTTCGTAATTGAACGTTCTTTGCGTATTCTTGCTTTCCACAAAGTGGAACACGCAGAGCGGGGGGAAGCAGTTTTGTAATGGTAAAGTATGTATTCATGGTTAACTAATGGTGATTTTAAAAAATTTTAATTAAAGCTTCAAAACCTTCACCCCAGCCATAATCTTTACTTAAGGAATGAGGGTGCCAAAGCACTGTTGCTTGCCCGCGTACAAAGCGAATTTCATCGATGAGAGAACGTATCTTTTCTTGTCGAGTTTCTTCGTTCATATTCGCATAATCATAAAGCTGGGAATCCATTAAAACAATAGGCCAAGATACTAAACTGTCTAGTATTTTAGAATTGTTGTCAAGGGGAGGATGGGCGAGGGCTGCACCATTACGAAAGCCGCTTAAGTCATTGAAGCCTAAGGTGTAATCATCGGTTATGCCTGCTTGTTTTTGGGCTGTCCACGTTTTAGCAAAGGAAAAGCGCAGCCAATGTTGACGACAGCACGTAATGGATGTTTTTAAGGTGTTTTCTATGTGTTTAACTTCCTTGTATAAATTGAAGCCATTGTCATAGTGCTCAAAAGAAGGATGAACGCCTACTTTATGTCCCTCTTGCAACAGTTTTTGTATTGGCAATACCATTTCCGCCACATCATAGCTTGGGTCAAAGAGCCATTTTTTAGGACTTTTCCACAGTGGTTTGGGCTTTTGTCCAGGGAATAAAAAGATGCCTTTCCGTTCTTGCCTTTCGTATATTTGTAAAATATTTTCAAGTCCCCAGTCTTTTCCCTTGCTACAAAAAAATGAACAAGCCTTTTTCATATAAGAAAAAGAGTGTGACCATTGGCCTTTGCTTGCAAAGCGTAAGGCATTAAATCCATTAAATGCTGTTTGTTTACAGCGTATGGCAAGAGTTTTGCGAATGGCGTCTACGTCGTGGGTAAGTAATATTTTAGCTTCAGGTAATGAACCAAAAAGTTCTTCTTCGTCTGTATTAAGTGTTTGCGCAGCCCAAAGACGTAAAAATAAGGCTATACGGTTGACCCATGCTTTTTGCCAAAGCCTTGCATCCCATTCTTTGAGTTTAAAATTATACGAATGAATAGAGCCGTATTTTTCTTCATAGGCTCTTTCGGCAAGGCAATTTAGAAACCAAAAGCCCACCAAGGGCCAATCTATATTTTTCCAAGTGAGAGTGGTATTAGTTTTTTGTGTGGGTAAAAGATGTTCTGGTACTGGAAGTTTGCCATAGTCTCCCAAGTGGGTTGCAAAGCTTGGTAATTCCACAAAGTGAAGTTTTGGAGGTAGTGGTTCTTGCGTTGGAAGAGCGTACTTAGCCAAGGGTAAGGTTTGTATGTTCTCTATACCTTTTTGCCAATAGCGATTGCATTGTACATAAAAGCATTGTCTTGCAAAATCATTTGTCAAAGAGGTAGACATTTTTAATGGACTACCTTTTCGTCAATAAAACGCTGATACCAAAGCTCAAGACATAACACGCCCCAAAGTTGTCTATTGCCTGGGCGTTTTGCTGAAAGGAGTTGGTCTATGGCTTGATGAGCAAATATTCCGCGCTGCTTTGCCTTGGTGGAGCCTAAAGTGTCATATACAAATTCACGTACAATGCCACCTTGTATCCATTGGCCAAGAGGTACGGGAAAGCCCATTTTATCTTTACGTTCAATAACTTCTTTGGGTAAAAAGTTTTTTACAGCTTCAAGTAAAGCGTGTTTCAGTTTGCCATCTTTAAGTTTTAATGTTGGAGGCATGGAAGCGGCAAGTTGTAAAAGTTGTGGTGATAAAAAAGGCACACGAGATTCTAATGAGGCACTCATGCTGGCTCTATCTTCAATTTGTAACAGAGCTGGTAATAAGGTTCGCTGATCAAAATGGAGCATGCGATTAATACTTGATTGATGTTCTGGCTCCATAAAGGCATGAATAAAAAGTTCCTCAATGTGTTCCTGTTTAATGCTGTTTCGCCAATCGTCGGTAAGCATAGGAAGTAAGTCCGGAGCACGATTTAATAAACGCAAATATCTATGCTCTAATTTTCCAAAAAGTCCCTCTTGCCAAAGCTGTTGCATAAGAGGGGCGTAGGGTTTTAGTACCGGCAAGTTGGGAATCATGGATTCTAACGTAAGTACAAAACGCCCATCGTGTTGAGTTTCAAATATAGCACCTTTGAGAGCTTGTTCCAAATAAGCGACAAGATAACGTGCATAACCGCCAAAAAGCTCATCGGCTCCTTGCCCTCCAAGGCATACGGTTACATGTTCTTTAGCTAGTTTTGATACCAAAAATTGAGGAAAGACCCCAGGGCCTGCGCAGGGCTCGTCAAGAGCATAGATAATTTTAGGCATCCATTGGACAAAATCATTGGCTGTTGGGGTTATAATATGCAAGTTAGCTTTCACATGATTTGCTACTGCTGCGGCATAATGGCTTTCGTCATAGCCCTCTATATCTATAAATCTGCCTGTGAAACAAGAAATGGTTTCATTTGTGTGCCTAGCTACTAAGGCAGTAATGGCACTTGAGTCGAGTCCGCCGGAAAGGTATGTACCAAGTGCGACATCACTTCTTAATTGCATGCGAACGGAGTCTTGCAAGCTTAAAAGTAAAGTATCTAAAAAATATTCATCGCTGTATCGCGTATCAATGGTGACACTGAGTTCAAACCATTTTTTTACGCATGGCGTGGTGTTTGTGGAAAAGGTTAAGTAGTGCCCTGGCTCTAATTTATGGATATTATGAAAAAGTGTTTTTTGCCCAAGGCAAAATTGAAAGAAGAGATATTGCCCAATACCTGAAGTGTCGGCTTCAGCTTTTACGTCTGGGTGTCCAAAAAGCGCTTTAATTTCAGAAGCAAATGCAAGTCCACCATGCGCTGTTTGGGTATAATATAAGGGTTTAATACCACAATGGTCTCTGGCAAGCGTGAGGGTTTGTGTATGCGTGTCATATAAGGCAAAAGCAAACATTCCATTACACTGTTTCAAAGCTTCAACAATGCCGTATCGCACTAAGAGTAAAAGCAAAACCTCTGTATCGCTAAATGTTGTAAAGCTTTCACCCAAACGTACTAGTTGTTGGCGTAATTCTAAATAATTGTAAAGTTCACCATTATATACAATACAGTAGCGCCCATCCTTTGTCCACATGGGTTGGCTACCTGTGCTTAAGTCAATGATGGCAAGTCGTCGATGTCCTAGCGTAAAGGATTCTCCTTTGGCAAAACCTTCTCCGTCTGGTCCCCTATGAGCTAAAAGCTGAGTCATACGCGCTACGCTCGCTTCGCGCTCCTCTTTAGTGATTTTCCCCCCGATAATGCCACAAATTCCACACATACTTATAACACCTTAATTTTTTCTATATGCTTTACTCGAGAACATCTGCTTACGTGAGGCGAAAAAACCTTGACCACCTAGTGTGAAAAACACAAAAAGATATAGTGCTTGTAATATCAGTGCATAAGCCACACCATCTTCAATGCTGTATCCATATTGCGTAAGCACAAATATTGTAGCCACTTGATATAAACCAAAGTAGCCTGGCGCTGAGGGAAGACTACCCGCAAGGCAGATGCAAAACTCCATTAATAAAGCAGCCTCAAATGGAAGGTTCCACCCAAAAACACTAAAACATAAGTAACACATAAAAGTTGCTGTTGTAAAGGCGCAGAAAGAAAGAAAAAAAGCATAGCAGGTAATAGTCAGGGACCCCATTCGCACGGACATCACAGCTTTATCCACAAACATATGTAGCTTTTCTTGCCAAGCATAAGGGAGAGGTCTGGTTAAAAATTGTATAAATTTCAATATATAATTTGGATAAAAATGTGCTGTACCTATACCAATAAAAGCAATAATAGCTACGGCAAGTAGGGGGAAAAAAGCACTCATCAAGGGTGACAAATGCGAAAAAACAAACCCAACTAAAGCAAGCCCCAAAATAAAAAGAGTCCACACATCAAAAGCTCTATCCATTATCGAGATGCTTACACTACAAGCAAAATCTATGTGTAATGTTTTATGAATTTGGAATATACGCAAGACTTCTCCTGCTCTGGCTGGTAGGATAAAGTTACCAAAGTAACCGACATTTACGGCATGCCAGCAATGTGACAGTCTGCTTAAAAATGGCATTGATTCGCTTGCAGATGCTCTTACCAAAATCTCTAGCCGTAAAGTTCGAAGGCATACACTTAGAAGCAGTAAAAGGACTAAACCCGCAAGGGAAGGGTAGTGCAACGTGGTAAAAAGTTTAAAAAAATCTTGCCAGTTAAATCTATACAGAAAGAAAGCCAAAAATATACAGCCTATACTTGTCCCTAAGATAAATATAATATTTCTTTTTTGCATAATAAATACTTAACTAGGTGTAATAGTAAATCTATTTTTTGAAAATTTTTTGACTAGGCTTTTGAATCTTATTCCATATTTTCCTCCATGATGGAAATTTTTCTGCTTGAAAACTTAAACGTAGCTCACCATCTTCATCTGCTTTTATGATCATAAACTTTAAATTGATACCTATAAAAGGCGTATATGTTTTAATGGTTAAGGGTTTTTCATTTATAGTAGCAGAAAAACCCTCTATAAATTCATACTTAACTTTATATTCTACGTCTTTTTGGGCTGTCCAAATAAGGTTTGAACCCAAATAGCGTAAATCACTTGCACCGTCTACCACACCGCGCTCTTCCTTGGCCTTTAATAAAAATATTTCTTGTACAGGAGCATGGGTAATTATGCGAAAGATATCTTCAGAGTGAGCATTATATGCGGCACAAATAGTATATCCAATAGCTAATAAGTCCTTTAATGTGCGCTTATTATATACCACAATGTAATTAACACCCAATGTTGCAAGAACTCGGTTAATACTATCTCCAGACATATGTTCTGAACTAAGTTTTTCAAAAATATTATTAGCAAGCTTTGGCTGAACTATACGCAAGTACATGCCATTAACATAATTCAAATTACGTTCATAAAGCTTTGTATCAATAACACACCAAAATGTTCTCCTATGTGAAGCTTGTCTAGGGTCACCATCAAACTCCGTTACAAAACGCGCATTGTCAGGCAAAGCATTAAAAAATTGATTGATATTATTCGGAAAAAGGTATGGCATAGGATAAATACAAGGGTACATGTCAAGCCATTGCACATGTGGCATGTGCAATGCTGTTAGTGTGCTATTGTCTAAGATGGTTTGGGGAAAAGCAAAACATCTTGAAGGAGTATAACCCCAAAAAAGCAAAGGGATAATGGCATATATGCATTGTGAAGCACAAGCAAAAGCCATTGCTAACATGAAAAAATGTATACTGGTGCTTGATTCATCATTATAGTATAAAATACGTCTATTGGCTAAAAATACAAAGAGTGCAGCAACGAGGGCTAAGGCCGCATAGATATTTAGGGTCAAAACGCTAGTTAGCAGTAGTGATAGCGTCACTGGCCATAATTGATATTTTTCTTTATCCTTAGGGAACCAACTGTCTATTTTCCAAAGCCCTTTTTGTTCAGAGGTTATTGATTGCATATAACCAGTTACCCACATGGGAAGTAGGCGAATAACAGTTTTTATAATGCCTGGTAACATACTAAGGGCTAGCACCCAAAATCCACCTTGTACCACTGAAAAAACTAAACTCGGCAAACCAGCATATAAAATAAGCATAATACTTGCAGGTAAATTTATAAAGGCAATGGCAGACCATATTAAACCAGCAAAAATAAATTGCTCTGTAAATAGTAAATACATACAAAGTAAACTAGAGGAGTAAACTATTCCCTCCTGCTTGCCTATATGGGTAAAAATAGAAATAAATTCAGGTGATGCACCTAGTAGAAAAAGAAAAACTAGTAAAAAAAGTATGGGTATGAGCTGGGGGAATGAAATCGTAAACAATACTAGCAAAACAATGAGCATTGAAGTAAAGCTCCATGCATTGCTTTTACGCAAACCTAACTTACGTAAAACGGTGTATGTTCCTAAATTGTTATATGTTAAATTTGCCAAAGACATACCAAGAGCATTATCCCAGATATAACCAAAGCGCCCACGTGAATATAAGTCTTGAGCTATTTTATTATACCAGCTGCGAAATTTAATGTCTACAAATGAAAAAGAATAGATAGTTGTCTTATGTTTTCGTTCCCAATGCCCAGAGAATATAGAAATTAGTACTTTCCAAGTATAGAAGAGTTTTGAAAAAATCCATGGCAAAGAGCAATAAAGTACTGAAAAATGTAAAGTTTTTGATTCTAAGTGTTTTTTTATGTCATATAATTTTTTTTTCAACATATAAATCCCATACATTTTTAAATAATTATATAGTTATCGTATTGTATTTTCGTTTAAGAAATGTAATATCGTTTGAATTATTTTCTTAGCAGCATTACCATCACCGTAAATATTTGCATGATATTCCGACTTGTTATTAATGTGCTGCGCATGTTGAAATAATTCCTCACAGGTAGGGCTGCTAAGTACATTCCAGCCAATGTCTATAAGTTCGCGCCAGCCTGTATCGGGCATAACCACAATACTGCGTTTTTTTGCAAAGTAAGCCTCTTTTTGTAGACCACCTGAATCTGTAATTACAAAGGCACAGCCGCGTATGAGTGACATAATGTCTGCATACCCAACAGGCTCAATAATGTATAATTGTTGCGCAAGAGTACTGAGCCCAAATGTATCTAACATTTTTTTAGCCCTTGGATGCATTGGCCAAACCACACGTAAATTCAATTTGTTTTGTATAGCCACAAGCCCTTCTACAATGGCGCGCAGACTTTGTTCTGAATCAACGTTATAGTCACGATGTAAAGTTGTAAGTATGAATTCATCCTTATTTACAAGGTGTTTGCGATGAATATCTTCAAAGCAATATCGATTTTGCATGTGGCAAAACAAATCATACATGACATCACCCGTCACGTGTACGCCATGTTTGAGGCCGTCGTGAGCAAGGTTTGCTCGTCCAAGCTCAGAGCAGCAACACATGACAGAAGCTATACGGTCAGTGAGAACACGATTTATTTCCTCTGGCATAGTGCGTGGTTGCATGCGAATGCCAGCTTCCACATGTATAATAGGAATATGCAGCTTTGCGGCAGCCAAGGCGCCAGCCAAGGTAGTGTTAGTGTCACCATAGACCAAGAGAGCGTCAGGCTTTTCGCGTATAAGAATTTCCTCTACAGCACTGAGAATTCCAGCTGTCATGACGCCATGCGAACCAGAACCTATGCCGAGGGTGTATCGGGGAGTGGGTATATCAAGCTCTTGAAAAAAGACATCCGCCATGTTGTAGTCATAGTGTTGCCCAGAATTTATAACAATATGTTGCCACGCTTCATTATTTTTAACTTCATTGCTAATCATAGCTTCTTTAATAAATTGTGGACGTGCTCCGATAAGGGATATAACTTTTTTCATTTTTGCTGCTCATTTTTAGAATGAAATGGATTCGTTATTTTATAGATTTTTTTAAAATTGTAAAGTATAAAGGCTGTTTTATAAAGAAATAGTGCAGAAGGGCAATGCACATGAAGATTCATAAAAGTGCTATTTTTAGTACCTAGCGGTTGTTAGTTTTTTTGTTCAAGCTTTTTTCCATATCAAGAAAAAACGGAAGAGAACGTACCTGTCCTGTTGGTAAAGCGAATGTGTAAGGTGTTAAATAAACTAAGAATCCTGCACAATTGTTTTTGAGTGGTACTTTTGTGCTTTTGTAATACATGGTATTTTTGTGAAAATATATCTGTGCAGGACAAAAGGACAAAAAAACAATCGCTTAACAGTGCAAGTGAATGGCGCTGACTTTTGTTTTTTGCTCACATTGACTATGGTCAACGCTCCAAAAGGCTCCACATAATAAATTATGCAGGAACCTTAAACGGTCACTTGCTTACGGCGTTTCTCAAAAGGGGTATTTGGAATGAGCGTACCTTTCTTAAAAAGCAGTGGAAACATATGTTTAAGCATCAGCTAAATAGTCCCACCTTGTTACGGCTAAAAAACGTAGCCTTTGGCTCGCATGTTGGCGCGTATGAGCGACAGAATCTCTTGCATTGCAATGCGAAAACAGATTTCTATAAACATATGTTGTTGGCAAAAAACTACTAAAAAGTATTTATATAGTTGCGAATTAGTAAGTTTTTTTGGGTAAAAAAGCTTGCTGGATGTTTAAGAATTTTGTAAGCTTATTAACAAAAACTATTAACAGTCTTATTTTAAGTGAGTATATTACATCGTAAAGTTTACTTTATACCGGAGGTTCTCATGGCTACTAATTATTTTGGTGACGACAAAGATGCAACTATTACCAATGCATCATTCACTGGTAAGGTTCAAAAGATTAATTTAGATGATGAGAAAGTTTTAGACCCCAATGAATCTGAGCGACTGGTTTCCGGTGATATAAATAGTGCCACAAAATCCACCATTGTGGGTGGTAAAGACGTCATTGGCGGCGGTGCCAATGGTACTCTAGCAAGTCACACTCTTGGTAGTGATACCATTGTGGGTGATGCCGTAGAGCTTAACGCCAGCACCTTCACCGGTGGGGCTGATAAAATTACCTTAGCTGGCATAAAAGATACTGACGCCACAGTTGTTGGTGATGCTCTATCAGTTAACGGCGGTATCACCCGTGGAGGTAATGATACCATCATTGTGGAAGGTGCCATAAATGGTGGCACTATCATTGGTGATGTGGAAAGCGTTACAAATACCACCTTTACCGCTGGCAATGATAATATTCAGCTGAAGGGCGATGTGGCCAATGCTGCAATTTACACCGATGCCAAGGAGTATAGCGGCGCAAACACGCTTTTGGGTGGTAATGATATTGTAACCCTTGGGGTAAAGCCTGCCAGTGGGCAAGAAGTTACTACCTCTGTGGCAGACTCTTTTATTGACTTAGGTCACGGTACCAACACCCTTACAGCTTACTCCACATTGCATGATATTGAGCTTCGTGGCGGCACAGGCGTAGATAAACTTACATTACAAGTGGTGGAATCTAATTCGCGTATAGATACTGGTCATGGTAATGACAGTATCGTGGTGCATACTGTACAAGATGATAGTGATGGCGGGTATAGCGAAGTACACGGCGGCGCCGGCAGGGATACCATTAAAGTTACTACTCTTATTGAGAGCAACGTGCTTGGCGGTGATGATAATGATACTATTACTGTGGACACAGCGCAATATGGACTTATAGATGGAGATGCTGGCAATGATACTATCACGGTGGGGCGCTTAGAAGTAGATGATGACAATAATGAAAGTGAGATTCTGGGCGGCGATGGTAATGATAGTATTGGTGTGACGACCGCTGTGAATAGCAGCATTGATGGAAATGATGGTGATGACAAAATCACTGTTACAAATCTTACAAGTAAAAGTTTTGTGGATGGCGGTGACGGGCATGACAGCATTATCGTAACCACAGTTACTGATGGGAATGTTGATGGCGATGATAACAATGATACTATTAAAGTCACCACAGTCACTGATGGGAATATTAACGGCGGTGCTGGCGATGACACTATTACCGTGACTAATCTTAATGGCGGTTCCGTGGACGGCGGTGAAGGCACTGACAGCATTACCGTAACCAACTTTAACGGTGGTTCTCTTTATGGTGGTGCGCAGAACGACAATATTAAAGTGATTAATTTCAACGGGGGCACCGTTGACGCTGGCAGTGAGGATGACAACATAACCGTAACTACCGCCAATGGTAGTACCATTACTGGTGACTCTGGTGATGACACTATTAATGTCACCACTGCTAAGGAAGCAAGCGCCATTAGCGGCGGCACCGGTGATGATAGCATCAAGGTAACTACAGTTACAGCGAGCACCATTGACGGCGATGCTGGTAATGACTCCCTCACCATAACCACACTACAAGCTTCCACCATAAAAAATGGTAAAGTTACAGAAGTTGATAAAGTGAGCAAACTTTCTGGCGGCGATGGTGATGATAGCATTAGCATAGTCACAGTAAATAATAGTAGTGTTTTTGGTGATGCCGGTAATGATAGCGTTAAAATTACCAATATTTTAGGCGAAAGTAGCATTGATTTAGGTGAAGGTAATGACAGCCTATTTGTTTCTAGTAATAAAAGTACTAATTTAGATGACACTGCCCTTGCTAATTCCCTTGGCGTGGGTGATGACACGCTTAGTGTAAATTGGGCCTTTAATGGCACCTTTACTTCTAGTGAAACCCCCAGCGCAACAGAGGGCGACCCTGCCACCCCAGATAACGACACCCTTATTACCAAGGGGCTTGGGGCAAATGCCAACCTAGTTTTTGGTGATGGTCATGATAATCTTACCATTAGTGGTGCAGCTTCTGGTAATAAGAGTGGTTTAAGTGACACACAATTAGCCGAGAGCTTAGGTGCGGGGCAAGATACCTTAAATGTGGGTTGGGCCTTTAATGGAATCTTTAATACTTCTGATGACGAAGGCGGAACCCTTATAACCAAGGGATTAAATGCTAGCTCCACCTTGCAATTTGGTGCAGGTAATGACGGTCTTGAAGTCATTGGTGCTTTATCCAACAGACAAATTAATACCCTTGAAGGTGATGATACTGTAAGTATTAGCGGTGCTGCCACCAATGTGGAAGTAGATTTAGGCACAGGTGCTGACGTATTTAGTGTGGGGAGTGTGGGTAAGGGGACATCCTTACGTTATACTACAGATGGCCTTGATGATATTACCATTAAGGGTACGTATAATGATGGTTTTGTTGAGGCCGTGCATTTAGATGCAGTTGATCAGTCTGTAACTGGCACATTTATTGGTCTTTCCACCGGTGATGATGGTGGTAGCATTACTCTTGATACCTTAGGAACCGGTCAATTAGAATTTGGTGATGGCGATGATACTATCACCATTAATAAAAATGTGGCTGGCACAGCTACAGTTAAAAAAGAAATTTCTACCCTTGCAGGCGATGACAGCATAGACCTTAAGGGTACTGTGACCAATGCCATAGTTGATGCAGGCTTTGGTGCAGATACCGTAAGCATTGGTGCTTTAGGCACTGGTTCTACCCTTAAATATACTGCTGACGGTGTTGATCATATCACCGTTAAAGGCACGTATAATACTGGTTTTGCGCAAAGCATTTTTACCGATGAAGATAGTGGTGCTGTAATTGGCGCCTTCCACGGCCTTGCCACAGGCTCTGACGGCGGCGCCATTACCCTTGATACCTTGGGCACTGGCAAGCTACAATTTGGCGACGGCGCAGACAGCTTAACCATTAATAAAGCCCTTTCCGGCAGCCTTGGCCTCAAAGATATTTTCATGCAAGCAGGTGATGATAGCGTTACCCTAAACACCGTCAATGGCGTAGTCATTAGTGGCGGTAGTGATAATGACTACATTTCTGCCACTGGTCTTGGAGCTACTGGCGAATTGCGTGGCGATGGCGGCAACGATACCATACAAATTGGTAGAGAATTTACCGATGCCGATAGCTTCAAAGCCACGGCTACCATGAACAATGGCGTCATTAATGGTGGCGATGGTGATGATAGTATAATTATTGGTAATACCTTAGATGCAGATAGTGATGGTTCT
>CAYJNA010000031.1:0-22592 GCA_964371225.1 uncultured Desulfovibrionaceae bacterium
AAAATTACTTAAATATCAGTAAAAATAGGATTTATAGCTTAAAAAGCTTAATAAAATTTGCCGGAAATAAACGTATGAAATACGTTTTCTGGCAAAATTTAGACATATGAAATGCTTTTTTCAGCTGTCGACTACACAAGACATGCCTCTGGCATGGCTTGCCGCCACGCAAAATAAGCCGTCACTTGCTTACGGCGTCCCCGAAAGGGGTATTTGGAGTGAGCGTGCCTTTCTTAAAAATGAGTGAAAACACGTTTTTAAGCATCGACTAATTAATATGCGCTAAAACTCTTATGGTATATACAAAGCTCATGCGTTGAAAAGCTTAAAAATAAGCATATTGTGCTGTTTTTAAGCTTTTTTCATTGCCAATTATATAGCACTATGCACCAGCTCTAAGCCCTGACGGCTTATTTTATGCCGTGCATTGTTCTTGCTTTTTTTGCGGAATCCAATGACATAAGGTGGTATATAAAATATCTGGCGAAATAGGCTTCGTGATATGATCATTCATACCATGTTCAAGGCTCTTTTCTTTATCGCCTGTCATGGCGTGTGCAGACATGGCTACAATGGGTAGTGCAGCAAATCGTTCTTGCTGACGTATGGCTTTGGTGGCGCTAAGACCGTCCATAATGGGCATTTGGATATCCATAAGTATAATATCATACGAATTTTCTTCCAACATATCCAATGCCTCTTGTCCATTATTAGCTATATCCAGTGTATATCCAAAGCTTTGTAACAGTTCTTCTGCGATAATTTGATTAATTTGATTATCTTCTACAAGTAAAATATGCCCTGAGCAGGGAGTTTTCTCCTGTTCAGCATCAAGACAGGGGCTGGGTGTCACTCCTGCATCAGCCAAGGGAAAATACGCAGTGAAGAAAAAGCTAGAACCTTCACCAAGTGTACTTTCAACCCAAATTCTCCCATGCATCATTTCCACAATATTTTTACAAATGGCAAGGCCAAGCCCTGTACCGCCGTATTTGCGGGTGACTGATGTGTCAGCTTGTGTAAAAGCAGAGAAAAGGTTTCCAATTTGTTCATCGCTTAAACCAATACCTGTATCGGATACTTTGAATTGGCATTGTAATAGATTTTCTTCTATGGTGTTTTGAACTTCAAGTGTAATGGTTCCCTGTTCTGTAAATTTAATGGCATTATTGATGAGATTTACCAATACTTGCTTTAGGCGCAGAGGATCGCCGAGAATTACTTGCGTAGAAAAATCTCCCTCAAGCATAGAGCAGTGGAGTCTCTTATTTTTTATGGTATGTCCAAAGAAATTTTCAAGTTCGCAACAAATGTCATGAATGGTAAAAGGTGTGGATTCCATTTCCAATTTACCGGCTTCAATTTTGGAAAAATCAAGGATGTCATTGATAATACGCAAAAGTTCGTTGGTGGAAAAGAGCGCTTTTTGCGTATAGTCTTGTTGTTTTTTATCAAGATTTGTGGAAGACAAAATGCGTAACAAGCCCAAAATTCCATTCATGGGAGTGCGTATTTCATGGCTCATATTGGCAAGAAATTCACTTTTTGCCAAAGCGCTTTTTTCTGCTAGTTCGCGTGAAAGTTCAACTTCTTGGATCATTTTTTTTGTTTCACGTAAGTCAGCACAGTAGGCAATATATAAATCTTCGTTTTCAATATAAGCACGTGAGAGTGTTATATCCATAAAGTAAAGTTCTTGCGTAGCATCCAAGGCTAAAATCTCAAAACGACTTTTTCCTTTTTCCATAACTTCAGCAAATTTTTCTTGAATCATGAGGGCGGAGCTTTGCCCGCTAGGTTGAAACTCAGGGAAAGATTGCATGGCATTGGCGAGAAGGTCTTCTTTAGAGGTAAATTTTGCTATGCGAATGGCTGCTTCATTACAATCTACAATTTGTAAGTTAGAATTTATTATATTAATGCCCATGGGAACACCATTTAAGATGGCTTCAGATCGTTTTTCTGCCGCTTGAGCTTTTTTGATGTTTTTTTCCACCTCACGCAAGTCTTGATAAAAGACCACAACCATGTTTTTTCCATTATGCTTAGTGCGTACAGCTGTCGCTTCTGTGGGAACTTCTTTACCGTCAATGGAAGTGCCCATCCATGGACTGGAGGCATATCCCTCATCAAAAGCCTTAAGGAGTTGCTCTTGCATTTTTTGCACAGATGGTACTCCGTCGGGCTGAAATTCAGGGAAAAGCTTGTGTAAGTTTTCCATAAAAGCGCTACGTTCTTTTTTGAGGCCAAATGTTTTGGCCATGGAAGTATTGCAATCTATTGCTTGGAAGTTTTCATCCCAAATCATAGCTCCCACGGGGCTAGCATCAAGCATGACCTTACTGTATTCGTTAGACTCATGCAGTTTGTTGATGATGTCATTTTTTTCTCTTTGATCTTCCAAAAAGACAAAAAGCACACTCTTTCCATGCACAAGGCTGGAAACAAAAGTAACATCTAAAGGAATGGCTTCTCCTTTGGTGTTTAATTGTATCCAATGTGTCTGGAGATACCCTTTTTCAAAGGCTTCTTCTGTATACCTTTTGCCCATGTCTACAGATTTTTCTCCAGTGGGTTGATACTTTGGTACTGTGTCCCAAAAATTATCCGTAAATTCTTGTACAGTTTGAAAACCAAAAAGTCTTGCTGCTGCTTGGTTGGCATAAATCATACTGGTTCCCAATGACCATATTTGTGCAGCTAAAGGCATAGTGTCTAACATTATTCGCATGCTATCACTAACAATATCCATTTCATTTTGCTTATGTTGTAGCTTCTCTCTAGCATCAGCAAGGTGTACTTCAGAAAGGGTAAGCTTTTGCTGTACACTTTCTAACTCAGCTAACAGAGCATTATATTCGTGGAGAGGGACTTCAACGAGAGGAATGTTGCTATGTTTTTTTTCCATATTGTCCACTATGTGTTAAATGTCGTTGGGATATGTTGTTAGAAGAATGCATATGAGAAAATCCTGTGTATGGTACAAAAAACCATATTCAAATACTGTACTCATAAGTAATAAAACAGAAATTAGGGGAATATAAGGGCGCAAAAATGTCGCATGCGCATTATAGTACGGACATGATAATCATGAAATAGATTCTTGTCAAAAAAAAGGTTATGAATGTACAAAAAGATTTTATTTATAGGAATGTAGTAAGAATGACAGTATATGAAGTATTGACATTTTAAGTGTAGTAATATTCTGAAAAATTTTTTTGTCCCATGAATTGGCTAGGAGGCGTGAATAGACGAGTAGAAAGCTGGTGTTTTTTTTTGAACAAGTATAAGTGTGCTTTGTGCTTTTATATGTCCCTTATGTATGCGTTCCAAAATGCCTATGGTACAAGAGGAGATGCGACATGACTTTCCTTACTTTCCTGATGGTTAGCAAAGTCTTTCCCAGTTAAAAGAAATCGTGATGTGTACACGCTTCTTGTAACTGGGTTCATTTTTGGGCATAGACATAGGTTGTTTTGTTCCATGTAGAACAAGCTTTGTGAAACAATCTTTACTAAATAAAAACCATTACTAATAATGTAGATTGTATCGTATACCTTATGCCAGTAAGTGCGCGTGATTCATCATGCTCTTGTATACAATACTCAAAAATAAGGTTGCAACTCTGCAACTTCTCTTGCAAGAAATACAAGGACTTTCATGTGAAATAAAAAATTAGTTCAATAATGACAAAAACTTATTGTTGATATAATAAGTTTTATCCATTTGTATTACTTTTTTTCACTGTGTATACAATAAACATATCCAGAAGGTATTAATTTTTAGCAGGGGTAAAAAGTATGAATTTAGTAAAAAGTGCAAGAGACATGATTACTGACCGCCATATCCAACTTATTAACGGGGTCTTTTTTGTGGGGCTTTTTGCTGGTGCGGCATACCAATTTTCACAATGGCATTATGTGGCCATGCTTGGTATCAGCCCTCTTATTGTAGGTATTGTTTTAGGTATGGCCTATGGTAACACTTTACGTTTACACCTGCCTGTGTATTGGATTTTAGGTATTGTATTTTCCTCTAAAGGGCTTTTACGCATAGCCATTGTCTTGTATGGCTTTCGCTTAACCTACCAAGACGTTTTTGTGGTGGGTATAGATGGCTTGCTTATAGCGGCGCTGATGCTGGCGAGCACCTTTGTGGGCGGTTCATGGCTTGGTATTAAAGTGTTTGGTTTGCCAAAAGAATTAGCTTTGCTCACGGCTGCTGGTAGCTCTGTGTGCGGTGCTGCGGCAGTGTTGGCCACGGAGCCTGTGGTTAATGCTAAATCCCATGAAAGCAGTGTGGCTGTGGGAACGGTGGTACTTTTTGGCACCTTAGCCATGTTTGTGTATCCTAGCCTGTATAATAGCGGTCTTTTGGGTATGACTCCCGAAGAATATGGTATGTTTGCAGGTGGCACCTTGCATGAAGTGGCTCATGCTGTGGCAGCAGGTCAAGCTGTAACGCCGGAAGCTGCCAACACTTCTATTATTGTAAAGATGATGCGCGTGATGATGATTGCTCCCTTATTAATCTGTCTTGGCTGGTGGCTGTCTCGTAGCAATGCACAGCAGGAGCAAGGTTCCTCATCCTCGTATGATATGCGTTCTTTCCCATGGTTTGCGGTGTTATTTTTAGTGTGCATTGGGATAAATTCTCTTGGAATTATTCCTAAGGATATAGTTCAAGACATTAATGATCTTGATACCTTTATGTTGACCATGGCCATGTGTGCTTTAGGTATGGAGACTTCCTTTGCAAAAGTACGTGCTGTGGGGCCAAAGCCTTTTATTTTGGCAGGTATTCTTTCGCTATGGTTGTGCCTTGGCGGCTATGCCATTAGCAAGTGGGTTTTTGCATTACAGTTTTAATGGGTTTACGGGGTAAAATACACCCTTTGGAAAGTGTGCTGAAGGGGTATAATAATACATGTATAAAGGAGTAGAGTATGCAAACAAGTTTTCTTTTTATGGGTACATTGGCCACGGTTTCCGTTTTATTTTTCACCATATTAGCATTTTTGTTTTTCGAAAAAACAAATAACTAATCGTCACGTTGAGTGATCGCTCCTCAAGCTACTGAGGGCAGAACTAATCCAACTGCCCTCAGTCTGTTCTAACTCTAACATACTCATTTTGGGAGGACGCTTACCTTATTATGAAACT
Organism: uncultured Desulfovibrionaceae bacterium; assembly: GCA_964371225.1. Classification (GTDB taxonomy): domain Bacteria; phylum Desulfobacterota; class Desulfovibrionia; order Desulfovibrionales; family Desulfovibrionaceae; genus CAYJAD01. The sequence goes on from CAYJNA010000031.1 coordinate 5,163, forward strand.
ACGCTATATTGAAGTTTTTTTGGCCTTGGCACAAACACCAAATATGCGTGATGTGGCACATGCTCTTTTTGTTTCTCAGGCAGCCATATCGAGCTCTTTACGCGACTTTGAAGAAGAAATAGGCGTGGAGCTTTTTGACCGCGTGGGGCGCGGTATACAATTAAATGAAAAAGGGCGTTTATTAAAAAAACGCTTAGAACCCATATATTATCAATTGAACAATGTGCTTTCCTTACTTTCCACAGAAGAAATGGTAGGTAAACTTTTTGTAGGTGCTTCGCAAACTTTAGCCAACTGGGTTATGCCGCAAATGCTTTATGCCATAAAGCAGCGTTATCCTCATGTGGAGCTGGAGTGCCAAGCAGATAATTCTTTTGAAATTGTGCGCAAAGTGGAAAGTGGACAGTTAGATATGGGTTTTGTGGAGGGAGATGTAAACTCCACTGAGCTTTCCATTGCTTTTCTTGGTAGTGAAGATTTGGTCATTGTAAGTGCCGATGAAAAGCTGGCTTCAAAAATGCACCGTATTGAAGATCTCATGCCAAAGCTTTGGTTGTTACGAGAATCCGGCTCTGGCACAAGAGAAAACTTTTTACGTAATATTACAACATTAGGTATACGTCCTGCACAATGTCTTGAGCTTGCACATACTGACGCCATTAAACAAGTTTTACAAAATCCGGACACAGTATCTTGCTTGTCGCCGCGAACCATTGAAATGGAATTACGCTACGGCTTATTGCATGTGGTACCCATCGCCAATATGATATTTACACGCAATTTTTATTGTGTGGAACGTAAAGGAGGCTCTTTAAGTCCTTTACGTAAAACGCTTATTTCTGAGTTGCAATCACGTTTATAGTATGGATATTTTAGCCTTTCTTTGTGGAGGCTTGAGATAAAAAGGAGAGAGTTATGGAAGGAAATTGGAACCCTTTGAGGGGAAAGGCTCAGCCGTTGAGCTTATGGGCAAAAATATTTTGCGCAAGTGCTGTGCTTGTGAGTACCGTTTTTTGTGCAGGGCAGAGTATAGCTGCGGGGGAAGCTTTGGCTGCTGCTGCCACACCCACTCCGGAAAAATATTGCCCCACAGAAAAGTATGATGCTGTAACAGTACAAGGCAAATACTTAGGATGGCAATTACCACATTCGCCAGATGGTACCATTACCGTACGTCTGCGCGATAGTCACGTTCCCTTACATATTATTGCCTCAGAAACACGCGCTCGTAGTTTGTTTGGGCATAATTTTAACGCTGATGTGGAAGTGACCTACGATTTTATTCAAATATATTCCAAAGAAGCAAAAATGTGCTTGCGCCACTATGTTTTAAAAACAGGCAAAATTATCGACGAACAAAAAACTACTAAATTTTATCATTAAAATAGGGGTACACCAATGAAAATGACTTCTGAGTATTTGGGTAATTTACAAATACAGTCGCAGCATACAGGTAGCGATGCCACTCTTTTATGCGATGCCCCAGTAGATAATGGGGGCAAGGGACAAAGCTTTTCTCCCACAGATTTATGCGCTTTATCTTTAGGCACTTGTGCCATGACTATGATGGCTTTGTATGCGCAAAGCCACGGTTTAGACATGGTGGGTGCTAGCATGGAAACGGTAAAAGTGATGGCGGCGCAACCACGACGTATAGCCGAAATACATGTTACCATTACCATGCCAAGCAAGGGGTTTTCTGAAAAAGATAAAAAAGCCATGGAAAATGCCGTAAAAACTTGCCCAGTACACCATAGCTTGCATGCTGACATAGTACAAAACATCTCCATTGTGTGGTAGAGTACTAATATACGTATAAAAAATTTTGTCACGAAAAATAGGAAAATGCTATTTTTCGTTTTTTTTTAACTTAGATGAGTTGGAGTAAATAATGGCCTTAAGCATAACAAAGGCGTCCCTGTTACGAGTAGGGGTTGCACTAGGACTGCCTCTATCTTTTTTCCTCATTCCTATTACAGATGCATATACGTATGAATTACGAATCTTTTTTGCCATAACGCTTTTTTGCATGTTATGCGTTGCTCTTGAGTTTTTTGATACTATCATTCCGGCAATATTATTGCCAACTATGTATTTATTAAGTGGTATTGCTCCTTCTGAAGTGGCTTTTGGTGCTTGGACAAGTAATACCATTTGGATGATGTTAGGTGCCATGATTTTGGCCAATGCCTTGGAAGAATGCGGCCTACTATCGCGCATTGCCTATTGGTGCGTCCTCAAGTGCGGCGCTAGCTATACTGGTGTGCTTTATGGGGTATTTATAGCGGGTACTATTATTAACTTTATTACTTTTTGCCAAGCTTTCATTGTAATGATGGTTCTGGGCTATGGTATTATTGTAGCGTTAAAATTAAAAGCCTCACGCGAAAGTGCTCTTTTATGCTTCGCCATTATGCTTGGTGGGCAAGGGGCGCCTAGCAGTTTTTTATATAATCCCGGTTTTCTTGCTTTGGCAGAAGAAGGGGTACGTCAAGTTATTCCCGGTTTTACAGCCGTGTGGTACGAAATGTTATTTTATAATGGCATTATTTTCTTTTTCTTTCTTTCCTTGCTTTGGGGCTTTTCACGTCTTTTTAAAGCTAAAGACGTGGTTCTTGAAGGTGGTAAAGAATATTTTGAAAAAGCCTATGCTGAACTTGGTCCCTTGTCTTCCAAGGAAAAAATCTCCATTGCTGTGGTGGTCATTCTCATGTCGTACCTATTTACAGTGCCTTGGCATGGTCTTCCTGCTGCGTATGGATTTATGACCTTACCGTACATTCTCTTCTTGCCTGCTTTAAAAGTAGGCACCACAATAGCCTTAAATAAAACAAACTTTGGCATCTTTTTCTTTATGGTAAGTTGCCTTGGCATTGGTACCGTGGGCGGTGAGCTTGGTTTTGGTAATATTATTTCAAGCTCCATTACGCCATTATTAGAAGGTGCGCCTGTATTGGTGTCCTTGCTTATTATGATGACTTGTGGCGCTGCTGCAAACTTTTTCATGACACCGTATGCCATGATGGCGGGTCTTTCTTATCCTTTTGCGCAGGTGGGCGTAGACCTTGGACTTAATCCCATGGCGGCCATTATGACATTGGTAGCCTCGTGCGACCTTATCCTCTTTCCATTCCAAGTGGCGCCATATTTATTATTGTATGGTTATGGAATGATAAGCATGCGTGAGTTTTTAGGTTTTAATATAGTTAAAATACTTCTTACGGTGGTATTTTTCTCTTGTGTTATGTTCCCCATATGGAACTTCTTTGGTTTGCTTTACGCAAGTTAAATAAAGTAAGTAAAAAAGTAATTAAGTATCCCCCTTTTCTTTGATAACTTCAAAGAAAAGGGGAACTTTTAGGAGGCATCTGCAATGTCTAGTTACTATTGATGCTATTTTTTGTCACAAACTTGCTTTGAGGGCACTCGATATTGTAAGATTGATGTAATCTTTGACGCATTTTTTCTGCTAAAATTCCTTCATTTTCAATTTTTTTATTGTTTTCTTTTTTGTCTGGCATGGTATTCACTCCTAAATAGTATTTTTCTTCAATGAAGAAACTGTAGTGTAGCAGTAAAAGTGTTTATGTCAACGAAGGTGCATTAAGTAATATCTATCGAATTTATAAATAGAATCTGTTGTTTGTTAAATGTAGAGAGAAAGACAAAATGCGCAAAAAAATATGTTTAAAAAATATGGTAAGTTATGCTTTTTAGCACTGTTTTTCAACAATATAACATTTTTAAAGTTTCATAGAGTAATAATAAAAAGTAGTATATCCATAGAGGTATAATCATATTTTTTAGCGTCATGATACATCACAGCCCTGCGCAATATGCAGTATAGGCTAGGTTCTCTTTGAGGGTGGAATGTATACTAGTCGACACTGAAAAACTACTTAAATATAAGTAAAAATAGGATTTATAACTTAAAAAGCTTAATAAATTTTGCCGAAAATAAACGTATGAAATACGTTTTCTGGCAAAATTTAGACATATGAAATGCTTTTTTCAGCTGTCGACTACACAAGACATGCCTCTGGCATGGCTTGCCGCCACGCAAAATAAGCCGTCACTTGCTTACGGCGTCCCTGAAAGGGGTATTTGGAGTGAGCGTGCCTTTCTTAAAAGCGAGTGGAAACACGTTTTTAAGATGAGACTATACGAATTGCTCCTGAAGCTTTGTTAGCAAAGCAGATGATTTTGCAAGAAAGACTTATAGTAATGTGTTTACTAGCTTGACTTTACATGGGGAGAGGCGCAAATTCCCTCACGTATGGGCGTAAGCGTTCTCACATAAAAGAGCTTTGTACATGTTAGAATTCTGTAAGGGGTTACGTCTTTTAAAACTTTACTATCACGCTGGAGGCCGTCGTGGAAAAATTCCTTGTTCCTAAGGTGGGTTTATCTGCTTTACGTCAAACTTTTCTCCCATTTTTACCTGATTTACGTACTATGACCTTTTCGACCTTAAGGGCAGATGTCATGGCAGGGCTTTCCGTGGCGCCTGTGGCCATTCCTCAAGTGATGGCGTATGCTGTTATAGCAGGGATTGATCCTAAATACGGTCTTTTTGCGGCCACATTTACGGTTATGGTGGCGGCCTTGTGGGGATCTTCGCGCTTTTTGGCGGCTGGCCCCACCAATGCCATTGCCATGATGCTTTTTTTCACCATTGCCAATGCTACTGTGAATGGGGTGAAACTTTCACAGCTTTCTGCCATGGATCTTATGCCTTATGTTTTTGGCATAACTATCATGGTGGGTATTATTCAATTGGTCATGGGGCTTATACGTTTGGGGGAATTGGCGAATTTTATTTCCCATTCGGTCATGGTGGGTTTTTCTGCCGGAGCGGCCATTTTAATTGCTTCAGGGCAATTACCCAACTTTTTCGGCTTTGATATAGGCCCGCGTACGTATTTCTTTCATGATGTCATGGCTGTGTATGATAACTTACACTTGATAAACTTTTGGACTGTGGGCGTGGGCTTGGGTACCATGGTGCTTGTGAAATTGTGTAAGCGCATTTCTTACCGTATCCCTGCTTATCTTGTTTCTATTATAGTGATAAGCTTCCTAGCATATGCTTTAGATTTAAAAGGAAAAGGTGTGGTTTTTGTGGGTGAAATTCCCGCCATCTTCCCTCCCATATCTTTACCGCCTTCGTTCAGCCTTGATGTTATTCGTGACCTTTTTTACCCCTCCTTGGCCATAGCCATTTTGGGCGCGGTGGAATCCTTGGCCATTGGTAAAAACCTTACCACATTACGAAGAGAGCCCTTTGACGGAAATCAAGAGCTTATAGGGCAGGGGCTTGGCAATATTACCGCTGGTTTCACTTCTGGTATGCCAAGTTGCGGCTCCTTTACGCGTAGTGTGCTTAATTTTACGTCTGGCGGAAAGACGCGTTTTGCAACGGTATTTTCCGGCCTTTTTACCATTCCGGTTATTTTATTCTGTGCCCCCTTGGCGGCAAATATCCCCATGGCGGCTTTGGCAGGTATGCTCTTTATTATTGCATGGGGCATGATTGATAGAGATAATATACGGTTGTGTTATGTGGCCACCGGTACAGATCGCATTGTTTTTATCACCACCTTATTGGCCACCTTGGTACTTGACCTTGAAAAAGCCATTTTCATGGGCGTAATGCTTTCCTTGGTCTTGCTTATCTATAAAGAAGCACATCCGCGCATGAAGTATATTTCCGATGTGGATTTACCTTCAGACAAATTTACATGGTGCTTAGACAGTAAATATATCAGTTCGTATTTTGTGGAAGGGACTCTTTTCTTTGGTGCTGTGCATACATTGGAAAAGCAATTGCAAAAACAAGAGCATAAGGATACGAAAATTATCACCTTAAACCTTGCTCGTGTTTTTTGGATTGACGCTTCCGGCGCTCACGCCTTGGGACACTTTGCTGAGCGCTGCCACGCGGCAGGCATACCGCTTATTATCATAAGCAGTGATGCCACCGTGTATAAAATTTTAGAACGTACCGGCGTTTTAAAACATATTGGTGAAGGCTTTGTATTGCCTAATATTGTGCAAGGTCTTGGATATGCCAGAAGTCTTTTGGAAAATATGGGGTATTCTGTGTACGAAAAAAAATGTAAGGAATAAGCTGATAGTAGGTACCTCTGCTTTCTGTCCATTTATTAAAATAGCATAAGCCCCTTGCACAAGTATGTGTAGGGGGCTTATGCTATAAAGCTTTTATGATGTTGCTTTTGATAGGGCAAGAAAATGGGTTCTTGTGTAGCACTCCCCATGTGGCACAAGAACCCTGCTCTAGATGATATGGTAATACTCTGCAATTTAATTTGTGCTTAGTGTGCGTTCAATGGCAGAGAGACTGAAATTTTTCATGATGTGTAAATTCTTTTTATATTTTTTGCACAAACTCTTTACCTGTAAACATGCAGAGTGACTGTTGCAATTTACAGGACATAAAATCATGTCAGCTCTTTGTAATAAATTTTCTAATTTGTTACCGCCTTTACGTAAGTGCCCAGCGTGATATTCAAAGATATGCCCTTTGGCTTCTACTGCTTGGCGGTAAAGGGGTTCCATGCGTTCAATGCCTCCCACAATGAGAATGCGTTGAGGACAAGAAGCGCATGCGCATGGAGAATTACATGTTTCGCAGGAAGAAGCGTTTGCCAACTTGTCGCTTTTGCTGCTGAAAATACTTGCAGATTGATTGGTGTTCTTTTTAGATTTTTTAGCCATTGCTACCTCCATGCTTAATGTCTTCGTACTGTGAAAAGAGGTATAGCTAATATGAAAATGAATGTCAATATTATTCTAGGAAAAAATTTGCATTCCTAGCCAGAGTGCGGCTATTCCCAAAAGGATTTGTCCTGCTAAGTAGTTGATACAAGAAAGATAATAGCCATTTTTCCATAGAAAATATATTTCAAAAATAAATGTAGAATAAGTGGTAAAAGAACCAAAAAAGCCCATAAAGAGACTACGCGAAACCTCTTCACTAAGCGCATAATAGTTTTGTGTTATGCCTAGGGCCATACCAAAACCAAGACAGCCCAAGATATTAACAATGAAAATGCTCCAAGGGAAAGCGGGTGTACGTCCCCATTTTTGGGGCACTTCTTGCGGGAGAGGCTGCGAAGGGTGTTGTCGTATATGGCGACTGATACGTTCCACCAAAGTAGAGCATATATAACGCAAAAAAGCCCCTGCTCCAGCAGCAAGGGCAAAGCTAAAAACAAAGGTGGCGTCCAAGGTATTAGCCTTTGGGTTTGGTATGCATACGTAGAGCAGGCATGCCTAAGCCCAAGGTGGCGGCACGATTTTGTAAAGCATCACTTTCAGGACGCAACCATACTTCGCCCCCTAAACGATATTCTTTAGCGGGTAAAAGTGCCGTGAGGGTGGTTGTATTGGCAATATCCACTGTACTTTGCTGACGCGGTAAAATGGTGCGCTCCAAAGTAATATGTCGTATGCCTAGGCTATGGGTGTGCTTAAAGATGGCAGCTTCTACCATGGCTTTATGTTCTGGATGGCAAAGTACGCGTAAAAGCCCTGTGGGGCGATTTTTCTTGCCTATGCCTTGTAACCAAAGCACATCTAAAACTTCTTTCATGGCGGTTAAAGCGTCTAAGCAGGCTCCTAGTTCCTCACCTGTGAGGTGGTCAATGTGACTTTCCATTTGTGTTACAGGCTCTGTGCGTGGCGCGTGTAAAGTGTCCATGTCATGGTTGGCCATAATCCACAAACGTAAACCCACAGGGGCATTTCGTGAACCATATCCTGTACCCAATTGCATTCTTTGTCCTGCGGGCTGCGCATTAAAACTTTTACCAAGCACATGCACTAAGGCCGCGCCTGTGGGAGTGACCATTTCACTTTTACTGAGCCATTCATGTTGTGACCATGTGTGACATATGGGTTTACCTGTGAGTAAGTAGGCGGTGGCCGGCGCTGGTAAGGGGAGTAGGCCGTGTTCACATTCAATGGTGCCGGTAAACCAAGGTAGAGCAGAGCAAAGCACATGGCTTATACCCAATTGTTCAAGCCCCCACACAGCGCCTAAAATATCTACAACGGTGTCAATGGCGCCCACTTCGTGAAAATGTACTTGGTCTGCAGGTATGGCATGCGCATGAGCTTCTGCTTCGGTAAGTGCGCCCAAAATAGCCAATGCTTTGGCTCGTACAGCGGGCGAAATGGCAGCTTTATGAAAAATAGCAGCTATGTCTGCGGGGTGGCGCAAGGGTTGTTCCTCAGGCCAATGCACTTCCACACGATGGCCGGGGCCGGCAGCACGACATTCTTCCCATGTGTCTATTTGGCATAAGATGCCAACATCGTGAAGAATCTTTTGCAAAGGAGCTAGATTAAGTCCTAAATGACATAAAGCTCCTAAAAACATATCGCCGCTAATGCCAGCTTCACAATCACAATAAATATACATAAGGGTCTCCCTAAGCTTTTACACAAAAATAAAAAAAAGCTCTTGGCGGCACTTGAAGCGCGCTTGCGCTGAGTATATAGTCAAACTCACACATCTGGCAACGATAATATGGGTCAGCCCTCAGATGACGTATTTCTTGAATATAAGAGGAAATGGACGGCATTTTTTTAAAAAGACGTTTTGCCATGTGTACATATAAGGCTTTTGCATATACAAAAATTTGTAAGAAATAAAATAATTGTGCAAAAGTCTCTTATTTTGAAAATTACGAGGAGGTTTATATGCTTATTAAACAGTGGATGACCAGTAAAGTTATAAGTGCCACACCGGATATGTCGGTGGTAAAGGCCAATAAATTGATGAAAGATCATAATATCCGTCGTTTGCCCGTGGTAGATACAGAGGGACATGTGGTAGGTATTGTGTCTGATAGGGATATTAAAGACGCCTCTCCTTCACAGGCCACAACGTTAGATATGCGTGAAATGCTTTATTTACTTTCTGAATTAAAACTCAAAAGCATTATGACGGTGAATCCTGTATGCGTAAGCCCCGATGATTCCATAGAGAAAGTGGCTTTACTCATGGAAGAAAAAGGTTTTGGTGGTTTTCCTGTGACGGAAAATGACAGATTGGTGGGCATTATCTCTGACCATGATATTTTTAAAGTGCTCATTAATATCACTGGTGCCCGACAAGATACTTTGCAATTGGCCTTTAGCGTACAAGATAAAGTGGGGGCATTGCGTCCTCTTTTGGAAGTATTGGCAGAACATAATGTCAACATTACATCTATCTTGTCGCATACCGATGAAGGTTGCGCTGAAAAACAAGTCTATATTCGTATTTCGAGCATGGAAACTGAAAGTGCGCAAAATGCATTGTTGGATATTTTGAAAAAAGAGCATAATTTACTGTATTGGAATTAACTTTTTCATATAATACATGGCGGGAATGCGCTAAGTCTTCTCCATTGTTGGAAATAAAATACCTACAAAAAAGTTGCACAAGCGGCTTGCCATTTTGCCAAGAGTGTGGCAATTATATGTCTCAGTTATGGTGCGTTAGCACTACTTCGGTTTGTCGAGGTTTTTTACCCGAGATTTTTCTAGGGTAGTAGGAATACCAACATTATGTTGGGATAAATTGTTAAGAAAATGTCCAAGGAGGACAAGAATGGCTGAGATTACTTATAAGGGCAAGAGTTTTGAAGTGGATGAAGACGGCTTTTTGCTTCGTTTTGATGACTGGTGCCCTGAGTGGATGGACTATGTAAAAGAATCCGAAGGTATCACCGACATCAATCCTGACCACCAAAAAATTCTTGACTTCTTGCAAGACTACTACAAGAAGAACGGTATCGCTCCTATGGTGCGTATCCTTTCCAAGAATACTGGCTACAAGTTGAAAGAAGTTTACGAACTCTTCCCTTCCGGTCCTGGTAAGGGCGCTTGTAAGATGGCTGGTCTTCCTAAGCCTACTGGATGTGTGTAGTTCCTAGAACTCATCATGCAATTTTAAGCGGAACTTTCTTTGGAAGGTTCCGCTTTTTTTATGGAATTTATATATTATTCACAGTCATGGTTATGATTTTGGACATGCTTTTATGCTTTGTCACCCGTGGTGCGCAAAGGATTGTAGATTGAATTGTAAAGGTATTTTATTGTGCATATAGTGCTTTTTGAACCAGAGATTCCGCCTAATACCGGTAATATAGCGCGCCTTTGCGCAGCCACTGCCACAGAGCTACATCTCATTGAACCATTGGGTTTTTCCATTTCAGACAAACATTTAAAAAGGGCAGGCTTAGATTACTGGCCCCATGCCAAGGTACAAGTTTGGCCAAATTTTGCTGCCTATGTGGCTGGAGCAGGGCAGGGCAGACGTCTTGTGATGACCTCTTCCAAGGGAGGAGAACCTGTGCATCGTTTCGCGTATACAGCGCAAGACAGCCTTATTTTTGGACCAGAAACACGAGGACTGACGCAAGATATTTTTGATCAAGGGCATGGCCGCGTGCGTATACCCATTCGTGGTGAGGTGCGTTCGCTTAATTTGTCCACGGCAGCGGGTATAGTTTTATATGCAGCTTTGGCACATTGTGGCTTGCTTGATATGTAATTTTTAAGGTAAAATCATGGCGCAGCGATATCTTATACCACATTTACAAGGTGCTCTTATGCATCGTACGGAAATGACCATTAAGGGCAGCCTTTTTTGGTGTTCCATGGGGCATGCTTGCACTGTGGAAGAAGCCAGAGCCTTTGTGGATAATGTGAAAAAAGAATTTGCCGACGCCACGCATAATTGCTGGGCCTTTGCTGTGGGGCCGCCCAAGGATACAGCGCGCGTGGGGTTTTCTGATGATGGAGAACCTCATGGCACAGCAGGGCGTCCCATGTTGACCGCTTTGCACCATAGCGGTGTGGGGGAATTGGTCTGCGTGGTAACACGGTATTTTGGTGGTATAAAATTAGGCACCGGCGGCCTTGTGCGTGCCTATCAAGGTGCTGTACTGGATAACTTGCAAAGTCTTCCCACCAAGGAGCGTATTACTCCTGCCTATTTGCAAATTGTGTTAGAATATTCTGCCATCATACTTTTTCGCCGCATGCTAGCTACTTTTGAAGCAGAAATATTGGAAGAAAGCTTTGCCGTGGACGCGTCCTTTTTACTTCGCTTACCGGAAGAGCATGTGCCAGCATTTACTGAAGAAGTAACCAATATGACTGATGGCATGGTACTTATTGAAGCTGTGGAGTATACGGCTGTAGATACTGGTGCTACGGGCTAAGTATTTGTCTACGAGGCTGAAAACACCTATGCAACGTAAGTTTTTTTAATAAATTTCATAACTGTGTGTATAATTTATTTTCGTGCCTCCCTTGTCAGGAGGCTTTTTTGTAGCTAAATTTTCTTTGTTTAGCTTTTTTAATGCTATACAGTTTTTAGAAAATATGCTCTTTGTAAAGTGAGTAAAGAATACCTTTTCGGACAAAGTTTATGACGGTTTCTTCGTTATAAAGTACTATTTTTTATTGTGCATTAAGCTGTTTTCAGCGTCGACGAATATAATTTTATACGGCATGCAGAGTGCTAATATTACATTGCGGTAAAATCTTTTCTTCTCAGAACGGATTTTCCCCAAAGGTATTCCCCTTGTGGGCTTTATCAACATTTTGAAAAGCTTTTTATGCATATTTTGTTGGTAATTCTCTGGATACATTGAGTTCCAAAATATTTTTTAAAATTCCCAAAGGAGCCTCCATGGCAGTACCGCAAAAAAAAGAACTTACCTTTTCTTTCGCCACCATTGTACAGCTTACATGGCCACAAGTTATGGTCATGTGTTTCTTTTTTTGTTTGGGCTTATGTGATGTGTGGACGGCCGGTAAGCTTGGCAATGATATTCAAGCTGCCTTTGGTGTGGTGACACAAGGAAATATGTTTTTACAGGTGTTGGCCATGGCTTTGGGAGGCGGTGCCACAGCGGCCATTAGTCAGGCCATAGGGGCCGGTCTCCTGCATCGAGCTGTACGCTATGTTAATCTTGTTATTGCTCTTTCGGTGGCTTTTGGCGCCATATTGGCTATAATAGCGTATGCAGGCAGAGATGTTTTTTTTGCCTTTGTGCAAACGCCTAGTGCGGTGCTGCCTGTGGCACTGGAATATTGGACCATTACCTTGCTTACCTTGCCACTGGGCTATCTTTTTTCCACCACCACCACTCTTTTTCGTGCTACGCGTCAAGTCATACCGCCTGTTTTTGTAGCTTTTTTCATGGCTGCGGGGAATTTTTTTGGTAATTTAGGTTTTGGGCTGGGGTATTTTGGTTTGCCGGCCTATGGCTATGCAGGCATTGCGTGGACAACATTTGCTTGTACAGGTTTGGGCGCTTTAGCAAATATTCTTTTATTGACGCATAGTGGGTATTTTGATTATGAAAAATTCCCTCCTTTCAAGTGGATACGTGCTGCTGTTCCCTATTTACTCAAAGTAGCTTTACCGGCAGCGGCATCGCAATTGGTATGGCAATCGGGCTATGTGGTACTTTTTGCGGTGACAGCCTCCCTTCCCTTTGATAATGTCCACGCCCTAGCTGGTCTTACGGCAGGAATGCGTCTGGAAGCTTTGCTCTTTTTGCCAGGTATGGGCTTTAGTACTACAGCTTCTGTTATGGTGGGTAATAGCCTTGGAGCGCGCAATGAGGCACAGGCACAACGCTTGGCTCTTACCATTATGAGTGCCGGCGTAGTTTGTATGACGCTGGTAGCGTTGGCATTGTGGCCTTTTATTCCAGCCATGGCAGATTTTTTAACAGATAATCCCACAACGCAAACTATTGCGGAAAACTATCTGTATATTAACTTTTTTTCCACACCTTTTACTCTTATTAGTATGATTTTGGGTGGGGTTATGACAGGGGCAGGTGCTACACGCTATAATCTTATGGTCTATGGTACATCCTTTTGGGTAGTACGTTTACCAGTGGCATGGATATTAGGACATTTTGTGTGGCAAAGCGCATCAGGCGTATTTGTGGGTATGCTTGCATCGCAAGTAGTGCAGGCTTTGGTTATGCTGGGAGTGCTTTTTTATGCTCCGTGGAAAAGCTATGCCATGCAACAACAAAAAAATAAAAAATAATTGGATATACTATGCAAGCGGAATTTTCGCCTTTGTCTTTAACAGGTGCTCAACGCTATAAAGAATTGTGGGATGTATGCCCAGTTCAATCCATGGACTATACTTTTGTAAATATATGGGGATGGCGTGAGTATAATCAATTGCATTGGCATTTCAGTGATAAACTCTGTTGGTTACAGCCAAAGGCGCTACCCAATGAACCCAAAATTTCTCAAACACTACCCTTATTTTGGGCACCGGTGGGCAATTGGGAAAAGGTAGCATGGCAAGAAGAAGTGTGCCTAAGTAAAGGCGCACGCTTGGTACGTGTACCCGAAGCATTGGCACATATATTGGAAAAAGCCTTACCGGGGCGTGTCACTGTGGAAGAAAATCGTGACCAATTTGAATACCTTTATGACAGAGATGCTTTGGCAACACTTGCCGGTAATCGTTATCAGAAAAAACGTAATCATGTAAATGCCTTTAGGAAAATTTATGGGCAGCCGGATTATCGCCCCATAGATGATACCATTTTAGAAGATGTGCTTTCTTTACAAGATGCTTGGTGTAAATGGCATGAATGTTCCAATTCCCCCTCCTTGGAGGCGGAAAATAACGCCATTAATCAAGTTTTTTCCCATTGGCAAGACTTCCCTTATTTGCAGGGGGGGGCTTTGTATGTGGGGGATACCATGGTGGCATTTAGCGTGGGAGAAAAATTGGCCAATGGCACCCTAGGGGTGCATTTTGAAAAAGGACATAGTGGCTATAGAGGGGTATACCAAACCATAAACACTCTTTTTGTACAAAAAGCAGGGGAAGGGTGCATACTCATTAACAGAGAGCAAGATATGGGTGAAGAAGGTTTACGCCAAGCCAAAATGACGTATTTACCCGTGGATTTTTTACGCAAATTTACATTGACCATTCAGCCTGCCTAAGGGTATGAGCTTTTTTATGAACAGCACTTTTTCTTTTTTTGGTATGGCTAGGGTATCTTCTTCCTTTTTTGTGGGAGGAGTATTAATACTTTGTATGCTTTTTCTAGGAGCTTGCGGCAGTAATAGAGGTATGACGCCAAAGCCCCTGTACAGTTCTAATATACAGAATGGACATATTAAAGATATTGATGTCTTACCACAGAGTTTAGCTTATTATGCGGACAAAATGCCCAAAGGCGCTTTACTTACCAGCTCTGTACATAAAGCCGAAGCGGAAAAATTTAAACGTATTTTTTATGGGGCGTGGGGGCAAAGTAAGGCGGGATACTCCCTAAAAACATTTGAAAATACACTTGGTTCTGCACGTGGTTATCAAGGTGTGAACCCGTGGACAGAAGCTCAATGGGCAAGTCTTAAGGCCAATGCCAACAGTATGACATATCCAAATGTGCAAAGGCCGGCCATTATTGTGCGTCAAACGCCTTTGCGCGAAATGCCTACGCTAAGCCCGCGCTATAGTAAGGCAACACCTTCTGCGGCTTTATCTCCCTTTGACTATTTCCAATACTCCACTTTACATGTGGGTTTACCCATTTATGTGAGTCATATAAGCCTTGATAAACAATGGTATTTTATAGAAAATTCCATTGCGGGCGGTTGGGTACAAGCTAAGGATGTGGCTTTTGTGGATGCCACTTTTATAAAGAAATATATGGCACGTCCTTTGACGGCTTTAATTCGTGATAAAGTAAGCCTTGGCCAAGCCGGCCATGCTCATATTGGTGCAGTTTTTGCGCAAGTGAAGAAAAGCTCCGATTCCATATATGTTTATGTGCCTGTACGTACAGCTTCCGGCATGGCTACCATGGAGCAAGTGAGCCTTTCTGCCGCCGATGCTGTTACCATACCCATGCCCATCACTGCACAGAATATTGCCAAGGTGGGTGATGTGATGATGGGGCAATTATACGGCTGGGGCGGACATAATGAATGGCGTGATTGCTCCTCTACTTTACGCGATATGTTTACGCCTTTTGGGGTGTATTTGCCGCGTAATTCTAAAGCACAGTATAATTCTGCGTATACGCACCCGCTTAGCAATATGACTTTGGAAGAAAAAAAGGCCGCCGTGCGTCGTTATGCAAAGCCGTTTTTAACCATGATTTGGATGCCGGGGCATATTGGTCTGTATGTGGGGGAAGAGCATGGACAACCGGCCATGTTTCACAATGTGTGGGGTATACGTGTGGATGAGCAAGGTATGGGGGATGATAGATTTATCATTGGCCGCGCAGTGGTTACCACTTTGGAACCCGGTAAAGAATTAGCTAATTTATATAATAATCAAACGATACTCGTGCGTATTGGTGGCATGTCCACCTTGCCGGGGCCACAGTAGGGCATATGCGTACCTATACTTATGATGTAGAAGCAGGAAATGCTGGGCGTTTAGATGCTTTTTTGGGCGCATTAATCTCGGATATTTCGCGTGAAAAAATTAAAAAGGCCATACAGCAAGGGCAATGCCGTGTGGATGGTTTACCGGTAAAATCTGCCAGTACCAAGGTGAAGGCCGGACAACATGTTGAGCTTATGCTGGTGCCTCCTGCTACACATATTACACCTGAAGAAGGTGAGGTGGATGTACTATGGGCGGACGAGCATATTTTAGTGTGTAATAAACCTGCGGGACTGACAGTGCATCCTTGTCCTTCTTGTATGGAAAATACACTTATTCAGCGTTTAGCGGGGCATTATCCGCAGTTATTGGAGCAAGAAGGGCAACGCCCCGGTATTGTACATAGGCTTGATAAAGACACCAGCGGGCTTATGGTGGTGGCATTGACAGAAGAAGCGCGGCTTATTTTGGCGGAGCATTTTTCTGAACGCCGTGTACATAAACAGTATCTTGCTTTGGTACAAGGCGTGCCCGCACAGCATGGTGAAATTCGCGAACCCATTGGGCGTCACCCCATGGTGAAAGTAAAGATGGCTGTGGTGCCGGAAAATAAGGGCGGTAGGCCTGCCCATAGTGCATGGGAAGTGCTGTATGCCGATGCTGAGCAGCGTTTTTCCTTGGTGCGCGTCACTATTTTTACAGGGCGAACCCATCAAATCCGCGTGCATATGGCGCATTTGGGCTTTCCTTTGTGGGGCGATACGGTGTATGGGGCAAAGCCCTTTATGCGTGGTTCTGTGGCGGAATTTCCAGCACAAAGACAAATGCTGCATGCGTGGCAGCTAGAGTTTTCACATCCTATTACAGGTGAAGAATGTCATTTTTTTAGCGCTCCTCCTCAGGATATGCTGCAATGTGCTTTGGATTTGACGCATTCCATGAAGAAAATAGTACTTACGGGACTTCCTGGTTGTGGTAAATCTACCTTACGAGATGCTTTGGCAAAACAAGGCGTGGCCACGTGGAGTGCTGATGCTGTGGTGGCGTCACTGTATGCTGTGGGCGGTGCTGGGCATGAGTTTTTTGCCAGCCGTTTTGGAACGCGCTTTATGGAGCATAAGCAGGCGGAGCTTGATCGCAAAGGCTTACGTCTTGCCATGCAGGAAGATCCTTTTCTGCGGCAAGAAGTGGAATGTGCTATACATGGTATGGTACGTGAGAGCTTGCAGCAGTTTTCGGAACAGTGTGAAGTGGAGGGCAGGGATTTTACTGTGGCAGAAATACCCCTTTACTTGGAAAATGGCTGGCAGTTTAAAGAAAGTGCGTATGTTGTGGGTGTGCATTGTGATCAAGAGGTGCGTTATGCGCGTTTGCAACAAAATCGTCAATGGTCTGTGGAACAGTGCGAGACGTTGGACTCATGGCAATGGCCAGAAAAAAAGAAATTGGCTGCATGTCATGTCTGTATAGATAATAATGCTGGCGTGGAGGCTCTTGCTGAGGCGGCATTAGGGCTTATGCAATCATTATGCGAAGCACAGGAAAATGCTGTGGCAGAATTGGCTGAGCATTTGCAGTGTCTTTGGACTGTGGATGCGGAAGAATATGATGCGACTACTACGGAATATGCCATTGAGTATGATGCAAGCTATGGCGACTATGATGACGCAGATTTTGATGATGTAGAATAATATTTTTGCATTTTGAAGAAGAAAAGAATTTTTAAGAGCGTCAAGCTCTTTACATGAAGACATATCTTTGTAAAAGTTTTGTGCGCAAAAGTACAAAACGAAATTGTATGGAGGGTAACTTTTTAAAAGAAGGTTGCCCTCCTTGGTATATTCTCAAAAAACCCTATGAAAGGGTAAAACTCATGGAAGGGTAAAGCTTGCGAAATACTAGCATTGCCCGACTATGTACGCTAAACTAAAGATGTACGCGGCCATGGGTTTTTTTGAGGGGGGTATGGGGGGAACTTTTTTTTCCTAAAAAAAGTTCCCTCCATAAAAACAAAA
>CAYJNA010000032.1:0-22076 GCA_964371225.1 uncultured Desulfovibrionaceae bacterium
CATCTCTCAGAGTATGATAAGGGGTGGAGCGTAAATCATCTATATTATTAATTTCGCCGGAAAGATAAAAAGGAATGCCGCAACCACCATAGGAAATAAACACATTTTCATCTATGAGGGTTACATTGGCCTGAGGGTCAAGGCGTTTGCAACGACAAGCCGCCTTGGGGCCAAGAGCCACACCGCCAATGACAAGTACATTTTGTCCCATACTATTTTCTCCACAAGCATATGCTATTGCATTGGTATGCAGTACTGTTGAATTGGTTTTTCTGTAAACGCGTATCTAAGGTAAACTACCGCCCTGCGCCGCGCAATTGGCGTTTATCGCCCACGCGAATGGTAATACGCTCTCTATCCATATATTCCAAAAGTGCTATAAGGTATTTACGTGAAATACCCCCTAAAATTTCTTTTAAGCCCGCGGGGTCAAGGTCATCATGGCTTTCAAACCACACGCGCACGCGCCCTTGAATAGCATCAATGACGGGCATGGCATAGTACAATCCATCCTTCACGCGCACCAATTCCTTGGCATCGCAGAGCATTTTCACCACGGGAGCGGCTTTTTTCGCATCTACCCCCAGCTCTTCTAATACTTCTTTAAAGTTTGGCGGTGTTAATCCGGCTTGCGTATGCGCTTCCAAAATCTTTTCTTTCAAAGAACTTTCATTGGAGTCCAGCTCCACTGTATGAGAGGCTAAGCGCAAAACATCGCCTTCTGTCACCAAGCTTCCCTGACGTAAGCAACGCTCAATGACAAGATGCGCCAGTTTGGGTCTTTGCTTAGGGCATAACACCCCACGCGACATGCCATTTTTCAAAGGTTCACGTGTATGAAAAGCTTGCGCTTGCTCAAGGCATTGTTGCATAAGCTTGCTTAGGGCTTCCCCGTGAATATAGCGTTTTTCTTCTTTATCAAAGCAGGTCACTTTAGCGCCCAAGCTTTGCAAAAGTTTTTCCAACTTTTTGGCATGTCCATGAGTTAAGACCATAAGCTCTGCAAAAGAAAGCCCCTCCACATCGGCTAAAGCCAATTGTGCCATGGTGCGCTCTTCTAAACTCTCCAAACTGTCCAAAAGTGTAAGCATGTCCAATCGCGCAGCAAAGTCCGCCTGTTTACGGCGTAAAGGCTGCGGCATAGGGTGTACCAATGTGCCCCCCGCCACAGTACGCAATGGAGAATACGCGCGCACCACGCAGCGATCCCCAAAAACACCCACCATGGGTTCCGTAAAGCGGATTTCTGTCAAAGCACTTTCGCCAGGCTCCAAGCGATCTCTATCAAAAAAATACAAACGTGCTGCCACTTCACGTGCGCCATGGTGAAAGTGAATTTCCGTTCTGGCACGCAAGGCGCGCGGCGCCGAAGACAAACAATGCAGCTTCACCAGCCAACGTGTGGCGGGAAAGAGCGTATCCGGATGCGCCAGCACCGAACCGCGTTGTACTTCGCCCACTTCCACATTCAGCACATTAAGGGCGCAGCGTTGCCCTGCTCCGGCATCATCTGCGGCCTGTCCATGCCACTGAATGCCGCGAATTTTAGTCTCCACCCCGTCAGGCATAAACACAGCTTCATCACCAAGGCTTACCGCCCCGGCCCAAAGAGTGCCCGTGACCACAGTGCCATGGCCTTTCATGGAAAAAATTCTATCCACCGGTAAGCGAAAAAGAGTGCTCTCGCGCGAGGGCGTCAACGTTTTACTGCATTGCACCACATGGGCGCGCAAGGCGTCTAAACCTTGCTTCGTAAGGGAGGATACGGGAAAAATAGGCGCACCTTCTAAAAAAGTTCCCTGCAAAAAGTTTTTCACATCTTCTTGCACCAATGTCAGCCACTCTTCATCCACCATATCTATTTTTGTCAGAGCCACAAAACCATGTTTAATACCCAACAAAGCGCAAATTTCCAAATGCTCACGCGTTTGCGGCATGACGCCTTCATCGGCTGCTATGATCAGCATAACAAAATCTATTCCGGCGGCGCCAGCCACCATATTTTTCACAAAGCGCTCATGGCCGGGCACGTCCACAATGCCAAGGCGTTCCCCATGGGGTAAATCAAAATGAGCAAAACCCAGTTCAATGGTAATGCCACGGCGTTTTTCTTCTTCTAAACGATCGCAATCAATGCCTGTGAGGGCGCGCACCAGAGAGGTTTTCCCATGGTCAATATGTCCTGCTGAGCCAAGAACCAATGGCATAAATACGTACTCCTTAAAACACGCTCAAGTCATACAAGCCCCCAAATACGGAGAGCTTTTCTTGCATAGCCAAGGCGTGCAGTGTATATGTGGGCTAATGTGGCAAGGAAAGCCGCATAAGTCAATGAACACGGTGCCTCTTTTTGGCGCCTCAACCATCTTTTTGAGGGCTTTATGGAAACACTTACAGTACGCACCCAAAAACGCAGTCAAATGGTAGATATTAGTACAGAAATACAAAATCTGCTACGTCAACAAGATACTTGGAAAAAAGGCGCTCTAGTGCTCTATTCACCACACACCACCTGTGGATTAACCATCAATGAAGGCGCAGACCCTGACGTAGCTCGTGATATGACAAATTTCTTCAGCGCCCTTGTGCCTCAAGACCCTCGCTTTCACCATGCCGAAGGCAATAGTGACGCCCACATAAAAACCAGCCTCTTTGGCCCCTCACTCATGCTCATTGTGGAAAATGGACAAGTGCAATTGGGCACATGGCAGCATATATACCTTTGCGAAGGGGACGGCCCACGCACAAGGCATATTTGGGCGCAATTTTTACCGGCCTAATGTGTGCAAAGAGAGTTTGAGCTTTATGGAAAATACACGTGCCCATATCCCTTGGATTATTCATATAGATATGGATGCCTTCTATGCCTCGGTGGAACAAATGGACGCCCCCGAGTTGCGTGGTAAGCCCGTGGCCGTGGGGACAGATTGCACCCGCGGTGTGCTTTCTGCTGCGTCCTATGAAGCACGTGCCTTTGGCGTACGCTCAGCCATGCCCTCACGCATGGCCAAAAAGCTTTGCCCTCAGCTTATTTTTGTACCGGGGCGTATGGCGCGCTATAAAGAGATTTCTGCCTCTGTCATGCACGCATTAAGTACATTTTCCCCTGTGGTGGAACCTGCCTCCATAGATGAAGCCTATATGGATGCCCAAGGCCTTGAGCGTCTTTTTGGCCCCATTGAGCAACTTTGTCAGCGAATACAAAAAGAGATTTTTACTGTTACAGGTGGCCTCACATGTTCTGTGGGCGCTGCGCCCAAAAAGTTTCTTGCTAAAATTGCTTCAGATATAAACAAGCCGCATGGTGTGTATATTCTCTACCCCCATGCCATGGAAGAGTTTTTACACCGCCTCCCTGTACAAAAAATCCCCGGAGTGGGGAAAAAATTTATGCTGGAATTACAAAAGCTGGGCGTACGTCACGGCGGCGATGTACAGCGATTTCCCCAAGATTTTTGGGAAAGACGCTTTGGAAAAGGCGGTATGGAGCTATGGCGCCGCGTTCACGGTGAAGACGAAGCCAGCGTAAACCCCACCACAGACCCCAAAAGTGAAAGTTGTGAAACGACTTTTCATGAAGACACCTTAGACCGTACCTTTTTACAAAAAAACCTCATGGTACAAGCCGAACGTGTGGGCACTTCCTTACGCAAACACGGCCTAAGTGGACGCACCATTACTCTTAAAGTCAAATTTGCCGACTTTACACAAATTACCCGTTCACGCACATTGCCACACAAAACCCAAGGTACGCAGTGCATTTTCAACACCGCCTGTCAGCTTCTAGAGGCTTTAGATTTACCGCAAAAAGTACGCCTCATCGGCGTGGGTGTTTCTGGCTTTCACGACAATGCAGAGCAAGGTTTACTCTTTCAAAGTGCCCAGCAAAAAGAACAAGAAAAACATGCAAAACTTGACAGCGCTCTGGACGCCTTACGGCATAAATTTGGACGCCAAGCTGTCATGCGCGGGCGCATCTTTCAAGAAAAAGACTCTTAAGTAAAAAATATTTCTTGAAAATAAATTTGATAATTATTGAGTTTCAAAATAACCCTTCTTTTTTAAAAATTTGACAATACAGCTTTTTCCCCCAGAACCAGAGAATTTTTCTCCGAGCAAATATTTTTTTTCACAAAAAAAGCCTTGTCCTTTACAAATATCAGTATTATATAAAATGTGCCTACCTTAATTATGCATTAAATGTATGCGTTTTTTGCATACATGTTCACGAAAATATAATACTTAAAAATTTTGAGGTTTGCCATGAGTAAAGTTCGTATTGGTATTAATGGTTTTGGACGCATAGGACGTCAGGTTTTCCATATTTTATTCAAAGATTTTGGCGATGAAGTGGAAGTTGTTGCCATTAATGATCTTTGCGATGCAAAAACATCCTTTCACCTCCTTGAATACGACTCCATTTACGGTCGTGCTTATTTAGACGCTGTGGTAACAGATCAAATGGCCACCTTAGGAGATTGGAACGTCCAGTGCTACAGTGAGCGTGACCCGAAAAATATTCCTTGGGCCAAGCATAATGTAGATATTGTTATTGAATCTTCCGGCGTTTTTCGTGATGCAGAAAAAGCTAAAGTGCATTTGGAAGGCGGCGCTAAAAAAGTTATTTTCAGCTCCCCTGCCAAAAATGAAGATTTAACCTTGGTAATAGGGGTCAATGAAAATGACTATGACCCTAAAAAACACCATATGGTTTCCAATGCTTCCTGCACCACCAACTGCCTTGCCCCTGTGGTAAAGGTATTGCACGAAGCCTTTGGCGTTAGCCAAGGCACCATGTGCACCATTCACTCATACACCAATGACCAACGTATTCTTGACATGCCGCACTCTGACTTGCGCCGTGCCAGAGCCGGTGGTTTAAATATTATTCCCACCTCCACGGGTGCAGCTTCTGCTGTGGCAAAGGTACTTCCTGCCATGAAGGGAAAGTTTAGCGGCTATTCCTTACGTGTGCCCACACCTTGCGTTTCAGCAGTGGATTTCACAGCCATCTTAGAAAAACCCACAGATACAGAAACCTTACGCGCCGCCCTTAAAACCGCCGCCGAAGGCAGTCATAAGGGCATTATTGAATACAGTGACTTGCCACTGGTTTCTTTAGACTTTAAGGGCAATACCCACTCCTCCATTGTGGAAGCAGAATATTGCACCGTTCAAGATGGCACCCTTGCCAAAATTGTTCTGTGGTATGATAATGAATGGGGCTATTCCTGCCGTGTATGCGACCTTATCCTTCATATGAAGGAACAAGGCTTATAGCATTTGCTCCTGCGGCGGTGACAGAAAAGCTCAAGGAAATGTTTATAAATATTTCTTTGACACCTATAGTTTTACGCATCTTTGCCGAAGTACTTTTATAGTGCCTATATGATGAATTATGACTCTACTAGGAGAGAAGTATATGAGTGAAACCGAAGTAAAAGGCGACTATCACGGTTCCGATGACAGCAGTCTTATCCAAATGGTTACTTTTAAAATTGCCGAAGAAGAATTTGGCGTTGAAATTTTAAAAGTACAAGAAATCATTCGCATGATGCCCATAACTAAGGTGCCTAATGCTCCTTCCTTTGTGGAAGGTGTCATTAATCTGCGCGGTAAGGTTATTCCTGTTATTGATATGCGCAAACGCTTTGGCATGAAAGCAGCCATACATGATAGCCAAACTCGTATCAAAGTTATGGATCTTGCCGGTCAAATTGTAGGCTTTGTGGTTGACGCCGTATGCGAAGTATTGCGCATTAAGGAGTCCACCGTAGAACCACCACCAGCTGTTGTGGCGGGCATTGGCTCTGAGTACATGCGCGGCGTGGGCAAACTTGAAGACAGATTGCTCATCTTGCTTGACTTAGACAAGCTCTTAACAGAGACCGAAATGGAAAGTTTAGCTTCCATGTAAGGTAAAAAAGACTTTCTACATAAGAACCTCCGCTATAATGTGGAGGTTCTTTTTTTTATCCATAACAAAGCAAAAGCAGTTTTATAAGCTGTGCATTTACACCTGCACGGATTCTTTGTACACTGACCTATACTTTTTTTGGGAGGCCTCTTATGGGTGTAACCTTTACCCTTACACAACAAGAAAAAAATGCCTTGGGCAGTATTGCTTGTTTAAGCATTTCACAAAAACTTGCTCAGGCTCCTGCCATGAATCCCCCCATGGCCAAGGGTGTTTTGGGGCAAGATTTAGGATGCTTTGTTACTTTGAATAAAGGCGGTCATTTACGTGGTTGCATAGGTTCCTTAGTGGGGCGTGAACCTTTATATAAAAATGTAGCACGCATGGCTGTGGCCGCGGCCTTTGAAGACCATCGCTTTCCTGCTGTCACCACAGAAGAATGGCTGCAAAAAGAAAACGCCATCAGCATGGAAATTTCCGTTCTCGGCCCCATGACCTTATGCCCTAGCATAGAAGAGATTGAAATTGGGCGTCATGGTTTACTCTTAATTTTGGGGCAAAGAAGCGGTGTTTTCTTACCTAAAGTTGCCGTAGAGCAAGGCTGGGATCTCCCTGCATATTTAGAAAATCTCTGCCGTAAAGCACAATTGCCAGCAGGGGCGTGGCAGCACCCTGAAGCTAAGCTCTATTGGTACGAAGCCTTGGTTTTTCCCGTGCAAAGAAACCAATAAATGCAATGAATTAAGCATTTTTATTGATTTTTTGCATATCTTATGGTATGTAAAAATATAACTGGTGGAAAATTGCTCTTTTGAGAGCTTTACATGGAAG
Organism: uncultured Desulfovibrionaceae bacterium; assembly: GCA_964371225.1. Taxonomy (GTDB): domain Bacteria; phylum Desulfobacterota; class Desulfovibrionia; order Desulfovibrionales; family Desulfovibrionaceae; genus CAYJAD01. Next base: position 6,749 of record CAYJNA010000032.1, read on the forward strand.
ACAGAAAGAGCCCAAAGCTTTATGTCTAGGTCGTAAGGCAAACGTATCATCACTCAGTACTCATAAAGCGAAGAGCTTTATGAAGCTTTTTTTATTCTGTGTACCCTCTTTTATACCTTTAGCCACGAGGAGCCTCTACTCATGAAACGTGTTTTATCTCTGTGTTTATTTTGTCTGTTAAGCTTAGGCTTAACTGTCACTTCCCCTGCCTTAGCTGAAGAAAAAGCCCCCGACCATTTACGTTTTATGGCGGGCCCTCCTGGGGGCAACTGGTTTGCTCTTGGTACCGCTTTGTCAGAAATGTGGTCTAAAAACGTGGTTCAAACCACCAATAGTACCGGTGGCGGTGTTTCTAATATTATCAATACTAACTCCAAAAAAGGTGACCTTGGCTTTACGGTAACAGCCTTTGTGGGCGCTGCCATCAAAGGCGAAGCTGACTTTAAAGGAAAAAAAATTGATAATATAGCTGTATTTAGCAATCTCTACACCCAAGTAACCTACTTTGTAATTCGTGAAGATTTTGCCCAAAAACATGGCATCACCAGCGTGGGTGATATGATTACCAAAAAAATCCCCGTGCGTTTTGCCACCTTAAAGCCCGGCACTTCTTCAGAATTTATGGTAAAAGTACTGCTTAAAGAAGGCTACAGCACAGACTTTGCCAAGTTAAAAGATGATAATGATTGGTCAGTACAATATGCATCCTATGACGGCGGCGCTGACCTTTTAGCCGACGATCACCTAGACGTATTTGCCTTTTCCGTAGGTCAGGTGGCTTCCATCATTTTGAACATTGAAAGCCGCGTGCCTGTACGTATTTTACCCGTAGAACAAAGCGCCCTTGATGCTGTGACCAAGGCTTACGGTACCACCACACATACCATTAAACCCGGTATTTATAAGTCCGTTGCTACGCCAGTAAACACCATTGGTGACTTTACAAGCATTGTTATCCGTAAAGATCTTCCCGAAGATTTTGTATATAACCTTGCCAAAAGCATGTGGGAAAACAAAGCCACTCTTGCTGGTGCTGTAAAAGATATGAATGAACTATCCCCCGCCACAGCCATTCCCAACGGTACACCTGCGCATCCCGGTGCGGTGAAGTTTTGGAATGAATTGAAAAATAAATAGTCTTAAAAACACGCCTTAGGCTTAGTATATATCTGGTAAGGGAAAGGTAACTTTCCCTTACTTTGTTTATAAATGGAGAAAAATATGAGAAAATTAATAGGTTGGCAACAACAATTGTTATATGTGTATATCGTAGCTGTAGGCATTTTTCACATGTATACAGCCACCATGGGCTCTTTTGAAGCGTATTTGCAACGAAGTATACATTTAATGCTTATTTTGCCCTTAACCTATGTACTTTTTCCCATAAATTCTAAAGCACCTAAGGACTCAGTGCCTTGGTATGATTGGATTTTAGGTTTACTCAGTGCCTTGCCTGGCTTATACGGTGTGCTCTTTTATGAAGACATTGTGCATCGTATCCAGCAAGTGGATCCCCTTACTTCCGCGCAACTCTTCTGCGGCGCCTTACTGGTTATTATGCTGCTAGAAGGTTCACGCCGCGTGGTGGGGCTACCACTTTCCATTATAGCCGGCCTCTTTGGCGCCTATATGTATTTTGGACATGCCATGCCCGGCATTTTAAAAGGCTTATCACTTTCCTTTCCAGAAGTTATCGAACAGCTTTACCTCACCGATGAAGGTATTTTTTCCATGCCCTTGGGCGTGTCAGCTACCTTTGTTATTGTATTCTTAATTTTTGGTGGTTTCTTAGAAAAGAGCGGCGCCGGAGATTATTTCATGGATCTTGCCCGCGCTTTAATGGGCACCAAGCCCGGTGGGCCGGCGCAAATTGCTGTGGTAAGCTCTTGCCTTTTTGGCTCCATAAGCGGCTCTGCCGTGGCCAATGTGTACGGCACAGGCTCTTTCACTATCCCTCTCATGAAACGCATTGGCTACACACCCACCTTTGCCGGCGCCGTGGAAGCAGCAGCCAGCACAGGCGGACAAATCATGCCTCCTGTTATGGGTGCCGGAGCCTTCTTAATGGCTTCTTTTTTGGGTATTCAATTTAAAGAAATTATGATCGGTGCCATTTTACCGGCTTTAATGTATTATGGAGCTTTACTTCTCATGGTGCGCTTAACAGCACATAGCCAAAATATGCAAGGCTTGAGCGCAGAGGAATTGCCAAAACTCAAAGATACATTAAAGAAAGTATACTTACTTATTCCCATAGTAGGCGTGGTTCTTCTTTTACTTGATGGTGCTTCCCCCATGAAAGCAGGTATGGTAGGCATTGCGCTGTGTTGGCTTGTGGCCTTGCCTGACCCGAAACGTCGTATGGGCCCCAAAGCCATTTTAGATGCCATCTACGAAGGAACAAAAACCATCCCCTTAGTGTGTGTGGCTTGTGCCGCCGCCGGTATTGTTCTTGGCTCTGTGGCTTTAACGGGCATTGGGGGTAAGTTGGTGGGCTTTGTTATTGCTCTGGCCGGCGATACGCCCTTCTTAGCCTTGGTACTCATCATGCTCGTTTCCTTAGTGCTTGGCATGGGCTTACCTACCACAGGCGCGTATATTTTAGCTTCTGCACTGGGCGCACCTGTACTTATAAAACTTGGCTTTGCTCCCTTGGCAGCGCATATGTTTGTATTCTATTATGCCATTATCTCCAACATTACACCACCAGTGGCCTTAGCTGCGTATGCCGCTTCTTCGGTGGCAGGCTCGCCGCCCAATAAAACAGGCTTTCAAGCCATGAAGCTAGGTTGTATTGGCTTCCTTGTACCTTTTGCCTTTTGTTATGACCCAGGTTTACTCATGCTAGGCGACACCACGGCTAACTCTTTAGCTGTGCTCAGCGGTATTTTAGGCGTATTTGCCTTCGGTGCCTTTTGGGTGGGCTATGCCTATGATGAACTTAATATGCCATCTAGAGCAGCTTTAGCCTTGGGCGGTATCTTGGTCTTCGCACCGCAATTAACTTTTGTGGCGGCCGGTGCCGCAGCCATTGTGGGTGTATGGGCTTTGTCTTGGTTACGTACACGCCAACTCCGCACAAGCTAGCATAGGAAAATATTTCTCTATGCTATAAGAAATACTCTTTTTCAGAAAACATAAAAATGCCGAAAGTGCTTAAAACACTTTCGGCATTTCTCATATGTCCAAGGCCATGCTTGCATGTTTTACCGCTAAGTGAAATTTCTGACGCTTTTAAAAGAAAATATAGTACAAACTTACCTTGTTAAAATACATGAAATATTTTTACAATACAGTAAAAAGCAAACAGAATAAAATATTCCCTTAGTTTCATGCCATAAGGAAAATGTAATGCATAAATACATTTAAACCTAACTACACTAAGATAACAATACTTTTGCTGCCCGTGATTTTAAGGCATATAAAAATTCTCATACGCATTATTTTTTTGTAAAATATTATAAAAATTATTTAATTCTATTAACGCTCACAAGCAGACAAAACTTATATTTAGCATCATTTTTTTTATATTATTTACATTCTACGTAAAATTAATATGGCAATAAACACTATGCAAAACAAGTTTACATTGCTCTTTTATTATTTGTCTTCTCTGAAAGAAATGATATATGTGAAGCTCTTTCTTAAACTCTATAACCTAGGAGAAAAACCATGGAAAAAAGGATTTCTTGTTTACTATTTATTCTATGCCTATGTATGAGTATGCCTTACGCTGTGAAAGCTGAAGAGCAAACTTTAAAGTTAGAAGGCATGCCCATTGTTTCTGAGCGTGATTATGTGCCAAACAGTGCCGAAGATAAATTCATGACCATGAAAAAAATATTTTTGGATACCGTAGGGAGCATTGCTAATCATGTGGAAGATGAAAAGAAGCTTCAAGCCATAGAACAAAAACTTCTTAATGCTGTGCAAAAAATCGCCCAACAAGGTATTGCTGCAGGTATGGACAAACTTCAAGCCTATAGCCAAGCGTTTAGCGAAGGTTCCATCATAGCGGCAAAAAGTCTCAGCGCTGTCCTTGCAATGCAAGATAGCACGGCAAAAAATCCCGTAAATGGCTGCTACATACTTCATGATCCTAAGCGTATGGGCTATGCCGTTGTTCAAAACGTCGCCTATGATGAAACGAAACCTGAAAAAATTATCTCCGTGATGTTATGGGAAAAAGCTGATCAATCTCGTTGGGGTTCAGGTGGTGCATCTGCTCAAAGTACTGTGGCTGAAACTTTTACCACCACGGGTATAGATCATATGCACGATAGTAATTCTACAGCTAATATTCAATGGAACATCACCATTAAAGATGGCACCATGATATTACAAAGCCCCAAGGCCTTCAAAGATAGCAGTGAGTACATGAGAGATGCTTGGAATGAAGATTTTAGCGCATCTGACCTTGAACCCGATGGTGTGTACGTATTCTCCACCGCAAAATAAATTGCTTAGTCGATGTTGAAAATATGTGAACACGTGTTTTCAGCATCGGCTGTACTACTGTGTTGCTTATTCCTCGTGCTGATTAGCGCATGTTTATACAATAAACGCCATACATTTGACCCCTTACAAACGAGTTTACCTTCTTTTACTCCCGCACTGCAAAAAATTTCCATAAAAAAAAGTGCCCTACAAGCCTACAATGCAGGCCTATAGAACACTTCTTCGCATACACTTTGCCTAAGAAAGACAAAGATAAGCAAAAAAATTATTTCATACGGTACGTAATACGTCCGCGTGTAAGATCATAAGGAGAAAGCTCTACCTTCACCTTATCACCGGGAAGAATACGAATGTAAAATTTACGCATTTTACCGGAAATATGTGCAAGAACTTCATGCCCATTCTCTAACTCTACTTTAAACATGGCATTGGGCAGGGCTTCCTGCACCACACCATCTACTTCAATGGCACCTTCTTTGGCCATACTACCTCCGCGTGCTGTTTTTTACCGCACAGATTTACATACACAAGGAATAGCCAAGTTGTCAAGATAATTACGCACAGGCATTTTAGCCTTTACGGTTTTTCCGAACATTTTTAGCTGAAGGGGTTTTCATACTAGCCGTTGTTGCATATTCCTGACCACTTTTGCGACATAAAAGCCATATGCCTACAGCTATAAGCGGCAAGGAAAGCACCTGCCCCATGGTAAGCCAGCCAAAAGCTAAGTAGCCAAGATGTGCATCGGGCATACGTACAAACTCCACCCCAAAACGTGCAAGCCCATAGCCCAAGGCAAAGAGACCGGAAACTGCTCCGGCAGGTCTTTTTTTAGTGGAAAAAATCCATACAGCCACAAAAAGTATCAGCCCTTCAAAGAAAGCTTCATACAATTGTGATGGATGGCGCGGTAAACTTCCTGCATGCGGAAAAATAACACCCCATGCGCTATCTGTTACTTTGCCCCACAATTCTCCATTAATAAAATTACCTATACGGCCAAAAAACAATCCCGGCGCCACGAGGGGAGCCACAAAGTCCATAACTTCCCAAAAAGTACGGCCATTTTGCCTTGCGTACACATATAAAGCCAAAAGTACGCCCAAAAAACCCCCATGAAAAGACATACCGCCGTGCCAAATACGTAAAATTTCGGTAGGATCGGCCAAATAACTGGGTAAATCATAAAAAAGTACAAAACCCAAACGCCCACCCAGAATAACACCAAACATACCGTAGGTGAGCACATCATCAAATTGCGCTCCTGTCCACGTACTGTCAGGACGTGAGGCACGGTAGCGCCCCAAGAGCCAAGCCGTACCAAAGGCCAGCATGTACATAATACCATACCAGCGAAAATGTAAGGAGCCTATACTAAAGGCGATGGGATCTATACTAGGAGCCATCATGATACAGCTTGTCCTATGAGGCTTTGCCCTTTTGTGTACCCATCTGCGCAAAAAACGCCGCTTTTACCACCGCTCTTATACACAAGACGCATGCTATCAATAACCACATCTTTTTGCACAGCTTTGCACATGTCATAAATGGTAGCAGCTGCCACTTGTGCCCCCACCAAAGCCTCCATTTCCACGCCTGTGGGACCAGAAGTACGTGCTTCGCACTCCAGTTCAAGACCTTGCTGTGATGCTGTATCATGCAGCACAAAACGCACATCCACATAAGACAAGGCCAAAGGATGACATAAGGGAATAAGCTCTGCCGTGCGCTTAGCAGCCATGATGCCAGCTACTTTGGCAGTGGTAAGCACATCCCCCTTGGGTAAAGCTTTTTGCTGTAATAATTGTAAAGTTTTTGGCGCCAAGTGTACAAAACCGCGCACCACAGCCACCCGTTGCGTTGCGTCCTTATGCCCCACATCTACCATGGTTATGGAGCCATCATCACTCATATGAGAAAAAGTATCTGACATAAAAACACCTTATAAAAAAGTTAATATTCAATGCCCACAAGACGCTGATACCACGTAACAGGTTCTGACGGCACTGGTTTTTGCCAATGAGAGTCTAGCCCAGCTCCGGGAAAAAGCAGGCGTACGCTATTCCACTGATTTTCTTGCCCTCGTGCTTCCAATAAAAAGGTGGGGTTGCCTTCGTTGCGTACAGCTAAAAACTCCTGCAAAGATTTCAACATGGTACTAAAACGTAAATCATACACGCCCCATTCTACCCCATCCGCCTGTTGCGTCAGGTGCGCTTTGCGTTCTTGAATGGGAAAGACAGAGAAAGCTAAAAAGGCTCGCGCCCTACGGCTTTGTTGCGCCAAGCTTTGCGCCAAATCAGGGCGTAAAGCAGGATATTGCATAAGCGGGGTACGCCACGTCCCCCATAAAGTGAAACCTTGCTGGTACACAGTGGCCGGGCTGGACGCAAACTCAAAACCCACACGACTTTTTGCCTGTGCCCATGTGAAAGCATTTACATCTTGGCGTGTATAAGGCTTTTGCGTTTGATACACTGCACGCCAGTATAGTGGCGCAAAGGCGTCAGGATACACAGTCACACCCTCCAAAACGCCACGTTCTTGTACCATGTTCTGCTCTTGCAAAGCTGCACGCAAGCTATATTCATGATAGTTCACAATGCCTACACATATGGCCGGATATAAAAACACCCATGTCAAGCCCATAAGGGCATAAGGGCGAAACTTAGACCCATGCCACACAGTCAGAAGCATGGTGCCGGTGAGCAAAATATCTATTATGAAAAGACCATTTAAGCGCACACGATATTCTGAAAATGGCAAAAAAATCATAGTGCCGTAGGTGGTGACAATATCTAACCAAATATGCAAAAGCACACAGACAGCCGCCAGCAGTACTGTTTTCCCAAAAGTCCAAGGTTTACGAGGAATGTATTCCGTGGCTTTATAAAAGGAAAACATTCTTTTCCCCTTTTTAAGCCATAAAGGCGCCGCAAGCACTGCCAAAAGCACTGCCATAATAGGCACCGCAGCCAAAGAGTGCGTAATGCCACGATGTAAAAGAAGATAATTAATAGGTGTTGTGGCAAAAACTATATCAATATCAGGCGAAGCCGCCATAAGCGCAGCAAAAAAAGCAAAAAATTTACTTTCCGGCCTGTATTCCTTTGGTAACGCATATGCCAGCAAAGCGCCGCTGGCGGCATGGGTGATAGGATCCATATTACTGCCTAAATGGGCTTACTTGCCGCGGTTGAAGATTTGTATAGTCTGTGGGCCACGCTGTAGAGTCTGTGGGGGCTGTGGCATTACGTAAATAGGTCTCAAATCTTTGCTGGCGCGCTTGCATATGTGCCGGCGTATTAAAGTAATACAAAACTTTATCTAAACTGCGCCCGCTGCTGGGGTAACGTAAATGAGCAGGATCTTGCGCAGCTGAGAGTGCTCCCGAAGCAGTGGCCACTTCCACATCTTCTCCCACAACCTTGGGTCCACAGGCGCATAAAACCGTGCTAGCAAAAAAAAGTACTAAGAATTTTGCTTTATTCATGTAGCCACCTAAAGTGTAATATTTAAGGCCTCACATTGTCATGCCATGTGTTGATGCTAGTAGATATATCTGAAAAAGCCTAGTTTGACAGCATAAAAAAATAGGAAACGCGCATTCCCTACCCTTTGTCAGTAGTATTACCTATACACTGTAAGTCAAAAATAAAAAATGTTTTGTTACTGTCTTATTCTATACAAATTTACAAACACAAAGCCATTCATGAGCGCGCAAGCACTTGGTTTTTTATCATTTTTATCCCTAGAATCTGTACCCGCACACCGAAGTTTCCCCTCTAGAAATTGTGCTAAATTGTATTCTACAACATACCAGCCTCACAGGCAATGCAGCTTTTTTTAGAAAATTTATATTTTTTTCTTGACGCCAATGGAAGTATAACATATAAGCATCTTCGTTGAGTGCTCTTGTAGCTCAGTCGGTAGAGTGCATCCTTGGTAAGGATGAGGTCACCGGTTCAATCCCGGTCAAGAGCTCCACTCAAAAGAATATTAAAGCCCCACATTGCCTATAGAGCATTGCGGGGCTTATCTTTTTTCAGCATGCAACTACGCTACAGCACATAAAAAATCTTCGCATGGAGAAAGGGGTTTTACGCCCTCTCTTCATGCGAAGATTTTAAAATGTAAGTATATTAGTTGGCTTAGTATCTATAGTGATCTGCCTTAAAGGGGCCATTCACGTTTACGCCAAGATAATCGGCTTGCTCTTGGCTAAGTGTAGTAAGTTTTACGCCAAGGCGATCTAAGTGCAAGCGAGCCACGTCTTCGTCCAATTCTTTGGGCAAGGTATACACTTTCTTTTCCAAGGTGGTGTCACTGGCCAAACGAATTTGTGCTAGCACTTGGTTGGTAAAGCTATTGGACATAACAAAGCTAGCATGACCTGTGGCGCAGCCAAGGTTTACAAGGCGACCTTCAGCCAATACCACAATGGAGCGACCGCTCTTCAACGTCCATTTATCCACTTGTGGCTTAATGTTAAGGCATGTAATGCCATCGGTGTCTTCCAAATAGCTCATTTCAATTTCATTATCAAAGTGGCCGATATTGCACACAATGGCTTCGTCCTTCATGCCTTCCATATGGGCACCAGTGATAACATGATAGTTTCCTGTGCATGTCACAAAGATATCCCCTTCAGCAAGGGCATCTTCCACGGTGGTCACTTCATAGCCTTCCATGGCAGCTTGTAAAGCGCAGATGGGGTCAATTTCTGTTACCAATACGCGTGCGCCAAAGCCGCGCATGGACTGAGCGCACCCTTTACCCACGTCACCATAGCCCACTACCACAACTACCTTACCGGCAATCATAATATCTGTGGCACGCTTAATGCCATCGGCCAAGGATTCACGACAACCATATAAGTTATCAAATTTAGACTTGGTTACAGAATCGTTCACATTGAAAGCTGGGAAGAGTAATTTGCCTTCTTCAGCCAATTGATACAAGCGATGCACACCAGTGGTGGTTTCTTCAGAAACACCCTTAATATTGGCGGCAAGACGTTGGAAGCGAGTTTTATCGTTGGCATAAGACAAAGCCAAACGGTTCATAACAATCTGAAATTCTTTATTGTCATATTTTTGTTCTAACAGCGCGGGATTATTTTCCACTTCAACACCCTTATGCAACATAAGGGTTACGTCGCCGCCATCGTCCACAATGAGGTCTGGGCCGGAGCCATCAGGCCATGTCATGGCCATTTCAGTGCACCACCAGTATTCCTCTAAGGTTTCACCCTTCCATGCAAATACTTTGGCATAGCCAAGCTCAGCAATGGCAGCGGCAGCATGGTCTTGCGTGGAGAAAATATTACAAGAAGCCCAGCGAATGTCTGCGCCCAACTCGTACAAGGTTTGAATGAGCAATGCAGTTTGAATGGTCATATGTAAAGAACCGGTAACTTTTAAGCCTTTTAGAGGTTTAGAAGCGCCGTATTTGGCTATGCATTGCATAAGACCTGGCATTTCACGCTCAGAAAGTTGCATTTCTTTTTTACCAAAATCTGCAAGGCTCATATCAGCCACTTTGTACGCAAGACTTAAATCAATGGGTTGTGCTTGAGACATAAAAACTCCTTAAATATCTTTTTTTGCCACGACTAATAATAAATCGAGGTTTTTTTGTACCGATGTACGTTGTATATGTGCCAAGGAAAGCCCAGCTTCCTGCACAAATTTTTGCATGGTATCTTGGTCAAATCCAAGCCAGCGATCTCCAAAATTTTCACGCATTTTTTCATCATTATGCTTATCAAAATCCGCAATGAAAACGGTGCCCCCCGAGCGCAAAATTCGTTGTACTTCTTTGAGCGTATACAAAGGGTGCGAAAGGTGATGTAATACAAGGTTGATACAGGCAAAGTCTGCCTCGCCATCACGTAAAGGCAAATGATCTAATTCCCCAATGCGTAAGGAAATACGCGCCTGCTCCCCTTCAAGAGAAGCATATTGTCCACCGTGAGCGTCCGGCGCAAAACGACGCCGTGCCAGCTCCAACATACGTGGACTGCCATCCACACCCACCACATGCTCTGCTTTGGTGAGAAGCTTTTCCAGCACAGATCCTGTACCACAGCCTAAGTCCACAGCTAAATGGCAGGGATTTGGCACAGCCGCACAAACGCTTTGCGCCAAATCAAAGGTGCCCAAAATTTCTTCATTGAGCATGTCCCAATCTTCGGCAATGGCATTGAAAAATTGCCGTGTGCGTAAAGCTCTCTCTTCAATACAACGCGCCCCAAGGTGTACATCATTTTGCATAAGAGGGCTGGCGTCCACAAAAGGTAACATGCTTTTAATGAAATCTTGTGCAGCACCTTCTTTTGTCACAGTATAAAAAACCCATAAACCATCACGGCGCCATTGTAATAAATGTGCCTCTGTAAGAATTTTTAAATGGCGCGAAATACGCGATTGCCCCATTTGCAAAATACTAACGAGTTCATTGACGGATAGCTCATAATGCGCCAACACATGTAGTAGGCGTAAGCGGGTTTCATCGGCTAAAGCCTTAAAGTAAGTAAGGGCTACGGACATATTTTCCTCATAGGTTATCAAGAAAGCTTGATACATATATCTGCTTTTTCAAATATAGGCAAGTCCCCACAAAATCATTTTCCTTAAAAGACTCCTGCACCACCATGTGAAATATACCTTTTTGGCGCAATATCCCTGCGTTTAAAAGGTAAAAAAGACATTTTTCCCCAGACGTAAAAATATTGACAGAGAACCTTATACTATTATACAGCTTATACCCAACATAATATCCTTTGCCCACGGAGCTTAATCATGGCCTTAGAGCAACACATTTATGATGAAATACACCACCTCTGCCTACACGCGTGGCAGCGTGGTTTACTTTCTGGCTTCAATGGCAATGTTTCTTTACGCGCGGGCGAGCATATTGCCATCACCCGTAGCGGTGCTGCCAAAGGCTATCTTCAAAAAGAAGACGTCTGCCTCATAGATACTGAAGGGCGCATTGTGTATAGAGCTGCGGACTATGTACAGCCTTCTTCTGAAGGCAGTATGCACGCGCAATTATATCAGCGCCGCTCCGATGTTCAAGCCATAATACATTGCCATCCGCGTCACCTACTTGCTTTAGAAGTACAATTAGGTACGGCAAAACGCGAAGAATTTCTCCATGTTCCCGTTTTTGAGGCCGGCCTTTTACGCGATCGTTTAGGTTTTGTAAAAAACTATGTTCCGGGTTCTGAAGAATTAGCAAAGTCCGTCGCGGCTTGCGGGGCTACGCATGATGCCATATGGATGTCACAACACGGCCTCACATGCATTGCTAAAAGCGGTATAGAAGCCCTTGCCCTAGCAGAAGAATTAGAACATTTAGCTGCTGTACAGGTACTAGCGCAATACCCTTTACTCAACGCCAAAAATGTCTAAACGGTTTTCTCTTTGTGCGCACTCTTGTGCATAGCCTAGCGCAGCCCTCCTTTGACAGAGTTCATTCCACTGGGCTCTGAGTGCTTTACATATGTAAAGAAAGGCTTCTCTTGCCTTAATAAAACCCAAAATTCCCAAAAAATTCCCCGAAAAGCTAAGTAATTATAACGCGTAAAAGGCCGCGTACAATCCTTGTTGACAGATGAGGAAATCTAGCGGAAAATGCCCTGTTTACCAAAAACACACCAATAGCACAAAATGCTGCAGCATTTTGGAAGGCATATATATGATCGTTGGAATTCGCTTTCGCCCCAGTGGGCAACTCTACTATTTCTCAAGCAGCATGCCGCTCTCAGAAGGCAATGCCGTTATTGTAGAAACAGAGCAAGGCATAGGCTTTGGACATGTATCCATTCTGCGCGATACTGTGCCTGTAGATATGCAAAACATGACTATTTCCCCTGTACTGCGCATGGCTTCCGCCGAGGATTGTCAAACAGCGCAAGACAATATAGCTCTTTCAAAAAGTGCATTTGAATATTGTAAAAATTGCATTAGCCAGCGCGAACTGGACATGAAGCTGGTGGATGTGGAAGTTTTTTTTGACAGAAGCAAATTTATTTTTTACTTCACTGCCCCCTTACGCATTGATTTTAGAGAACTTGTGAAAGATCTTGTGCGTGAATACCGTACGCGCATTGAATTGCGCCAAATTGGCGTACGCCATGAAACACAAATGATTGGTGCTGTGGGCTCATGCGGTATGGTGTGTTGTTGTCGCCGTTATTTACGTAAATTTGCCCCTGTAACCATTCGCATGGCTAAAGAGCAAAGTCTTTTTCTTAACTCAGCTAAAATTTCCGGCATTTGCGGCAGATTACTTTGCTGCTTGAGCTTTGAACAAGAAAACTACGACAACTTCCATAATCAATGCCCCAAACTGGGTAAAAAATACCAAACCACCCAAGGCCCCATGAAGGTCTTGCGTTCCAACCTTTTCCGCAATGCTGTCATAGTGCTTAATGACAATAATGAGGAAGTGGAAATGCCTTTGGAAGAATGGCAAGCCATTAATCCGCAAAGGCCTGAAAGCCAAGGTGGGCAAAAGCAAAATAAAAATCCACAGCAAAAAAATAACAATCAAGGCGATGGTTTATTGGTAGTCACCATGGACGATCCTGACGGTGACGCCGTAGCCTATACCGAAGACCCCTATACTGCAGGAAAAAAACCCTTGGAGCTTTTACCAGAGCCCCAAGAAGCGACGCCAAAGAAAGCACAAGCTGAAGAAATAGAACTAGACGATGACGCCCCTACCCCTGCGGATGGCGGCGGTATTTTTGGTTTGGCACCGCAAAAGAAAAAATAAAACGTACGCATCTAAAGCATCAAGAGGAAAATACCGTGGCATCATTTTATATTACCACCCCCATTTATTATGTAAATGCCAAGCCGCACCTTGGTCACGCTTATACGACCATTGTGGCTGACACTTTAGCGCGCTTTTACAAATGTATTGGCAAGGAAACGCTTTTTCTTACTGGCACCGACGAGCACGGTGATAAAATTGTGCAAGCGGCAGAAAAGGCCGGTGTAGAGCCGCAAGCTTTTGTGGACGGTGTGAGCGGACAATTCCAGCAATTGTGGAAAGATATGCACATTGAGCATGACAAATTTATCCGCACCACAGACAGCAAACACAAAGTGGCGGTGCAAAAGTTTCTGCAAAAAGTATATGATGCCGGTGATATTTATTTTGGTGAATTTGGCGGGCATTATTGTTATGGATGCGAACGTTTTTACACCGAAAAAGAATTGGAAGACGGCCTTTGCCCGCAGCATTTAAGCAAGCCAGAATTCATTAGCGAAAAAAACTACTTCTTTAAAATGTCCAAATACTTACCTTGGCTTAAAGAGCATATTACGCAAAACCCAGACTTTATACGCCCAGAACGCTATAAAAATGAAGTTTTGGCCATGCTTGAAAGCGGTGCTTTAGAAGATTTATGCATATCTCGTCCTAAAACACGCCTCACATGGGGCATTGAACTGCCCTTCGATACAGACTATGTGTGTTATGTATGGTTTGATGCGCTTATCAACTATATCAGCGCCATAGACTGGCCTGAAAGTGAAGAATATGCAAAGTTCTGGCCCGCACAGCATTTGGTAGCCAAGGATATTTTAAAGCCCCATGCTGTTTTTTGGCCCACCATGCTAAAAGCCGCAGGCTTACCCATTTATGAGCACCTCAACGTGCATGGCTATTGGTTAGTACGTGACACCAAGATGTCTAAATCTTTAGGCAATGTCATTGAACCCATGGAAATGGCACATCGCTTTGGGCGTGATGCTTTCCGCTATTTTCTTTTGAGAGAAATGAATTTTGGCTCTGATGCTTCCATCACTGAAGAAAGTATGATTACACGCATCAATGCAGATCTTGCCAATGACCTTGGTAACCTTTTTAGCCGCGTTCTCTCCATGAATGCCAAGTATTTTGGCTCCGTAGTGCCAAGCCCTCTTTTTGAAACAGAAGAAGACGCCGTGGTACGACAAACCGCAGAAGATGCATTGCAAAATTATATTCAACTCTTTAAGAATGTACGCTTTGCGCAAGGTCTTGACGCGCTGTGGGACTTTGTACGTTCGCTTAATAAATACGTGGACACACAAGCCCCGTGGGCGCTGGCCAAACAAGGAAATATGGAACGCCTCACGGCAGTCATGTACACTTTGCTTGAGTCTTTACGCAAAATAGCTCTTGCAGTGTGGCCTGTTATGCCCGAAGCCTCTCAGGCCATGCTTAAGCAATTGGGGCAAGAAGTAAGCATTGTGGACTTTAACGCAGAGTTGGGCACATGGGGCAGTTTAGCTGTGGGTACGCCATTGGCTGAAGCGTCTAATCTTTTCCCCCGCATGGAAGTTCCTAAGGCGACACCGGTGGAAAAAAAGCCCAAAAAAGAAAAAGCCAAAGAAGAAAAGAAAGCAGAAAAAATAGCCCCTGCCCCAGCACCAGAAGCAAAAGCAGAAGACGCCTTGGCTGACATCAGTTTTGACGATTTTAAAAAAGTGGAAATGCGCGTGGGTACCATTTTAGTGGCAGAAAAACATCCCAATGCCGACAAGCTTCTACGCTTTGAAATTTCCTTAGGGGAAGAAAAGCCACGTCAAATTCTTTCCGGCTTGGCAGAATTTTTCGCTCCGGAAAGTCTTGTGGGAAAACAAGTATGTGTGGTGACAAATTTGGCGCCGCGCAAGATTCGCGGTTTAGTCTCACACGGTATGGTGCTCACGGCAGAAAAAGATGGAAAATTAGAGCTTGTCAGTGTTATGGCGCCGGTGGCTGACGGAAGTTTACTGGCTTAGGTAAGTCTATTTGAGGGATTTTTCTGGGGATTTTTCTGGGGATTTTTCTGGGGATTTTTCTGGGGAGGGAAACTTTTTTTAGG
>CAYJNA010000033.1:0-22050 GCA_964371225.1 uncultured Desulfovibrionaceae bacterium
GGGGAAGGGGAAGCTTTTGGGCTTTGGCAAAAGTTCCCCTTCCCCCCTCAAAAAATAAAAAAATAAAACCAAAAATAAAAAAATAAAACCAACCCCACCCTCAACAAAAGCACAACAAAAAAGCCATGCAAAAGCATGGCTTCATGTAGAAAAACGTCACTTATAAAGAAAAAATGATGTAAATCTTTACGACCTAAAATTAATTCAAATGTTCTTTAAGCTGCTTGCTGGGACGGAATTTTACAACTTTGGAGGCAGGAATGGTCATGGCTTCGCCTGTACGTGGGTTACGTCCTTGGCGTTCTTTGCGATCTTCCACCACAAAGGAACCAAAACCTACTAAGGAAAGCTTTTCATCTTGCTTTAATCCCTCAGAAATGGTGTCAAGCACAGCACTGAGGGCGCGTTCGGCATCGGCCTTGGTAAGATTGGCACTGGTGGCAATCTTGTCTATAAGTTCTGCTTTAGTCATGGGTATCTCCTAAAAAGCGTGAAATTTGAGCTGAGAGAAAAACATGCCGTGCTTATAAAGTCAAGCCTCTGCTCGTAAAATCTTGTAAAATTAACGAAAAATCAGTAGGGCTTAGAGTTTCTGGGCGTCTTTCTGAGTCAATGTCTAACGCTTCTAAACTTGGTAAAAGGTTCAGCACGTTATTTTGGCGAAAAATGGACTTTAATTGCTTGCGTCGATTTTGAAAACACATTTTTACCAATTTGGCTAAGAGCTCTGGGTGTTGTGGCAAATCTTGCTTGGGCAGGGGCGTGAAAGCAAGAACGGCAGAGTCGACTTTGGGCGGGGGAGAGAAGGACTTGGGCCCTACTATGAAACCCCACTCTGGGCGTACAAAGCTTTGTGTCCATACGCTGAGGGCACCGTATTCTTTGCTATGCGGCTTGGCAATGAGGCGTAAGCCCACTTCTTTTTGCATCATAAATACAGCGCGAATGAGTCCTGTACATTGCGAGAATATGTCCCACATGAGCGGAGATGCCACATTGTAGGGTAAGTTGCTGATAATTTTGCGAGGATTATCTTCATTTATATCTGCCCATGGCATTTGAAGGGCGTCCATAAGTAACACTTCAGTGTGGGCGCCGCCTAGACGTTGCCTTTCACCAGCCCAGTGATCGTCTTTTTCCACCAATAAGAGGTGCCCTAGGGGTTTTTCCTCCAAGATGGTGGTAAGGGCGCCGGGGCCGGGGCCAATTTCAATGACCTTTTCCCCTGCTTCAATGCGTAAAAGATTAACGATTTTTTCAGAGATATTTCTGTCGCGCAGAAAGTGCTGCCCCAGACTTTTTTTAGCTTTTGGTTGTTGCATTAGAGGACATCAAAGGTTGCAAATTGAAGAATAAGCCCAGCGCGACCTTGTGTGGCCGAACGTAGGGAGGTTGAGAATCCAAAAAGGCGCGACAGTGGGGCTAGACCTTGAATAACTTTTTGCCCGCCATCGCCGCTTTCTAAAGCGCCTTTGTGCGCAAGGTTTTCCACACGTCCACCACAAGTGGTGAAAAGACTCATGGCTGGCCCAAGATGGGCATCGGGTACACTAATTTCCACTTGCATGATAGGCTCAAGCACTAAGGGCGCTGCCTGAGTGAGAGCTTCACGAAGGGCCATACCCGCGGCCATATGATAGCCCGGAGGCGAAGAAACACCGTCCTTGCGTTCCATGGCGCTGATGGTTACTTGCACGTCTTGTAAAGGGTAGCCAAGACTGGGGCCGCCTTGTAAGGCGTCTTCTATGCCTTGTTTTGCCGCTTGTAGCCATGGCAAGGAAAGCCCCATGGGTGCTAAAAGCTTGGCGGCAGTAGACGCTTTTTCCGGTGAAAGAATATCTTGTGGAAAATGTGTACCAAATTGTATGATGTTGCCTGTACCTCGCGCTAAAGGCTGTATTTCGATGCAGACTTTGCCGTAATGATGCTCTTTGCCCAGTTCGCGGTCAAATTCCGCTGTGGCTGTTGCTTCACAGGCTATGGTTTCACGGCACACAACTTGTGGATGCCCCACACGCGGTTCTATGGAATATTCGCGCTTCATGCGCTCTAAAATCACATCAAGATGTAATTCCCCCATGCCTGAAAGCATACGATGCCCAGAGCCCTCATCGGTATGGGCTGTGAGGGTGGGGTCTTCAGTGGTGTAGCGCAAGAGAGCTTCGTCTAAAGTAGTGCCTTCATCGGCATTACGTGGTTCTATGGCCAAGGTGATGACAGGCTCGTAACTTGTAATGCTTTCTAGCTCATAGGGAGCTTCTTTGGTAGCATAGGTCATGCCGGTGGTTGCGGCGCGCAGGCCAATGACAGCCACAATATCCCCTGCTGTAGCTTGCGGCATTTGTTCACGATAGTCAGCGTGCAAACGATAAATACGCTGCACACGATCGGGAGCACTGAGCTTTTTGTTTTCTAAGCAAGAATATTGCTCACCTTCGCGTAATGTGCCAGCGTAAATACGCATAAAGGCTAATTTTCGCCCACCATCCATGAGAATTTTAAAAATAAGTGCTGAAAGAGGGGCATGAGGATCTGGCAAAATGCTATGTTCAATGCCTTGGGCGTCCACAGCAATGGGCGCAGAAATATCTTTTGGTGAAGGAAGTAGGGCGCAAATGCCATCTAGTATCGATTGAATACCGGCATTGCGTAAAGCAGAACCGCAAAAAGTGGGCGTCAACGCTCTTTGTGCCGTGGCACGACGCACAGCCGCATAAATTTCATGGCTGCTGAAGTCCTTTTCAGCTAAATAACCTTCAAGAAAGACATCATCAGCTTCAGCAAGATCCTCAAGAAGCTTTTCACGCCATGGTGCCACAAGGGTACTTTCTGTGGCGCTTAAAGGAGTGCGGTGTACGGTGGCGCCTTGATCTTCCTCGTCATAGTCAAGGCGTTCAAGGCTGATAATATCCGCTAGGGCTTCAAAGTCCTCTCCTTGACCTAAAGGCATGGTGAGTAATAAAGGCTTGGCGTGTAATTGGGTACGCATGGCACTGAGGACATTTTCAAAGTCAGCACCTAGCCTATCAACTTTATTGATAAAAGCTATTTTAGGCACTGCAAAATTTTCGGATTGCTGCCATACGGTTTCAGATTGTGGCTCCACGCCGCCCACAGCACAAAACACGCCCACAGCACCGTCAAGAACACGTAAAGAGCGTTGTACTTCTATGGTGAAATCCACATGGCCGGGCGTATCAATGATATTGATGGTATGCTCATTCCATGCGCATGTGGTGCATGCGGAGGCAATGGTAATGCCGCGTTCTTGCTCTTCAGGCATATAATCCATGGTGGCGGTGCCTTCATGCACTTCGCCCATGCGATGTATTTTTTCTGTATAGTAAAGAATGCGCTCGGTAAGGGTTGTTTTACCTGCGTCTATATGTGCAATGATGCCTATATTTCGTAAGCTCTCTATGGAATTTTTTGCGCTCATATTGCTTCCCGTGCTCATAGGCTTTAGAGGGTTGTTCCAGCCATGGTATAGTGATTGAGGAAAAAGTTCTTGTCAAGGTGCGGTGTATGCCAACATGCTTCCAAACCTTCGGTAAAATGCTGATCGTAAAGGGTTGTCCCTTGGCAAATGGCTTGAGAAAGGAGGTTTAAGGAGGGCTTTTCTGTTCCATAATAGGCATGGGCAAAATCAAAAGGACTTGTTACTATGACAGCATCGGGGTGCGCATAGTGTACTTTGTCCTTCATGGCTGTGCTAAGCGTAGGGGGCATAAATATATGCGGAGCCTTGGCTTCTTCCATATGCGGGATATGTAAATCTTGCACAAGGGGTAATAATGGCGATAAACTTTTTTGAGGATGCAGGAGAAGCAATCGTTGATTGTGGGCATGAACGGGCGCATTTTGCAGATAGCTTAAGAGCTCTCGTGCTGTATCTAAGCTAGGCAAAGCATATGCCTCTTCCATACCTAAAAGCTCCAAAGCCACCAAGAGCGCGGGAGGCGTGGCGCCTATTTGCATAAAAAGTATTTGTGGCACAGAAGCCAATAAGGCTGGCATGGCGGCAGCTACCAAACGCGCCGGTGAGTTGTATTCTTCACCGCAGAGGATGACAAGGGTGGGCGCCGGTGCGCTATGACATCTATGCCAAAAACCTTTGCTTTTGTATTCGCAAAACTGGCTGGCTGCATGGGGGCTTTCGCCTTGTAAGGCGTGATAGGCAATGGCTGTTTTGAGCAATTGACGTTGCTCTGCCGTGGCATCTTCATATGCGGCGCCGCGTTGGGCATCGTCTATGGCATAAGGCTCTAACATTTCAAGCCAGCTAGCATCCATGGTTTTCCTCCAAAATAAGAGTAAGGTAAGGGTGCCTTGCACCGTTCAAAAAAGAGTACATGATTATACAGCTTTTGCAAAGAAAGACCTGCATACCTTTTTATAAAGGGTCCTGCACAATTGTTTCTAAATTGTATTTTTTGTGCTTTTACAATAAATTGTCTTTTTCCAAAAATGTATCTGTGCAGGACAAAAGGCACAAAAAACAATCGTTTAACAGCGCAAGTGAATTGCGCTTACTTTTGTTTTTTGGTCACATTGACTATCGCCAACGTTCTAAAAGACTCCACATAATGAATTATGCAGAAGTCTTTTATGTGGATTTTGAATAAAAAAGGGCAATATGTACATAACTTGCGTACATATTGCCCCTTACAATACAATGAATGCGTATAGTGCTTTATTCTATACCTACATGCCGCCAAGGTAGGCTTCGCGTACCTCTGGGCTGGAAAGTAAGGCTTCGGCGCTATCTTCTTTCACAATACGTCCATTTTCCATCACATAGCCACGATGCGCAATGCGCAAGGCTTGGTTGGCGTTTTGTTCCACCAAGAAGACTGTCATGCCATTGGCATTAACTTGTTCAATGATGGAAAAAATTTGACGTATGATAATGGGCGCAAGACCAAGAGAAGGTTCGTCCAATAATAATAAACGCGGACGCCCCATGAGGGCACGAGATATGGCCAGCATTTGCTGTTCTCCGCCGGAAAGAGTTCCCCCAGCCTGACGACGACGCTCAGCTAAAATGGGAAAGAGGCTAAAGACATATTCTTGATCGCGTAATATTTCAGCTTTATCGTTGCGTAAAAAAGCCCCAAGGTCAATGTTTTCCTGAACGGTAAGCTCAGGAAAAATGAGGCGGCCTTCAGGTACTTGGCTAATGCCAAGCTTAACAATTTCATGGGGGCGCATGGTATTGATGGGTTGGCCTTCAAAAGTAATTTCACCGCTACGTACATTGTTGACGCCGCAAATGGACATAAGCGTGGTACTTTTTCCTGCACCGTTGGCGCCAATAAGGGTAACAATTTCGCCTTGATTAATGGTCAGCGATACTTGGCGTAAAGCTTGAATATTCCCATAAAAGGTATCTACATTGTGCAATTTAAGCATGGTCATCCTCACCCAAATAGGCCTTAATAACTTGTGGATTTTGGCGAATTTCTTCCGGCGTACCCACGGCAATACGTGAGCCGTACTCCATAACATAAATGCGATCAGACATGGACATAACCATATTCATATCATGCTCAATAAGTAAGATGGAAAGCTTATAGTCTTGACGAATTTTTTGCACAAGGCTTTCCAACTCCAGCGTTTCGTTGGGATTCATGCCCGCGGCAGGTTCGTCTAAAAGGAGCATATAAGGTTCTGTAGCCATGGCGCGTGCAATTTCTAAACGGCGTTGTGCGCCATAGGAAAGGTTTTTAGCCTTTTCTTCGTAGACATGGTGCAAATTCACCGTGCGTAGTAATTCATAGCTGTAGTCTACCGTATGCTGCTCTTCCACTCTGGTGCCTTTATCACGCAAGATGGCGCCTAAAATGCCAGCTTTGGTGCGGCAGTGGCGTCCAATCATAACATTTTCAAGCACTGTCATATCTGCCAGAAGACGAATGTTTTGGAAGGTACGTGCCATGCCAAGGGTGGTGATTTCATGGGGTTTGCGCCCATTTAAGTGCTGTTTTTTCCCTTGGGCAGTGTGTAAATAGACATCGCCTTCAGAAGGTTCATAAATACCTGTAATGCAGTTAAAAAACGTGGTTTTACCAGCACCGTTGGGGCCAATGAGAGCTACAATTTCACCTTCATGAACGGTTAAATCCACATCATTGAGGGCGCGTAAGCCGCCAAAGTTACGAGAAAGAGAAGTGACTTCTAAAACTGGTTTCATGATATTACTCCTCATTTCCTTGAGGCTGTGGCTTGCTCAATTTGTATTTACGTTGCTCACTGGTTACAAGACCTTGTGGTCGGAAAATCATCATGAGCACCATGACGGCACCGAATATGAGCAAGCGGTATTCAGAAAAGGCGCGTAAGTATTCAGGCGCAAGAATAAGAATAAATGCGGCCAAAATAACACCGGTGATGGAACCCATACCGCCAAGAACCACCATGGATAAAATCATGGCAGATTCCATAAAAGTGAAGCTGGCAGGGTTGATATAGGAGGTTTTGGCGGCAAAAATAACGCCGGCAAAGCCTGCCCAGCAGGAGCCCAAAGCAAAGGCAGAAAGTTTGACCTTGGTAATATCAATACCCATGGCCTGAGCGGCAATTTCATCTTCACGTAATGCTTGCAAAGCTAAACCTACACGAGAGTTTTTAATACGCGAAATAATAAGAATGGTTATAAGCACGGCCACCAGCACTAAGTAATAAATGTATGTGGTGGTCATGGGTAAATCCATTTCCATACCAAAGAAGCTAGGGGCAGGAATGTTGGAAATACCACGCGGGCCGCCGGTGATGTCGCTCCAGTTTTGTAAGAAAATACGGACAATTTCTCCAAAACCTAGGGTTACGATGGCTAAATAGTCACCGCGCAGACGTAATACGGGAAAGCCCAAGATAAGGCCAAAAATAACGGCCACAAAACCGCCTAAGGGGAGGCAAACCCAAAAGCCCATGCCAAAAAATTGATTAAGCAAAGCGTAAGTGTAGGCGCCCACAGCATAGAAAGCCACATAACCAAGCACCAATTGACCGGCAATACCCACCACAATATTCAAGCCCA
This sequence comes from uncultured Desulfovibrionaceae bacterium, assembly GCA_964371225.1. Classification (GTDB taxonomy): domain Bacteria; phylum Desulfobacterota; class Desulfovibrionia; order Desulfovibrionales; family Desulfovibrionaceae; genus CAYJAD01. The sequence goes on from CAYJNA010000033.1 coordinate 7,040, forward strand.
AAGCTAACATAACGTAGAGCAGGGCAGATATCATGATATTGGTTTGATACATGGAGCTGGTAAAGGGCATAATAAGCATGCCTGCCAATATAAAAATAGGCATTCCGCGCTTGAAAAACAAAGATTGTGTCAAAGTGCTTGTTTTTTGAGCAACACCTTGAGGTATGGGAATAATGGGAAGCCCCATGGCTTTGCGTTGGAAGCAAATGTGCCATAAAATGGCTAGCCCAAAGGTGGCAATACCCATGCCAAAAACACGTTCCCAGCGAATGGCAATGGTGGAGTCTACAGCATTAATTTGTATGCCCATGAGCGGAAAGGTGAGCACCATAAACCATATGGCAACTATGCTGGCTTTGAGTAAAGTATGCATATGCGCCCCCTATACCTTTTGTACTTTGGCTTTGCCAAGAATGCCATCAGGACGGAAAATAAGAATGAGGATAAGAATGGCAAAGGCAATCATATCTTCATAGTTTCCGGAAAAATAGCCTGTGGTGAAGCTTTCGCAAAGGCCTAAAACAATGCCGCCCAGCATGGCGCCGGGTAAAGAACCAATGCCGCCAAGAACCGCCGCCGTAAAGGCTTTGATACCGGCAAGGAAGCCAATGGCAAAGTTTACTTGTCCCATATGTGAAGCAATGAGCACGCCGCCCACAGCTGCCAAAGAAGAACCGATGATAAAGGTCAAGGAGATGATGCGATCTGCATCTATGCCCAAAAGCAAAGCCATTTTACGGTTTTGCGCTGTGGCACGCATGGCCTTACCCATCTTGGTGTAAGTGATGAAAAGGGTAAGAGCCACCATAACTACGGTACTGGTCACAAGAATGATAAAGTCACTGGAGCCCATAATGTCCCAAGTGTATAAAAATTCTAATTCGGGGATAAGACGGGGGAAAGCCACGAAATCGGGGGTTTGAGCCAAGATAACATAGTTTTGTAAAAAGATAGACATACCAATGGCAGAAATAAGTGGTGAAAGCCTTGGGGCGCCGCGTAAAGGCTTATAAGCCACTTTTTCAAGGGTGTACCCGTATGAGGCACACCAAAGAACGGCCACCAAAGCAGCAATAATGAGTATGGCCAAGGCAGGAAAGCCCATGATGCCAAGAGCAGTGGCCACCAAAAAGGCTGTGAAAGCGCCAATCATATAAATTTCGCCGTGGGCAAAGTTGATAAGCTCAATAATCCCATAAACAAGGGTGTATCCTAGGGCAATGAGTGCGTAGATACTACCGCGGGTGAGCCCACCAAAGAAAAGTTCTATAAAGTATTGTATATCCATTACAATCCGTCCATGTGGCTAGTATTCTGCTGGCCTTATATGTTACAGGGGAAATTCAAAGAAGAGGAAAGTTGAATAAGGTGCAGACAGCATAAAAGTGGGGCCCTAAGGCCCCACATTACAAGGGTTCTTTATTCAATAATAATTTTATTTTCAGTTTCTACAAACTGACCGTCTTTCACTTGGTACATGGAAAGACCTACACCTACAGGGTCACCGTTGGCGCTGAACTTAATGGTACCAGCAGGGGTGTCAATGGCTTGCGCACGAAGAGCTTCCATAACTTTCTGGGTGTCGGTGCTGTCAGCTTTGTCAATGGCATTAAGTAATGCTTGTGCTGCAGCATAGCCTGGGTAGAAGAATGCACCTGGCTCAGCATTAAATTTCTTTAAGTGCTGTTCACGAGCTTGCTTGTAAATTTCAAGGGTAGAAGTATCGGAAGGGCCTGAAGCGTATACGCCTTCAGCTTCTTTGCCACCCATTTTGATAAAGGCAGGGTCTTTTACGCCGTCAGGACCAATGAAAGGAGCCTTTACGCGGCTGCGTCTCATTTGTTGTACAAGCTTAGAAGCGGTGGGGTGATAACCACCAAAGATAACGGCGTCTACTTTTTCTCTTCTTAACTTTTTAACAGTGGCGCTGTAATCCACAGCGTCAGGGTTAATGGCTTCAAAAAGAACTACTTCTGTTTTGCCGTCAGCTTCGATGAGCTTTTTGTTGTTTTCAGCATAGCTTTTACCGTAGTCAGCGTTGTCATGTAAAATGGCTACTCTTTTGGCCTTTAAGGTATTGCTTACAAAGCTGGAAGAAAGCTTAGATTGGTCATCATCGTTGGCGATGGTGCGGAAGAAATATGGGTTGTCGCCGCTTTTGCTCAAGCTTGGAGTTGTAGCAGAAGGAGACATGGAGATGATTTTAGAGCTGTTATAAATGGGCATGGCAGCTATGGCAGCTCCGGAACAAATGTGCCCAATGATAACGTCTACTTTTTCAGAAACAAGCTTGTTGGCAGCGTTGGTGGCAAGTTCAGGCTTACATTGATCGTCAGCGTCAATGATAACAACTTTTTTACCATCGATGCCGCCCTTGGCATTGATTTCTTCCACAACTAATTGTGCTGCATTCCATGTGGGGATGCCGTAAGAGGCAAGGTCGCCAGAGTGCGCACCAGCCACACCTATTTTAATAACATCTTCAGCAATGGCGGGGGTAGCGAGCATCGCTAAGGACAAGCCAGCAAGTAATAAAGATTTACCTTTATTCATGAGAGAAACTCCATACAATAAAAAATTTCAAGGTACCCTAGGGCATGCACAAGCCAACATTTAGCAGTGAGCGTGAAAGCGTTTTGCTTCTCAATGCAATACGTTTAAACATTTCAATAATCGCATAAGAAAAATGTTTTTTCTTAAAATCTCACTCTAAAGTAACAGATTTTCGTACCATAGCGCGGTATTGTCTGTCAAATGGAACAGTATAAAAAAAGAGGCATAAGCATTTATGAAGATGCCTATACCTCTTTGTATGTATATATTTAGATTTTATTTTCTGTTTCTATATATTTTCCGTCTTTCACTTGATAGAGGGAAAGACCCACGCCAATGGGGTCGCCTTTGGCGTCAAAGCTGATGGAACCCGCTGGGGTATCGATGGTAACGCTACGTAACACTTCTACAAGCTTAGCACTGTCGGTGCTGTCGGCTTTGTCCACAGCGTTAAGTAAAGCCTGAGCAGCGGCATAGGCATTATAATAGAAGGGGCCGGGCTCTGCATTATATTTTTTGATGTGCTGATCACGCGCCGTTTGGTAAATGGGCAATGAAGAAGTGTCAGAAGGAGAAGATGCGTACACGCCTTCAGCTTCGGTGCCAGCCATGGTGATAAAGGTATCAGTCTTAATGGAGTCTGGGCCCACAAGTGGTGCATTTACGCGATTACGACGCATTTGCTGAATAAGTTTGGATGCTGTGGGGTGATAGCCGCCAAAAATGATAACATCTACTTTTTCTCTTCTAAGCTTTTTTACCACGGCGCTATAGTCTACAGCATCGGGATTTACGGCATCAAAAAGAACTATTTGAGATTTACCGGCAGCTTCAATAAGTTTTTTGTTATCTTCTGCATAGCCTTTGCCGTATTCGCCATTGTCATGGATAATGGCGACTTTTTTAGCTTTAAGTGTGTTGCTAACAAAGTCTGCAGAAAGGGTAGCTTGGGCATTACCGTTGGCAATGGTACGGAAAAAGTAAGGGTTTTCGCCACTGGTGGTAAGGCTTGGTGTTGTAGAAGCCGGAGACATGGCTATGAGCTTGGTATTATTGTAAATGGGCAAAGCAGCCTTGGTGGCGCCGGAGCAAATGTGCCCAATGATAATGTCAACGTCGTCAGAAATAAGCTTGGTGGCAGCGTTGGTGGCAAGCTCTGGCTTACATTGGTCATCTTGTGCTACAACCACCACTTTTTTACCATCAATGCCACCCTGAGCGTTGATTTGCTCAGCCACAATTTGCGCTGCGTTTAAGGTAGGAATACCATAGGAAGCAATATCACCTGTCAGCGAACTGGCAACGCCAAGTTTGATAACATCGGCGGCCAAGGAGGGGGTGGCAAGCATCGCTAAGGACAAACCTGCAAACAATAAAGATTTACCTTTATTCATGTAAGAAACTCCATATAAATAAGAAATTCAAGGTGCCCTAAGGCATGCATAAGCCAATGCTTATATCAAAAAAATTTTGCGTATAATTGAATATAATGGTACGCAAAAAATTTTAATATAAATTATGTGGGGATGCATAGCATAGAAAAAATGCTCTTGTCAAATATGGCTAGGTTGAAAACAGATGTGCGATGTTGTAACACTCTGTTTTTATAGCTATATTCTCCATAGTACAAAGCCGTAGTAGCTGTTGCAGATGCGTATCCCGTGAAAATTATAATATTTTACAACCTTCTTCTTGCACCAGTACCATAAATTCACGGCGCACGCCGCCCCACTCAGGATAGTACAAGCCAGGCTCCACTGTAACCACCATGCCGGGCTGTAGCACTGTTTGGCAACGAGGGCTGAGCGAAGGGGCTTCGTGTGTTTCTAAGCCTACGCCATGCCCCAAACCGTGGGTAAAAGCTTCGGCTACGCCTTCTTCTTCAAACACAGAGCGTGCTATATGGTAAATATCGCTGCAGACAGCGCCCGGAGTAATGGCGGCAATGGCGGCCTCTTGGGCGGTGCGTACTAACTGTTGCGTAAGCATGAAATGTACAGGTGTATCACTATCGCCTACCCAAAAAGTACGCGTTTGGTCTGAGCAATAATCTCCTAGGCGGCAACCCACATCAATGAGCACGGGGCTGTTATTTTGTATAAGGGTATCTCCGGGGATGGCATGGGGCAAAGCTGCGTTGGGGCCCACGGCCACAATATTACTAAAGGCTAATTCTGAAGCGCCGTGCTCACGAAAATATTTTTCAATGGCCCATGAAAGGTCAGCCTCACTGCGCCCTATATGGAGTTCTGTATAAACCCACTCCATAAGTCTGTGATTAAGCTCACAAGATTTTTCCATGAGAGCAATTTCACTACTGTCTTTTATGACGCGTAATGATTCTACAAGATTTTGCGCAGAACTTAAACTGAGGCCGCAAGCAAGCTTTTGATAAAACTGTGCTGAAACCATATTTTTTTCCACGCCAATGCGTCCCCCGACCTTATCCTTTAAGAGCTTGCGTATGTCAGAGGCAGCGTCCCCGCCATAAATGTATATGCGCTCTTCGTCCCAAAGGCGGCGTGCCGCGTCTAAGTAGCGTGCGTCGGTACAAAGCCAATCTTTGCCATCTTGCGTGATAATAAGACGACCCGCACTTTCATTAAATTGAGGGTCGTGTAATTCAAAGCCTGAGAGATAAAAGCGATTGGCCGCATAAGAAATGAGCAAGGCGTCTAAACCGGCTTGATGCATTTTTTGGCGCAAAGCGTCACGTCTTTGGGCATATATGTCTTTATTCATAAAAAATCCTTTATGATGTATATGTGTGGTGAAATAGTCTATAAATTTTGCACTCAAAAGGCTACAAAAAAGATAGGGTTTCCACGCTGTTTTTTATGCTGTGTTTTATGTAAGCCAATGCAGCAAACAAGCGCGTAGATGTTGTGGCATAATAGGTTTACCCACATGATCGTTCATGCCCACGGCATCGCATCTGGCTTTGTCTTCAGTCATGACATTGGCCGTCATAGCTATGATGGGTATGGTTTTGAGATAGGGGAGAGTTTGCCCCAATTGACGAATGGCACTGGTGGCGTCAAAACCGTTCATGACAGGCATTTGTAAGTCCATAAAAATAAGATCGTAGGTCTTTTCTTGTACTTTTTTCACCGCTTCTTGCCCATTATCGGCAAAATCCAATGTTAAGCCATATTCTTCCAACATGGCGGCGGCAATTTCTTGATTGATCATATTATCTTCTACCACCAGCACGTGTTTTGTGCGCAATTGAGCTAATTGCTCCTCTTCATTTTCTTGCTTGCTTTTACCTTCCCCTTGTAATCTGGAAGATGCCAGAATTTGCTGTTCTTCCAATGTGGCCACACGAACGGGGAGGGTGCAGGTGAAGGTAGAGCCTTTATTCAGCTCAGAGTTCAATGTTATATCTCCGCCCATAAGGTGCATAATACGTTGGCTGATAACAAGCCCCAAGCCAGTACCGCCAAAACGACGAGAAGTAGACGTGTCTGCTTGGGAAAAAGGTTTAAATAGATTGTTTGCTTGTTCTTCAGAAAGACCAATGCCTGTATCAGACACGCTACATTGAAGGGTAAAATGCGTGTTATCAAGAAAATCCGTCACACGTATATGTAAAGCAATAGAGCCTTGCGCTGTAAATTTAATGGCATTGCTGAGTAAATTTAATAATACTTGATTTAACCTTTCGCCATCGCCCATGATGATGGAAGGTACATCTTCATCCATATGGAATGTGAAAGTTAGCCCCTTGTCCTGCGCCGTGAAGGACATGATGCTGTACACGGCGTCCATGTTAGCGCGAAGATTGAAGGCTGTATATTCCAAATCCATTTTATTAGCTTCAATTTTAGAAAAATCTAAAATATCATTAATGATACGTAAAAGCCCTTTAGCGGAAATGGTTATTTTATTGATATAATTTTTTTGCGTTTGGTTTAAATTTCCTTTTTCAAATACATGTAAAAAGCCCAGCACAGCATTCAGAGGTGTACGTATTTCATGACTCATGGTGGCTAAAAAATCGCTTTTGGCGCGAGTGGCAGACTCGGCAGCGTCTTTAGCGTCAATGAGCTCTTTTTGTACTTTATGTATGGCTGTGACATCATAGGCCCAAACCATAGAATGCCATTTTCCATACCATGTGGTTCCCAAGGAGGTCACGGAAAGATGCCGCTCCTGCCCGTAAATATCAGTTACGGACATGGGCTCGTCGTAGACATTAATACCGTTTTCCACTTTGTCGCGAATGCTTTTTACTTGTTCTTCCAAGTTTAGCTTTTTTAAAGGTACGGGCTTACCCACTTCAAGCCCCATCATGGCTTGAATGGTGGGGTTACAATAATGTACCACTCTTTCATTGGTATAGAAAAAACCAGAGGGGCAACTATCTAAAATTTCATGCAAACGTTGCACTTCGTCTTTTAACTGTTTTTGTAAGCGTAAGGTATCGCTAATATCTTCGCAAAGATTCACTGCGTATTTAACATGACCATCGTCATCAAAAACAGGCGATTGTACATTGCGCATCACCCTTTCTACGCCGTCACTATCTATAAAATTAAATTCGTTGCTTTCAGAAGATCCTTTAGTGAGAACTCTTTGTATCATGCGCACTTGCTCTGCAAAGGCGTCAGAGTCCATACCGTATAAAATACCTTCGCGCATTTCATCGACATTTTCTACACCTATAATGCGTAATGCTGCCTTGTTGGCAAGACGTATGCCATCGGCAGAGTGAACAAGAAGTGCATGCGGTAAGGCATTAATAACTTGTTGTAGTTCATGATGCTGCGAGCGTAATATTTCTACTTCGCGGCTGGCTTTATAGCTGGATATGTCTATACCTAACAACAAATACATGTCTGTTTTTGCTAACTGTGGCATTACAGTACATTGTATATGCAGTTTTTTTCCCTGTGCAGACACCATATTGAGCACAAAAGGTTTACCCAGTTTTAAATGGGCAAGGAGGCTTGCTTGATCTATGTAGGGGGCATAGTCCAAAATCTGCACAGTTTTTTGAGCATCGCTTAAGCCCAATTGGGCATAAAAATATTCATTGGCATTGTGAACAAGGCCTTGTTCTGTCAGATAAAAATAAAAAATACCGTGTGAAGAGGTGACCGCATGGGAAAAATTTCTATAGCTTGTATAGGCTTTACCTACTCTGTAAAGATAGGCCATACAAAAAACCATGGCTGCAAAAATGCCTAAAAAAAGAATGACAGAGAAAGTAAGTATGGGCTTTACATTATCTGTTTTTGTATGGCTTGGGGTAATGCCTACTACAGACCAGCCCGTACTTCCAATGGGGGAGACGGAAAGGTAACTTTTTACACCTTGGAATAGAAAGGGACTTGCATTTTTTTCTATATTTTCAGCATATTGTATGGTTGCATTCTGGCTGATGCTTTTGTTTTCTAAAGCCAAAAAATTCCAAAAAGATGTCATGTACACTTCGCCATGCGCCACCCATGAACCATGTGCATCTACGAAGAAAAGTTTTGAATCCATGTTAAAATCTACAGCAAGACCGTGCAAAAAGAGAGAGTCTGTAATAACTTCTAATGCTATAAGAATTTGTTTTATGGTATTATTTTCGTTTAAAATAGGTGTAGCATGGGTGATGAAGTACTTACCGTAAAAGGCATTATATACAATGGAAGAGGTAACTGTTTGTCCTTGTAATGCATCTTTAAAATAGCTTCGATTTGCCACATTAACGTTGATACCATTAATACTTCTTCCCGCACCTTTAAGATCTGCGATGATAATGTCATACCACCCATTTTTCTTTATGGCCTCGCGCAAATAGGTATATATTTCGTCTTTAGAAAAACCATCTGTGCGTAATGTGGGGCTGTCTACTGTGCTTTTCAGTAGTGAGGTGGTGTGAATTAAGGACTCATTTGCCACAGATGCTGCATGAGCGCCCACTTCTTTTATGGAATATTGTATGTTGCTGTACAAAACATTCTCAAGCTGTGTGATATAAAATCCTCCCACAGCTGCCATAACAAAAGGAATAGTACATAAAAAAATAATAATTTTTTTTACTTTCAAAGGCTCGTTATTTGCTTTAAACATCTAGATATCCATATTTTTAAAATATCATTGTTTAGAATGTATTTACGCCATTTTGTATATTAAGAGTCTTTTAACATGTTTTATTTTTCTTTGTTTTTTAAATACATGAACTATTTTACTTAAAAAAAAAGCCTTATGCAAGTAAACCTTATGCATTGAAAAATAGAAGTTTATGCAGCGAAATTTTTCTCCTTGCACTATCCTATAGAATGTGGCAAATTTTTTCAGCCTTGGTGAAATTTTAACAAAAAAACATTTACTTACATGGTTAATTCCCTATAAAAATATGAGCCCAGATTCCCTCACTACCCTACATGCGCCAGCTTCCCCTTCCAAGACAAAAAAGAGAGTACTCAGTTTACAAGAATTGAGAGAAAAAAATGCGGATAAGGTTTATGAAGCAAAGCAAAGCAGCCCCCCATCGCCAAAGCCCGCACAAGGCAAAAAAAAACGTTCTGTGTGGTTTCGTTGTCTTTCTTGGTTTTTGGGTTTTATACTAAGTCTTGTTATTTTTCTTAGTGCAGGTCTTGCGTATCTTACATCTCCCATGGGGGAAGGTTTGCTGACCGAATGTGTAGAATCTGGGGTAAATTATTTAGGAAAACCCTTGGGACTGCGCATTCAGCTCACCACCATTCGTGGCTTTTGGGAAAAGAAAATACAGATTTATGATTTACGCATTTTTGACCCCTATGGGCCGTGGTTACGCATAGATGAAGGCACCTTGCATCCTCAATGGTCAAGCATTTGGCCAAGCTTACGAGCTGTATGGAACTATAGGCATGATAAGGATATTCCGGAAAATCTATTTAAAAATAAAGCGCCATTAACAGGTTTGGTTGAAACCAATGATGCTCATTTTTCGCTAACGGAATTTACAGAAGATGGTGTAGCAGCGCCCAGTGATACGACTTCTTTAGAAAAAAAAGATGTTATAGAAAGTTTACTTACAGCTGAACAAGTTTTGGATGGTAAAGTGACCATTGGGCTTAGACTTGGCACATTGGTGGGTGTTTATATGCCCCGTGCTCCGCGTTATCACATGGAAGAAGATGATGATGACGAGGAACAAAGTATGTTTTTCCCATTTTTTCCATCATGGTTTGCCTTGGATATAGGTGAAATTGAGTTGGCAGGTTTTCAGCTAGGGCCACAAGGGCGTTCCATAACCATTTCCGCCCGCATGCATGGACAAATCAATGCCACACAAATACGTTTGCGCACATCTCTTTTAGCAGCGCCAAAAATTGCTTCACAGTGGGTTTTACCTTCCGTACAAGAGCTTCCAGCGGATATTACTTTATCCTTTAAACAGTTGGCTGCCATCACAAATACTATTTCCAATAGTTTCCGTGATGTGCGCCTTAAAAATGGTAAAGATGCTCACTATATTTTGGGCTTTGGCTCCTTGGATTATGATAGCGGTGATGTGGATTTGCGTTGGCAATGTCGTGACTCTGTTGTGACACCAAATATTTTAACGGGAGCAAAAAGCATATGGTCGCGTGCGCGTGTGTTGGCGCAACTTAAAACGTGGCCACCCACCCCTGAAAACCCTTTATTGATGCGCGTAGTAAAGCGATTTGGTATGGCTCTTGACCAAAAAGAGCAAAATATAAAACCTTCCTTAGCATCGGGGCAATTGTTTTGGGACGGTAGCTCCTTTGTGGTGCGGGATTTTAAGGTGCAAAGCCCCATAAAGGATCCTTCCTTTGATGCTTCTGGCAGCTTTGGCATGAGCCAGAGTAAAGGCTTTGGTGCGCAATTTCACCTTTCTGCCAATGATATAAAAAAAATAGCCAGCATGGTAGGGGTAGATGTGGCACAAGTGGCTCTGGGGGGCGCTGTTACTACAGATTTCTATGTGTCTCGCGGAGGTGAATATTTATTATGGTGGGCCAAGCCCTTGCCTGAATTTCAGCAAGGCAGAGTATTACAAGGTTTTTCTGCTAATCCTCATGATTATTCTCAAATAGCTAAACATGTGCAAAATTATACTCAAAGAGTGCTGAGCTCTTTGCAAAGTGTGGGGGCAACATTACAGCCTGCCTCACAGCAAGCCACAAAACCCAGCGCGGATAAAGAAAAAAGTACTGTAGCGGCTTCAAAAGATGCTCAGACGCCAACGGGCGCAAAGTCCTTTACGCGTGATGTGGAAGTTATAGAACAGCTTCCCATGCCTGTACCTTCCAAAGGTGAAGAAGGTTTACGCTTTCGTCTTAAGATTGAAAGTCCTGAGCTGAGCTTACCGCAAGGAAAGTTGGGGGCTGTTTTTTATACCGTACACGGAACTTCAGCGGATAGGTTGAGTATGCCACGAGGTACAGCCTATACACGAAAAACCCCTGAAGATGAAATAGTTTCAGATTTTACAGAAGACGCCATACCACGTGGCCTTGTGGGAACAAGCTTTTTGCGTGTGGGTGATACCCTAGGCCTTGGGCCTGGAACCTTGAATTTCTCATGGTTTGTGGGGGGGGCACATGATGCTTCTGATGTATTTCAGGCGCGACTAAGTTCTATGAACATGAATTTTCCGGGCATCAATAACACTGCTGACCTTTCCTTTGCCTATGCTTTGCCAAGGCTCAAGCGCCGCTGGCCGTGGGTAGATGGAAATGTATATATAGATATTGATAATTGGAGATTGGTGGAACGCTTAACCGGTAGTCCTGTGTATGTGGAAAATTTTGAGCTGGGCTCTGCTTTTAAATCTTTTGTGGATGAGATGGGAGCACCGGCGCAATATATGAATGTTAATTTGGGAGCAGATAAGATAGAAGCGCCGCAATTTATGGTACGCCGTACGCAAGGAACATCCGAAAGTAAGCATCTGCATGCACTGGCTGACGCAGTGGGGCTTTCCATAGGTAAACTACGTGATGCTCTTACACGAAAAATGGAATATACGCCTCCTAAAGATTATCCTATTTTCACATCAAAGCTGAGTATGAGCTCAGGGCGTGGCGGGCCGGTACGTTGGAGTACTGGGTCTGCCAATGTTCTGGTGGCCGGCGAACAAGCTGACTTTGATATTCGCATGTTGGGCGATATTAATGCGCTTTTGGAAGGACTTTTCAAATTTAGAACGCGTACTTTGGAATTGAAGGAAATGCAAATATCATCTCCACCTGAAAGTAAGAAAAAATAGGGAAAAGCTTGGCGCAATGGGCAAGTGCTTTATTGCTGCAGGCGTGCTCACTCCAAATACCCCTTTCGGGGACGCGTAAGCAAGTGACGGCTTATTTTACGTGGCGGCGAGCCATGCCAGAGGCACGTCTTGTGTAGCCGACAGCTGAAAAAAGCATTTCACATGTCTAAATTTTGCTAGAAAACGTATTCCATACGTTTATTTCTGGCAAAATTTATTAAGCTTTTTAAGCTATAAATTCTATTTTTACTGATATTTAAGTAGTTTTTCAGTGTCGACTAACCTAAAGAAAGCGTAATAGACTTTTAAAGTTTATTACGCTTTCTTGATTATAATATTCTACTTTTAGAATGCATTGCTTTTTAGTACCTTATTTATCCTGTAATTTCCTGAAAATAGTACTGCGATTAATTTTAAATATTTCTGCTACTTTTTGCACAGAGCCGTGCATTTCTATGGCGCGCTCAAGAAAATCTTTCTCTATCTCTGCCATAATATCTTTGAGAGGTCGTTCCGTATTAAGCATATTTTCAGCATAATGTGGTGTTTTATCATTACGCCCGCTAATATGTATAGGTAAATCATGGGGGGAGATAAGCGTGGTATTACGTGTAACCACAAGACTATGTACAAGATTTTGCAATTCACGCACATTACCTGGCCAATTATAGCTGCGTAAAATATCAATGGTTACATCCATAAAAGCCATACTCTTATGGTATTTGGAAGTAAATTCATGTAAAAAATGCTCTGCCAAAGGCGGAACGTCGTCTTGTCTTTCGCGTAAAGGGGGAATGTACACTGTGGCCACATTGAGGCGATAGTATAAGTCGCGGCGAAAAGTGCCTTCGTCTACACATTCGGCTAAATTTCTATTGGTGGCAGCAATAATGCGTACATTAACTTTTTTGGGAGTGGTGGAACCCACACGCAATATTTCGCCATCTTGCAAAACACGCAATAAACGTGTTTGCATAGAAAGAGGCAATTCACCCAATTCATCCAAAAAAATGGTACTGCCATCGGCCATTTCAAAATATCCGGCTTTTCCCTTGGCAGCGGCGCCGGTAAATGCACCCGGCATATACCCAAACATTTCAGATTCCGTGAGCGCTTCAGAAATACCGCCACAGTCAACCTTTAGCATAAGCTTGTTTCTACGTAAGCTTTGGTCGTGTACATAGCGGGAAAAAACGTCTTTACCTACACCTGTTTCGCCTAAAATAAGAATGGTAGCATCGGTTTTGGCAAGACGATCCAGCAGATTAATGACATCTTCTATGGATGTGGAGGCATAAATGGGGCGCGAGGTGGCAGATTGTTTTTGCGCCACATAAGCTAATTGCTCATTCATTTGATTGATAAGCTGGGTTTGCCCTTCCATTTGTTCATTGAGCTGGGTGAGCATGGTAATATCGCGCACAAAGGTTACTACAAGGCATAGTTCGCCTTTTTCATCAAAGACCGGTATGCCGGAAAGCACTACTTTTTTACCATTACGTAATTGTTGTACCTTGGTGGCTGGCCTTGAAGTACGCACAATTTCAGGGTTGAGCACATTATCAAAGATACCTTCTTCTTGCAAAGTACGCACGTTTTTACCACATATTTCATGAGCGCGAATGCCGGTAAGTTGCTCATACATGCGGTTTACTTTTAAGGTATTACCAAAGGCATCAGTAATAAAAATACCGTCGGCCAAGGCGTCAAGTAAACGTTCGTAGTGTTTATGGAGTAGGTTGGCTGTGCGCCCCGTCATAGTTACCCCCAAAATTTTTTTCTGTGCAAAAAGAAATAGGCTTCTGTACTTGTGAAGAAGAACATCTAAGTTGTCACTGCAAAGAATAGACCATTTAAAATGTCAGCATGGTTTTCTAGGAGAAAAAAAGCTTTGTGCAAAACATTGGTTAGAGCTTATATAACGGTAATTTTAATTGAAAAAGGGGAAGATTGGAAGCATCTTCCCCTTGTGAGAAAGCAATTTATTTAGGCACAATGAGGCGCGTACCTAATATTTCTTTAACTGCAGCGATAAGGGGGTACATGGCCTCTTGTGGCAATGTCACTTCACCCATGGGGGCTTCACGATCAAGGAAGTGATATTTTTGTGTTCCCAAACGGTGATAAGGCAACATTTCATATTCCACGTGTTCGAAAGGCTTTAAGAAATTGGCTATGGCCACTACATCTTCTACGCTATCGTTAAAGCCAGGAATAATGGGCGTGCGTACACGTATGGGTAAGTTGGGGAAATTTTCCACAAGCTTTTTGAAATTTTCTAAAACAATGGCATTGGAACCGCCTGTTTGTTCTTTATGCTTTTCTTCATCCATATGTTTGATGTCAAAAATAAGCGAAGTAAGGCTTTTTGCCCCTTCTTCATAGGCAGACCAAGGCGCAACACCACATGTTTCGATGGTTGTTTTTAAACGACGGCGACGCGCTTCACGTAAAAGAGCCGCTGCAAATTCACCTTGCATCATGGGTTCCCCGCCGGAAAGAGTCATACCTCCACCGGAACGCGCATAAAAAGCAGCGTCTTGCTCTACAATATTAAGAACATCATCAACAGTGCGCGACTCTCCATAAACAATGAGCCCGTTGGCAGGACAAGCTTCTGCACAAGGCATGGCGCAACCTTCGCACAAAGAGCGATCAATAACAATTTTATCGTCATCACGGCGCGAGATGGCACCACGTAAACATGCATTGATACAGTGTTTACATTTGCTTAAGGTAAGACATCGATTTTCATTGAAAGCCAATTCAGGGTCGCGAGCTTGGGATTCAGGATTACTACACCAACGACAACGCAAAGGACATCCTTTTAAAAAGGCAATGGTGCGAATACCTGGCCCGTCGTGAACTGAGTATTTTTGAATATTAAATACAATGCCGGTTTTCTTCTTGTCTTCAAAACTGCTCATAAGGCTCTCTTTATGGTTTAAAAGGGGATTCGGAAAAACCGAACCCCCTATGTTATTTAACTGGCTTCAAAAAGCTTTCGCTTAGAATGCACCGTGTGAGGTACGAGCGATAAGGTCATTTTGAAGGTCTGGGGAAAGATCGCAGAAGTATGCGCTGTAGCCAGCGATACGTACAATAAGGTTGCGATACTTTTCTGGGTTTTCTTGAGCAGCGCGCAAGGTGTCAGCGTTGATAACGTTGAACTGTACGTGCCAAAGTTTCAAGTCGCAGAAGGTGCGGATGAAGGAAACAAGCTTTTCTGTACCTTCTTCAC